>JAOZLL010000017.1 GCA_029934835.1 Flavobacteriaceae bacterium | reverse complement strand
AGTGTAATAACTAGATTATGATAAAAAAGATTATTATTGGTTTTATAATTAGTATCCTAACTACTATCGCGGGTAGCTATCTTTATATGGAATATATTATGAAAAATGGTTTTGAGGCTTCATGGCAATGGATGATAGATACGAGTAACCAAGAAATGATATTGGCTCTTGGAGCTATACCCAATTTGCTATTATTCTTTGTTTTTCTAAAACGCAAAGAGGATTATAAAGCTCGTGGTGTGATGCTCGGTGTTATATTAGCTGCTTTGCTTGTATTTTGGTTTACCTTTTTTTAAAATTGCTCATTTTGACTTCACTTAAAGACCAACCATAAAGTAGAAAAACATGAACCGAGCATTTCTAATCTTGACACATGAGTGTCTTTTGCGCCATTACGCTTTACGTGACAATAGGATGACTAATAGCGAATAACATAGGACACCTATGAAAAATAAAAATTCAGTCATATGAAGTATTATTTAATAGCAGGAGAAGCCTCAGGTGATTTGCATGCCTCTAATTTAATGAAAGCCTTAAAGGTGAAAGATACAAATGCTGAATTTAGATTTTGGGGTGGCGATCTTATGCAAGCTGTTGGCGGCGATTTAGTGACACACTACCAAAAGTTGGCATTTATGGGAATTTTAGAAGTTCTCAAAAACATCAATACACTTACTAAATATATCAAATATTGTAAGCAAGATATTGCAGCGTACCAACCTGATGTTTTAATTTTAGTTGATTATTCTGGGTTTAATTTACGTATTGCTCCTTTTGCAAAAGAAATGGGAATTCCTACTCATTTTTATATTGCTCCAAAACTTTGGGCATGGAATGAAAAAAGAGTTGAAAAGTTTAAAAAATATATTGATGAACTCTATGTGATTTTCCCTTTTGAAAAAGAATTTTTTGAGAAAAAACACCAATATCCTGTTCATTATGTAGGTAATCCGCTACAAGATGTTATTGCAGATAGACCACCTACAAAAGCAAAAGCATTTAGAACAGAATTTCAATTAGGTCAAAACCCCATTATTGCTCTTTTACCTGGAAGCCGAGCACAAGAAATTAAAAAAATGCTTCCCTTGATGGTGCAAATGAGTAAACTATTTACAGATTATCAGTTTGTTATTGCCGGAGCGCCAAACAGAACAAAATCATTTTATGAGAACTATATAATAGATTCGTCGGTAGCTTTTGTTCCCAACAAAACCTATGACTTACTAAGTATTTCTAACGCCGCTTTGGTAACTTCAGGAACGGCAACACTAGAAACTGCTTTGTTTAAAGTGCCACAAGTAGTGTGTTATGAAACAAGTGCTTTGACTTATTTTATTGGTAGTTTTTTGGTTAAAAACATTAAATACTTTTCATTAGTTAACTTGATTATGGATGCACCAATAGTTGCAGAACTTCTCCAAAAAAATTTCAATAAGACAAGATTGACGAAAGAATTAAAAGCAATTTTAGATCCAGATAACAGAACTACAATTTTTGAAAACTACCTCGAATTAGAAGAGAAATTAGGTGGTAAAGGTGCCTCGGAAACAGTTGCAGAAATCATGCTTGAAAAACTAAAAACTACATAAACCACACTAAGGTATATTAGTTGTTAAACATGATTACATAAATCATATCTCTAGAAGTAAATAGATTTTTGCTGCTTATATGGTTTAAAATAGCTAACTTTGTTATGCTATGAAAAATATTTCCCAATACATTCCTTTACATTTAAGTATATTTTTGACAATAGGTGTACTTATTGGTTATTATGTTTATATACCTACTGGTTATCTTGTCGTTTCAATTTCAATTATTCTAATCCTTTTACTGGTTTTTTATACCTTAAGTCGAAAGTTCACTACTTATAATTTATTGTCGCAAATTTTCAGTTATATAAGTATTTTACTGATAGGGATTGCCAGTATTAGTTTTCAAGATAAACTTAGACAGGATACACATTACTCTCATTTTATTTCAGAGACCAATTCATTACTTATTCAGATTGAAAAAAGACTAAAACCTACTGTTTATCAACATAAGTATTATGCTCAAATAATTCAGATAGACTCCATTATATGTACAGGGAAAATTGTAGTAAACCTAAGCAAAGATAGCCTAAATGGAACTCTTGAAGTTGGTGAAATATACCATACAAAATCTAATTTCCAGGCAATCAATTCACCTTTAAACCCCTATTCATTTAACTATAAAAACTACTTACAAAAACAAGGAATTTACCACCAAATAGCTATAAAATCAGTAGAGATAATTGGTTTACCCATCCAAAATACGACACTAAAAACACTTGCTGCACAGTGGCGAGAAAAAATACAAACTTCCTTACAGAAACATCCTTTCGAAGAAAATGAAATGGCCATAATTAATGCTATTATTTTGGGACAAAGACAGCGTATTTCAAAAAACTTGTTAAACAGTTATGCAGGTGCAGGTGCAATTCACATTTTAGCTGTTTCTGGATTACATGTCGGAATACTATTTTTATTATTAAATTTTCTTTTCAAACCACTAGAGAAATTATCAAAAGGAAATCATATTAAAACCAGTTTAATTATTCTGATTTTATGGGGCTTTGCCTTACTAACTGGATTAAGCGGATCGGTTGTTCGTGCAGTAACTATGTTTACTTTTATCGCCATTGGATTAGCCTTTAAAAACGAACGTAGTGCTGTTTTACATGCGCTTATCACCTCTTATTTTATACTTGTCTTGATTCATCCATTATTTATTTTTGATGTGGGTTTTCAAATGAGTTATACGGCTGTTTTGGGAATTGTATTATTACAACCAAAAATAGAATCAGTACTACCAAGAATAGGATTGTATTTCCCCCGAAAAATTTGGCAACTACTCAGCGTTTCTCTTGCGGCAACAATTGGAACGCTACCAATAAGCTTGTATTATTTTCATCAATTCCCGGGTTTATTCTTTTTGTCGAATGTGGTTATCATTCCATTTATAGGAATCATTATGATGATTGGATTATTGGTCGTGAGTTTATCAATACTAGAATTATTGCCTAATTTTCTTGTAGAAATCTATGGGTATATTTTGCATGCAATGAATAGTTTTATTGAATGGGTTGCCTCACATGAAACATTTTTATTTAGAGATATTTCTTTTTCGATTTTTGCATTAATGGCTAGTTATTTCTTTATCATTATGGGATATCGCTGGTGGATGAAAAGGAAAACACCTCAATTACTTACTTTTTTTATAGCAATTGTTTTGCTTCAAATTGTATTTATCTATGAGAAATACCATACAGAAAATTCAAATGAAATAGTCATTTTTCATAAAACAAAAGAAAGTATTGTTGGTGTAAAAGAAGGAAGCAGTTTACAATTACTATATTCTATCGATAGTATCAACAGAAATAAAACTCGGTTTATAAATACGTATCAAGTAGGTTCAAAAACAACTCGTAATAAATCGACAAATACAATTCCTAATCTTTTCAACTATAAAAATAAAAAAATAGTAGTTGTTGATAGTTTAGGTATTTTTCAAAATATTTCTTTTCGACCCGATATTGTTTTGCTCCGACAATCTCCTAAACTTAATCTGGAACGCCTAATTCAAGAATACCAACCTAAAACGGTACTTGTTGATGGCTCTAATTATAAAAGCTATATAAAGCAATGGAAAGAGACTTGTAAAAGGAACAAAATTTCTTTTCATTATACAGGTATTGATGGAGCTTTCGTAATGAAATAATTGTATGGTTTGCTTGTCTATATGTAAAGTATTTCTTACTTTTGAAGTGTATTTTAAAAATTAACTAGATGAAAACAAGATATTTATTTCAGCATAAATATAAAAAAATTGGTTGGCTCTTATTAATTATTGGAATTATTTCAGGGGTAAGTTATTATATTTTCGAATTAGAGGAATTAGATTTTTTTAATATAACGGTTTATGCCTTATTTAATGATTCTATTTTTGGTAGCGAAGGTAATTTTTCTCGAACATCCAATAATGTCTTTGGTGAATTAATTGTGGTAATATTAATAATAGGAGCAATATTTGTTGCTTTTTCAAAGACCAAAATCGAAGATGAGTTAATCGCAAAAATCCGAATGGAATCGTTAGTATTAGCAACATATATAAACTATGGAATTTTACTATTAACAATTATTTTAATTTATGGTTTCTCTTTTCTTAATGTTATGGTTTTTAATATGTTTACACTATTAGTGTTTTTTGTTGCCATTTTTCATTATAAACTATTCAAATTAAATCGATCACAATAACATGAAAAATAATTTGAAAATCCAACGAGCCATACTTAATATTACGCAAGCTAAACTTGCTGAATTAACACAAGTAAGCCGTCAAACTATTAATGCCATAGAACTTAACAAATATGTTCCATCAACAGTTCTTGCATTAAAAATATCTAAAATATGTGGAAAACCTGTGAATGATATATTCCTCCTCACAGACGATGACTAATATAATTTTCTATTTTTGTTAATGAAAAAAATAACTTTTGCAATGAATAAAAACCCTGAACTCAACCTAGCTTGGAATTTTGTCGAAAAAACGGATAGAAATATCTTTTTAACAGGAAAGGCTGGTACGGGAAAAACTACTTTTTTACATAAAATTAAGCAAGAATCTTTAAAAAGATTGGTGGTGGTTGCTCCAACAGGTGTTGCCGCAATTAATGCTAAAGGAGTGACTATTCATTCTTTTTTTCAAATGCCTTTTGGACCGATAATTCCCGATGGTTCTCAATTTAAGAATACGGGCAATTATAAAATGAAGTTCAGTAAACGAAAGATTGACATTATCCGATCATTAGATTTATTGGTTATTGATGAAATTAGTATGGTTCGTGCCGATTTACTCGATGCTATTGACTTAGTTCTTAAGCGTTATAAAGACCGAACTAAAGTTTTTGGTGGTGTTCAAGTATTAATGATTGGCGATTTACAGCAACTCTCGCCTGTGGTTAAACCTAATGATTGGAGTATTCTTAAATCCTACTACGAAACCGCCTATTTTTTTAGCAGTAAAGTCTTTCAACAAGCCAATGCCATCAGTATTGAACTTAAACACATCTATCGTCAAGATAATGAGAAATTTATAGGTATTCTCAATGAGATCAGAACCAACAAACTGACACAAAAATCAGCTGATAAACTAAACCAACGCTATCAACCTGAGTTTATTCCTGCTAAAGCGGATGGCTATATAACCTTAACTACTCATAACAATAGAGCTAATTCTATGAATGAGGTCGAGTTGAATAAACTCACTAATAAAAGCTATTATTACAAAGCACAGATAAAAGGTAAATTTCAAGAAAACACCTATCCAACTCACGAAAAACTAGAATTAAAAGTAGGAGCACAGGTCATGTTTATCAAAAATGATAGCTCGCATGAAAAGCGGTATTACAACGGTAAAATTGGTACGATTACCTATCTTGATAAGGATGAAGTAATCGTAGATTGTCCAGATGATGATTCTACTATTGTGACCACACCTGAAGTTTGGGAAAATATCAGCTATTCTATCAACCAAAACACCAAAGAAATATCTGAAGAATTATCTGGTTCATTTTCTCAAATGCCTTTGCGTTTAGCTTGGGCAATAACCATTCATAAAAGTCAGGGTTTAACTTTTGAAAAAGCCATTATTGATGCTGAAGCTTCCTTTGCACATGGGCAAACCTATGTAGCATTAAGTAGGTGTAAAACTTTAGAAGGAATTGTTTTAAAAAGTAAGATTAGCGAAACTAGCATCATCAATGACAATCGGGTGGAATCATTTACTGATGATGTTGCTGATAATCAGCCTGATAAAAAGACACTAGATAATTCACGAAAAATCTATCAATTAAATCTTATTGAGGAACTCTTTAGTTATCATGCTTTTTTATATCCTGTAAAGCGACTTATTGATATTTATTATCAAAATAAAACTAGTCTAAAAGGAACCATCATTGACCCATTATTACTCATAAAAGATAAGGGAATTATTGACTTACTCCAAATAAGTAATAGCTTTAGGAATCAGTTAAAAGAGCTTACAACTGATATTTTAGAACCAGAGAATAGTAGTATTGTTCAAGAGCGACTTAAGAAAGCTATTGATTATTTTATCAAACATACCAATGAAAAAATTAGTAAACCTTTAGATGAATTAACCTATAATACCGATAACAAAACGGTTAAAAAAGACTTTCAAAAACAACTAAAAACTTTAGAGGATTTACACTCTTATAAATTATTTTGCCTTACTGGTTTAACGGATGGATTTAATACCAAAAAATATCTAAAAATACGTGCCAACGCTGTTTTACAAGAAAGTGAACCAACTAGAGTTAGAAAAGAATATAATGATACGACTGAACATCCCATATTGTTTGCTCAACTTCGTGAACTGCGTTCCGTAATTTCACACGGAGAATCTATTCCACCTTTTCAAGTATTCACGCAACATACCTTATATGAGATGTGTGAATTTTTCCCTATTACTGAAAAACAATTATTGGCTGTAAATGGAATGGGAAAGATTAGGGTTAAAAAATATGGTGATGAAATATTAGATATTATCCAAGATTATGTTTTAAAAAACAAATTAAAACCTAAGAAAGTTCAATCTAAAAAACCAAATTTAGAGAAAGGAAGCTCACAAAGAGAATCTTATGATTTGTTTAAAAGTGGCTTAAATATTCTTGAAGTCGCAACAAAAAGGGGTTATGCTGTCACCACGATTGAAGGACATCTTTCTGAATTTATTCTAACAGGAGAAATTGCAATAACAGAATTAATTCCTAAAAAAAGATACCAAGCACTCCATAAACTTATGGAAAAAACAAAATTCGAGGGCTTATCAGATTTAAGAAGCAAATTAAAAAATAAATATACCTATAGTGAAATGCGTATGGTTGCTAAAGATATAGCGTTTAGGAAAAATTCTAGTAAATAGAAATATTCTCAATAGGTTTTAATATTTAACCAAGTCTTTATTTTATGCTTTGGTTATCTAAAAATCAGTTTTATGACCAATTGAGAAGTAACTTTAGCAACGGCTCGGATATGAGTAGTACGGAAACAAAACCTCCAAACTATAATTTCCTTACCGATATTTTATTTATATTCGCAAGCCCAGTAAATTTCTGAATCTGTATTACTTATATCTTTTGTTGTGCGTTCGTTTTTCTATTTTCTTCCAAATTGTTTTTGCTGTTGCACAAACTTTATCAGTTCCTTCAACTTTTATTGAGTGTATGAATGAATTATCTTTAGTATCATTTTTAGTCAACAAGATAAGTGTTTGACCATAATGTGCTTCTGCAATAAATCTACCATCTATAGAATATAAATAATAATTCTCAATAATTTCCTCAGGAACTGACTCAATTACCCATTGTAAATATCTAATATTATTTACGTGCTTAATCATATCAGTATCATACCTATTTACTTTTACTTTCAATTCGTAATCTGATTTTTCAACTGCTTTAATTTTTTTTGAAATATTATGCTCAATACTTTCTTCGTTACAGAGTGACCATTTTTCTATTATATCATCAAATATTTGAATCGGTCTTCTTCTATAAATATCAAAGAAAATCCATAAGCCTTTGGCTCTTCCAATTATATTATTTTGTTCGTCGTAAATAATATTTTCTCTATATCCTTTGATTGTTGAATATTTTGACAACCATGTCTTAATAGTAATCTTTTCTTTATAATTAGGATATCTCTCCATTTGTAAAATCCCAGAAATCAAAACCCAACCAACATTTTGTTCTGCTAATTGATATAAACTATGATTTATAGAATAACAATGGTCAGCTGCTGTTTCTTCTAATAAAGTTAAGATGGTAGTTGATGAAGCAACACCAAATTCATTCATCTCAAAATATCTTAATTCAAACTGTTTTTCAAAATAGTTTTTAATCATCATATTTATGTGTTTTGCTTTAACATTTTGACTAATGTCAAATTTAGTTACCGATAATCAAAAGTATATATTTTTATCATATTCTTAAAATCTCTTCCCTTTTCATTCGGTTTTTTTCAGTTAGCAAGTGAATTTAATCAATTATTCCGAGATGTGGTAATGACACACAACGCAAATATATCTGCAGTTTCTCTAAAAAGACATTGATATATATCATCGTAAAGTTAGATGAAATAATTGGTGAAGTCAATATTAACTCAGTATAATTAATGAATATTTCTCAACTTTTTATTCATAACCCAAAAGAACTTTAACAGAAAATTTGTTAACTCTTACCACAAACGGGCAACAACTCTCCTTTTGCAAGTCTGTATTTTTCGAATAAGTCAGGTGTAATCTTAGCGCTATAATCTACCGGAGTTACCGTAAAACCAACACGTCTTAATTTTTCAAAATAATCTTGTCCATAAACGCGCACATGGTCATATTGTCCAAAGTGTTTTGCCCGTTCTTTTGGATCAGTAATGCTAAAATCCTCGTAAGTTGTTTCCCTAGATAAATCTTGTGGAATTTGAAATATTCCCAAACCTCCTTTTTTGAGTACACGATACAGTTCTTGCATAGCTTTTTTGTCATCGGTGACATGTTCCAAAACATGATTACAAAAAACTACATCAAACTCATTATCCTTAAAGGGTAAATCCGTAATATCAGCTTTAATAGCTGCTAATGGCGAGTTTAAATCAGCTGTAATATACTCTAAATTTTGTTGCTTTTTAAAACGATGATAAAAAGCTTGTTCAGGAGCAATATGCAACACTTTTTTAGGAGCTGTAAAAAAATGGGTTTCATCTTTTAAATACAACCACAACAAACGATGCCGTTCTAAGGAAAGCGTTCCCGGTGCTAAAACATTTGGTCTCTGTTGTCCATAACCATACGGTAAAAACTTACGAAAAGATTTGCCATCAATAGGATCGGAATAGTTATTTCCACGATACCATAAAACCAATAATGGACGTATCCAATAACTAACTCTTATGAGTATGCTACGCGGAATAGTATTCAAAATTAGTTTAAAAAAACTCATTTATTATCGTTGATGTGTTAGTGCATTTATTTGTTGTTTGACTACAATTATTTAGCTGGTTTTACAGAACCCCAGTTTTCGCCTGTTTTGATACGGTGCAATTGCATTTCTGAAATTCCATAATGTTTGGCAATCATTTTTAAACGTGTTTTACGGTTGGGATCAAACAAAGTACGTTTAATTATCGCCACTTTAGCTTCATTTAATTTCGCATAGGTTCGCTTCTTTCTGGCAGCAATAACTTTAGGATTCTTACTGTGTTGTTCCCACCATTCCTCTTTATTTACCCATTTCAGATTGGAATAAACATTGTTTTCTTTGTTAAAATCAATATGGATAATACGATGTTCATCGTCAGGTTTCGGACCTATAAACAATTCTGTAACAGCATGATGTACATAAAAAGAACGAGATTTTTCATCCTTACATCTAATACCCGAAACAACAGGAAAACCACTTGTAAATCCTAGTTTTAATAGAACAGGTGTTTTTGTTTTAAGACTTTGTACTCTTCCGTAATTTGATACTAAGTATTTTTGACTGTCTTTCCAATTATCTTTTTCTCTTCTATACAATTTCCATTCTTCATTGTATATGTTTTTGATTTTCATAATACGAGCTTTTAAATTCATTTTCCTCATTTGATTCAATTCCTATAGCATCATAAATGTATTTAAAGGTAGATAAGAGTTCGGGTTTTCCATCAACTAATGCCACATCATGTTCAAAATGGGCACTTGGTTTACGGTCTTGGGTAAGTATTGTCCAGCCATCATTAAGCTGGTTTATTTTATGTGTTCCCATATTAATCATGGGTTCTATGGCGATAACCATTCCATTTTTAAATTTTTTTCCTCGCCCACGACGTCCGTAATTAGGAACTTGTGGGTCTTCGTGCATTTTTTTTCCTAAACCGTGACCAACCAATTCACGAACTACACCATAACCTTTTGCTTCGACATAAGATTGTATCGCATAACCAATATCTTCAACTCTATTTCCCATTTTAAATTCACGAATTCCTTTGTAAAGACTCTCTTTGGTAATACGTAATAGTTTTTTTACCTCATCATCAACTTCACCAACTTCAAAAGTATAGGCATGATCACCATAATAGCCATTCATTAACACACCACAATCTATTGATATGATGTCACCATCTTTTAGAGGTTCTTTATTTGGAATACCATGAACAACTTGTTCATTTGGACTCATACACAAAGTGTTAGGGAAATCATACAAACCTAAAAATCCCGGAATTCCACCATTATCTCGAATAAACTCTTCTGCTAATTTATCTAAATATAAAGTAGTAACACCTGGCTTAACTTCGTTAGCCAATATTCCTAAAGTTTTCGAAACCAATAGTGCACTTTCGCGGATGAGTTCGATCTCCGCACGTGTTTTAATTTTAATCATAGTAGTTTAAATCGTATACAAAGGTACATTTTAATTGTAAAATGGGCAATAGTAATTTGATCTAAGACGTTGAAAAAACAAATATTAATACTAAAAACAATTTTTATTAAAAATGATATTTAACATGATTTAAAAACAGCACATATTGTATATTCGCAAAAGTAAAAAACAGGTATAATGTACAAATCAAAAACACCCGAAGAGGCTGTAAAAGTTATTAAATCTAACGATCGTGTCTATATTCAAATGGGAGCTGCTGCGCCTCAAAGCCTTATTAAAGCTATGACAGCACGCCACGAAGAATTGCGTAATGTGGAAGTTTGTCAATTGCACACTGAAGGTGAAGCTCCTTATGCTGATCCTATTTTAAAAGATAGTTTTCATGTTAATTCCTTTTTT
The DNA here is from genome assembly GCA_029934835.1 of Flavobacteriaceae bacterium. GTDB lineage: Bacteria > Bacteroidota > Bacteroidia > Flavobacteriales > Flavobacteriaceae > DQTL01. The sequence goes on along the minus strand of JAOZLL010000017.1, from coordinate 24,042 downwards.
ATTGGTCCTAACGTGCGGCATACATTAACGGCTGGTAATGGGTCTTATACGCCTGTCTTTTTAAGTGAACTCCCTTTATTATTTAAAAATGGAGTGGTTCCTTTAGATATTGCTTTAATACAAGTTTCGGTTCCAGACAAACATGGATATTGCTCTTTAGGCGTAACGGTTGCAGCTAGTTTAGCAGCGATTGATAGTGCAAAACATGTCATTGCACAAGTAAATACACAAATGCCACGTACTCATGGCGCTGGAATTATTCATATTTCAGAATTAGATACATTTGTAGAAGTAGATGAGCCAATTTTAGAGCACATAATGTCTGAACCTTCTGAAATTGAACACAAAATAGGAGATCATATTGCCAATCTTATTGAAGATAGAAGTACCTTACAAATGGGTGTTGGAAATATTCCAAATGCGGTGTTATCTCGTTTGGGTAATCATAAAGATTTAGGCTTACATACCGAGATGTTTTCAGATGGTGTCATTGATTTAATACTTAAAGATGTTATAAACGGAAACTATAAAGGTGTAAATCCTGGTCGTGCCTTAGCTACTTTTTTAATGGGTTCTAAGAGATTATATGATTATGTAGATGACAATCCTTTTGTAGAAATGCGTGAAGCAGATTATGTCAATGATGTACAAATAATTCGTAAAAATCCTAGAATGGTTGCCATTAATTCAGCTATTGAGGTTGATGTTACAGGACAGGTTTGTGCGGATTCAATAGGTACACGTATGTATAGCGGCGTTGGTGGTCAAATGGACTTTATTCGTGGTGCTTCGCTAAGTCCTGGTGGCAAAGCGATTATAGCATTACCTGCTACTACTGAAAAAGGTGCTAGTAAAATTGTTCCTTTCCTTAAACCAGGATCTGGTGTTGTTACTACAAGAGCGCATACACATTATGTAGTTACCGAATATGGTGTAGCTCATGTCTATGGAAAAACCATAGAACAACGTGTTAAAGCGCTTGCCAACATTGCACATCCTGATTTTAGAGAACAAATAATACGCGATTATTATGAGAAGAAAATCACTTATTAATAAGTGATGTAGATTGGTTGCAATAAATTATTTTTTCTATCGAATTTTTTACAATCCATTCTTTTATAAAAAAAAGATATTGACTCAAACAATCTGAGAACTAATTACACGATCAATTTATAGGTTTGCTCAGCAATTTCCAATTCCTCGTTAGTAGGAATTACTAAAATTTTCACCTTTGATTCTGAATTTTCGATGGCTCTAATCTCTTTAGAACGAACCTGATTTTTATCTAAATCTAACGAAATACCTAAAAAGTCTAAATTACTACAAACCATTTTGCGAACCACATCTGAGTTTTCGCCAATACCAGCTGTAAAAATTAATGCATCTAGACCATTCATTATTGTGGCATAAGAGCCAATATATTTTTTAATTCGGTAGGCATTCATCGCTAAAGCTAATTGTGGCATTTTCTCCCCTTTTTCAGCTGCCTCCTCAATATCACGTAAATCACTCATTCCTGTTATACCTAACATACCACTTTTCTTTTGTAAAAGCGTCGTTACTTCTTGGGAAGTATAACCTAAATGTTGCTCTAAAAATAATACAACCGATTGGTCTAAATCACCACTTCGTGTTCCCATCATCAAGCCATTCATCGTCCCAAAACCTAAGCTTGTGTCAATACTTTTTCCGTCTTTTATGGCAGTCATACTACATCCATTCCCTAAATGGATACTTATAATTTTAGTATTTTCTTTTCCTAGAATCTCAATAGCTTTTTTTGAAACATATTGATGACTTGTGCCATGAAATCCATAAACCTGAATATGTTCTTTTTCATAAAGTTCATTAGGTATAGCAAAACGATGGGCTACTTCAGGTATTGTTTGATGAAATGCTGTATCAAAAACGGCTACTTGTTGGGCATTTGGGAAAACTTTTTCGGCTACTTCTATTCCCATTAAGTTTGGTGGATTGTGTAGCGGAGCAATTGAATACAAGGCTTTGATTACCTTTTTAACAGCGTCATTAATCAGTGTAGTTTTGGCAAAGACACTTCCGCCATGTACCACACGATGTCCCACTGCTGTAATCTCATCAGCAGTTTTAAGCACTCCTTTATCGGTATCTAATAGTAGATTCGCAATCTTTTCTAAACCTATTTGATGGTTTGGAATATCAAGAATTTCATCAAAATTATGGCTATCTGAACTATAATGAACTTCAGTATTTTTTTCTCCGATTCGTTCTACTAAACCTTTACAAAGTATTTTATTCTCAGGTAAAGCAATAAGTTGATATTTTATAGACGAACTTCCGGAATTGATGACTAGTATTTTCATTGTTTAAATTTTTTACCGCAAAAACACGGAGTCGCTAAGATCTTTGTTTTATAAATATATTTTACCGCAAAGGTTCAAAAAATTAATATAAAATATTACAAACCTTCAGCTTGAATGGCAGTAATAATAACTGTATTAAAAATATCATCTACAGTACAACCACGACTTAAATCGTTTACGGGTTTGTTTAGACCTTGTAACATTGGTCCGATCGCTAATGCACCAGTTTCTCTTTGTACTGCTTTATAGGTATTGTTTCCTGTATTTAAATCTGGGAATATCAATACACTTGCTTGTCCAGCAACTTCTGAATTCGGCAACTTGCTTTTTCCAATTATCGGATCTACAGCTGCATCATATTGAATTGGTCCTTCAATTTTAATATCTGGACGTAAATTTTTTACTATTTCTGTTGCTTTTCGAACTCGATCAACATCTTCACCAATACCTGATGAACCTGACGAATAAGATAACATGGCCACTTTTGGCTCAATTCCAAAAGCTTTAGTTGAATTAGCAGATGAAATTGCAATTTCAGCTAATTGTTCAGCAGTAGGATTTGGATTAATAGCACAATCTCCAAAAATAGATACACGATCTTCTAAACACATAAAGAAAATAGAGGATACTACCGATACTCCTGGTTTTGTTTTAATAAACTGAAGTGCTGGCAAAATGGTGTGTTGTGTTGTGTGAGCTGCACCAGAAACCATACCATCAGCATGACCTTTATATACCATCATGGTACCAAAATAAGATACATCTTCCATCTTATCTTCAGCAATAGCCAAATTCATATTTTTATGTTTTCTCAACTCATATAGCGTATTTACATAATCCTCAAAATGTGGTGATTCAACTGGATTCACAATCGTTATTTTATCAAAGTCAAAACGAATGCCTAAAAGGTCAACTCGTTTTTGAATTTTATCTTTACGACCTAACACGGTCAAATCAACGATACTTTGATTGGCCAATCGAGCAGCGGCTTTTAAAATTCTATCATCAGTTCCTTCTGGTAAAACAATATGTTTTTTATGCAATTGTGCTCGTTTCAGAAGATTGTATTGGAACATACGTGGTGTAATTCCTTTTGTTTTAAACGTAATTAAGGCATTGGAAAGTTCAAAATCATCAACATATTTATCAAAAGTTCGAATTGATAATAAAATTTTCTCTCTATTATCTGCATAAATTTGAGCATGAATATCACCAACTAATTGAGAAATGGAGTACGTATCTCCTTTTACTAAAAGTATGGGTATTCTTCTTGTTAAACCTTCAATTAGCTTAACGATTGCTGGCTCTGGTTTAAGATCACCAGTTAAAACAATACCCGAAACAGCAGGATAATTATTAGATATATTTGCTTGTAAAGCTCCTAAGATTAAATCAGAACGATCTCCTGGCATTACAATTAGTGAATTTTCTTTAAGTCGCAAGAGGTAGTTACGTAATTGCATAGCTCCTACAACAAAATGTTCTATTTGATTGTTTAAAGCATCACCATCACCAAATAAAATCTCAGCATCAAGTTCTCGCACGACCTCTTTAACTGTTGGGTTGACTAAAAAATTGATTAGAGGTATGGCATTAACAATTACATTTTTTGGTAGTTTTTGATAAAGTTCCTCCTTTACCCATTCCAAATTTTCAGGTTGTACCATATTGGCAACTACTGATAAAACTTTTACTTCATTCTCTTCAAATAAATCATAGGCTGACAAAAGATTATTGGTAAACTCCATCATTGTTTTTTCGGTACCACTTTCAACAATTATGGCTGGGATTCCCAGATTCTTTGCAATATCTGTGTTTATTTCTAATTCGGTTGCGGTTCCTTCACCTGAAAAGTCAGTACCTTCCACTAAAATAAAATCATACTTTACTTCAAGTGATTTATATTTTTCTATAATTTTATCTAAAACTTCATTTAATTGACCATTATGTTTTTTTTCTAAGACTTCACTTTTTGTACATGCGTAAGCCTCTTCATAACTCAAATCTAGGTCGAAATGAGAACGAACCGTATTAATATGATTATCATATTTCTTACCATCTAAATCACTGATAATAGGTTTAAAATAGCCCACTTTAGCTACTTTACCCAATAACATTCTCATCAAACCAAGCGTAACAATAGATTTTCCGCTACCAGGTTCCATTGTTGCGATATAAACTGCCTTACTCATTTTTTATTTTTTTAAGGATGCAAAGATATAGTTAATGCTATAAAGTAAAGATGATTTATACCATATATATTCAAAAAAGATAGAGTTTTTTTTGACTAAGATTTATAAGTACATGACAAAAAATCCTTTTGTTTTTGTAAGTCTTTGATTTTCAGTAGACCTACTAGGTTTTAAAAACCTAGTAGGTCTTGTTAAATAGCTTATATTCAGTAAATTAACAACACCTGTTCAATTTTTGTCATGTACTAAACTAAGATTTAGTTAAATTATGATTTATTTCATCTTTTATTTGTTTTATACCTTTTACATTTGCACGATATCAAAAATAGAATATGGCAAATTTAGAAATAGAATACGCAGGTTTAAAACTTAAAAACCCTTTAGTAGTAGGTAGTAGTAGTTTAACTAGCAATACTGTTAACTTAAAGAAATTTGAAAAACAAGGTGCAGCAGCTGTTGTATTAAAGTCAATCTTTGAAGAAGAAATCCTAAATGAATATGAGGATATCTTGAGAGATTCTGACTCTAAAGGAGAAAAAGACCATAATTTAGAATACTTTGATCATAAAATCAAAGCAGATAATATTGCTGAATATATTGCATTGATTGAAAGTGCTAAAAGCGAATTAAGTATTCCTGTTATCGCAAGCGTTAATTGTGTTTCATCACATGAATGGCTTTATTTCCTTAAGAAAATCGAAGAAGCAGGCGCAGATGCTATCGAATTAAATATTTTTTATTTTCCAGCAGATTTTACTAGATCTAGTAAAAAAATTGAAAAAAAATACCTTAATATTATTAAGAAAGCAAAGTCTAGTGTAAAGATTCCTATTATTGTTAAAATGAGTCAATATTTTACCAATCTGGGTGATATGATTTTAAAAGTTGCTGATACGGGTGTTGCCGGTATTACACTTTTCAATCGTTTTTACAAACCAGATATTAACTTAGATAAAAAAGAAATTACCACTGCTGATATTTTTAGTTCACCTCATGAGTATGTTATTCCGTTACAATGGGTAGCTCTTATGAAAGACCGTATAAATACTGACCTTGCAGCCTCAACAGGTATTCATGATGGCGAGTCATTTGTTAAGCTATTATTAGCAGGTGCAAACGTAAACTACATCGTTTCTGCTTTGTTTAAAAATGGCGCTGAAGTGATAAGTGAAATACTAGATTATTTAGAGAAGTATTTAGAGAAAAACAATCATGCTTCGGTAACTGAAATTATTGGTTCTTTAAGTCAAGGGAATATTAAAAATCCTAAATACTATGAAAGAGCTCAGTTTATGAAGTATTTTTCTGATAGAAAAGATGTAATCTAATTATTATCTATTTTTTTTAGTAATTCTGCTTGGTATTCTTCTAATACGGGTTTAACAGTACTTTCAGGTAAGTCTTGAATTCGGATATACATTAATCCGTCTATGGCATTATTAAACTTAGGATCTACATTAAAGGCTACTAGCTTTACATTTTGTTTTACATACTTTTTAATTAACACTGGTACACGGAGTCCTTCAGGTTCAATTTCATTTATAAATTTATCAAACTTTCTTAAATCGGCTTGTGTATGGTCAAAAACAAAGTCCCTATCAGCATCATTTAACTTAACTTTATATTCTTTTTTAGGATGAATATATTGTGCCACAAAAGGATCGTAATAATTCGATTTCATAAACTCAATCATCAATGATTTGGAGAAATTTGAAAATTGATTACTTATACTTACACCTCCTAAAAGGTATTTATTTTTGGGATATCTCAAGGTTACATGGATTACTCCTTTCCATAACAAAAATAAAGGCATCGGTTTTTGCTGATATTCTTTAGTGACAAATGCACGTCCCATTTCTATCGTTTGAGATAGCATTTTATGCAATTCAGGTTCAAATTTAAACAAGGTTGTAACATAAAAACCTTTTACGCCATATTTGGGATAGATATCTTGTCCTAAACCCATTCTATAAGCTCCTGCTATTTTATTAGCTTGATTATCCCACAGAAATAAATGTTGATAATACGTATCAAATTTATCGATATCTAAAGCTTTTTTGGTTCCTTCTTCTATTGCTCGAAAAGTGATTTCACGTAAACGACCTATCTCATGTAAAATGGTAGGTATTTGCTTTGCTTTTGCAAAAAATACTTCATAATTTTTTACAGAGAGTAATCTACTATCTGTATTTCGAAGTTTTTCTATCTCAATTCTTAAATCACTAGTTTTTTTGGGCTTAGCAATTTGTTTGGGCATTCTCTTTGGGAGTTTCTCTTTTGCAGATTTTAAACGATTATCTTTTTTGCCATAGGCATTTGATAGCATATAGGTTTTCTGACGTAAAAACTGGCATAGCTTATTAATATCCGTATAAGCCTCCTGTTCAACAACTTTTATAGGTTGACCTATCCGTATTTTTATTATTTTATTCTTTTTATTGAATAATTCTGAAGGTAGTTTTAGCGTTCGTAACGAGCCACTAATCCGTGATAAAAAATAAAAAAAGTTACTATTTTTTGTATGAAAGTATATAGGGACAACAGGTACTTTAGCTTTCTGAATTATCTTTAGGACTCCTTTATTCCATTCTTTGTCTATATAGATATTTCCTTCTTTCTTTGTAGAAACTTCTCCAGCTGGAAAAAATCCGAGTGCACCGCCTTGACTTAAATGAGCCAATGAAAGCTGTGTGCCTCCCATTTTAGTATATGATCCTTTATTGTTTTCAAAAGGATTTACGGATATAACGAATGGTTTTATAGGTTTTACTCTTTCTACCAAAAAATTTCCAGTTACTTTAAAATCAGGACGTAATCCAGATACAATTTTCATTAACAATATTCCATCAATACCACCAAGTGGATGATTTGAAATGCTAATAAAAGCACCTTCTTTTGGTATTCTTTTTAAATCTTCGTCTGGTATTTCATAGGTAACATGTAGATCCTTTAAAATAGAAGTGAAAAACTCATCTCCTTCTAGAAGCTTATTTTTCTCATATACTTCATTCAGACTTGATAAGCGTAGTAATTTTAGTATTAGCCCACCAATAACATTACCAAACCATCCCAATTTTTCGAGATGCATTAATTTGGAAAGGTCTTCTGAACTTATTAAACTCATAAAAATAAACTGGTAGAAACACAAAAATAAAAAACTATCTTTAATTTTAGACTATATATCAGTTGAATCTCTTTTTTTTATCAATTTACTTAATAGATTTCTAGCACGTAATAATCTAACTTTTGTATTATTGAGTGATTCTCCTAATTCTTCTGAAATTTCTTTATAGCTATATTCCTGAAAATAGCGTAAGTGAATGACTTCTCTGTAGTGCGGTTTTAATTGCTTAATATAGTGTAATAAATCAGCCAAGTTTTGTTCTTGAATTAATTTATCTTCTGGACTTGGTGCTTTATCAGCAATAATCACAATATTTTCCTTCTCAATATCTATAGCTACAATTTTTTTACTTTGGGAACGTAAATAATCAATGAATAAATTACTAGAAATACTTAACAACCAATTTTTAAAAGCATATTTTGAATTATATAATGCTAATTTATCAAAAGCTCTAGAAAATGTTTTAATAGTAATGTCTTCAGCTTCATAATCATTTTTACATTTTGATAGCTGGAAACGATAAATATCTCCCCAGTATAGGTTTAACAAATCTCTATAAGCAGATTGATTCCCTTCTTTTGCTTTTTCTACGAGTTTTATTATGTTCTCTTTAGTCATAATAGTATTACCATTCTTTGGGTTTTTCCCATAAATTAGTGATAAATATACGCATTTGTAATACAATCAAAAATAATTCCAAAAAAGGAGCCCATAAAACTAAATCATTTTCCTTTAATTTCTTAGAAGCAGGAATAAAACTAATAAAATAGATTATATAACGTAGGACTATTAGGATAAGTACAGTCTTAACTTCGTAATTTAAGATTAATAGGACAAATGCTAATCCCATAAATAATAATTGAGATATATAAAAGACTCCTAATAATAATTGATGAATGCTTTTGTAAGAATTGGCAGTAGTAATATGCCTTCTTTTTTGTTTTAACCAAGCTGATAAACTAGTCTTTGGTTCTGAAACAGTAAATGACTCCGATTGCCAACAAAAAGCTGTATTGTCTTTTGTACCTACTTGATTTACAAACAAATCATCATCGCCTGATCTAATAGTTTGATGGCTTTCAAACCCTTTTTCTTTTTCAAACAATGATTTTGTATAGGCAATATTTCTACCAACTCCCATATATGGTTTTCCTACTTTAGCATATGAAAAATATTGCCAAGCAGTGAATAAGGTTTCAAATCGGATTAACTTATTAAGCCATCCCCTGTTTTTTTTATAAGCACCATACCCTAAAACTAATTGTTTATTAGTTGTAAAATGAGCTGCCATTTCACTAATCCATGAGTTAGATTGAGGAATACAATCTGCATCGGTGAAAAGTAAATGTTCGTGTTCTGCTTGTGCTATGGCTTGAGTAATAGCATTTTTCTTATTCCCGTTATAGGTAGCTGTCTTAGGTATTTGTATAATTTTAAGATTTTTATTTTCCTTTTGGAAATCTTGCATACAACTAAAAGTATCATCTGATGAAGCATCATCAACTAAAATGATTTCAAAATTTGGATAGTCTGAATCAAGAATAATCGGCAAGTTCTTTTGGAGATTCTTCGCTTCATTTCTGCAAGCAATTAGTATGGAAACAAATGGTTTCTCATTTGATTTGGTTTCCTCTTTAGCAAAAGAAAATTGAGAGAACAGCAGTCCGTAATAGCTGATTTGAACAACTATCACAAGAATAAAAAGACAAACAAGAAATGACAACAAAGTTTAACTTACTTTTTTAACAGCTATTATTGGAGGTCCATCAAAATACTCTCCTTGACGATCATGATTATGTGTATGAGTTGAGTCATTCTCACAAGTCCCACTACCGCCACAAGCACAGCCTTTTCCAATAGCATTTCTACTCGAACACGTTCCATCAAATTCACCATCTTTTTTTGCCCATATTTTAATGGCAATACCAGCAAAACCAATACCTAATAAAATGGCTGAAATTAATGTGAGTTTTAACATCTGTTACTAAATTTTGTGCAAAGTTACGTTTATATTTTGGACATAAACTCAATCTAAGAATATAAAGATTTTTTAATAAAATGTTCTGTTCTTGTTTAACACAGTTATCAGAGAATTTATTCTACCTGTTTGATCAAAATTCATTTTATAAAGCCTACAGTTTCTTTAAAAATGAACGTAAATTTTCAGAATCAACAATTTGCATCTTCTTCTTAAGCCTGTAAAGTCCATTTTTAACACTTTGGGACGAGATATTAAAAATTGAAGCTATTTCTTTATTGGTCATTCCTAATTTTATCAAAGCAGCCAACCTAAAATCATTATTAGTTAAATTGGGGCTATATTGTGTGAGTTTGTCAACAAAACGTTTGTTAGTTTCTTCAAAATAGGTTTTAAAACTTTCCCAATCTTTTTTTGATTGGATGGTTTTGTTGATTTCTCTTTTTAAACTTTTATACTGTGCGGGTGTTTGAGAAGTATTGTCAGGTTTTATTTCATCAAGAATATTTAAATAATTTTGTAGCAATTTATTCCGTTGCATAATGTTTATGGCGTATGTGGTTAATTGCTTGTTTTTATATTCTAATTCTTGTTCTAATTGTTGTTGTTTGAGGTGTGTTTGAGTTAATTTTAATTTTGATATAGCTTTCTCTTTTTTTCTTTTTTGATAGATAAAATAGGAGGCAAGAAGCATAAACCCAATCAAACTTCCGATTGATGTCATCAAACTGTTATTTTTTGTTTTTTGAATTTTTTCTTGATTCTTTAGTTTTTCAATCTCTTTTTCCTTTTTTTCTGTTTGGTATTTTTTGTCTAAGTCCGCAATTTGTTTTTGTGTTTCAATACTGTTGACACTATCTCGAAGTTTAAAAAAATCTTTTTGATAGCCATAAGCTTTCTCAAATTGTTCGTTGCTTATTGCAAAATCTTGAAATTGTTCTAGTGTTTTAAGACGTAGCCTAACATTTTTGTTACTTCTACTAAGCTGTAACGCCTGATTTAAGTATTTTTTAGCTAAGTCAGTTTGCCCTGTTTCCAAATAGGCTTTTCCTAAATCGGTTGAGATATCTAATAAGTCTTCATTTGAATGCAATTCAGTAAAAATAGTATAAGCATCTGTTAAATATGGAATACCTTTGGAGTACTCTTTTTTGTTAATATGGTTAATGCCGATATTTTGTGTCGCTACAGCAATACCGTTTTTTACTTTTGCTTTTTTGTAAAATTTTAAAGCTTTTTTATAGAAATAATAAGCAGAATCTGGTTTTTTAATATCAGTATATAAAGACCCAAAATTATTGTAAATATCAGCTAAAAAATAGTCATTGTCATATTGTTTGATGATTTTTAAAGCTTTAGAGAGATATTCTTTGCTTTTGTCATATTTTTTAATATTTGAATATAAATTGGAAATATTAAAATGAGTGATGGCAGTACTAAATGAATCATTATTTTTTTCAAAAATACGTAAGCTCTGTAAAGAGTATTGTAATGATTTTTCGTAGTTACCCATTTTATTATAGATGCCAGCAATGTTATCAAGTGTTCCGGGAATACGTATACTGTCATTTATTTCTCTAAAATAGTCTAGAGCTTTTTCACCATTCTTGAGAGCAAGATTATAGGCTCCTTTTTTTTTATAAGAAACGCATAAAAGATTATGGGTTACGCCTAAATGATGTATGGAAAGATTTTGGTTTTTTAAGGCAAGGATCTTCCTTGTGTAGTAAATGGTTGAATCTATTTCTCCTTGATAATGAAAAGCAATAGCTGTATTTACTAATGCATCAGGCAGTTTTTTATGATTGTACTTTTCATAAAATGAAATAGCTTTTTTTCCATAATCTATCCCTTTTTGCGGTTCAACTCTCCAATAAAGCTCACTTAGTTTTAATAGAATAGTCCCATTTTCCTCATTAGATACATCAGATATACTTATTAGATCTTTTTCCAGTTGCTCAATTTCCTTTTGTTTGGTGCTATCTGTTTTTTGTCCAAAACTAACGATAGATAATAACAGTAGAAGTAAGGTAACTCTATGTAGCATCGCTTTATAATTTTAAACAAACAAGTTTGATAAAAGGAGAGGTATCAATAAGCGTTTCTTATAAAAAACACCAAAATGAGTACCTTTTGAGTACCTTTTCGGAGTTGATTTAAACAAAAACCTGTCGTAAATTTACAAATAAATTTATTTACAATTAAATTTTTAGCATAATGAAAAAAAATCTCCTTTTAGTCAGTTTTTTATTTATCCTTTTTTTTAACAATAGTTTTGCCCAAGTAGGTATCGGAACAACTACACCTGACAACTCGGCAATGTTAGAGGTCAAAAGTACCGAAAAAGGGATGCTTATTCCGCGTATGACACAAACACAGCGTAATGCCATAAACGAACCGGTCTCTGGCTTGATGATTTATCAGACAGATAATACGCCTGGATTCTATTTTCATGATGGAAGTTCGTGGATCCATATAGCAGATGCTAGCTCAAGTGTTGAGAAAATTGACGATTTAACGGACGGAAAATCTGATGCTGATGGCAAATCTGTTTTTTTAGGTGTTGAATCTGGTCTCAATGATGATGGGGCAAATGGAAATACGGGTGTAGGATATCAAAGTATGAAAACTAATACCAGTGGAAGATATAATATTGCTATGGGTTATAGGGCTTTATACGGAAATACAACCACAGGAAACAATAACACAGCTTTAGGCTATGAAACACTACGATTTAACATATCGGGGCATGATAATCAAGCACTAGGGTTTCATAGTATGTATGACAATACATCGGGTTATGGGAATACAGCAATAGGTACTTATTCTTTAGAAAATAATACACTTGGGTATTATAATGTTGCCCTAGGTCAAGATGCATTAAAACAAAATTCTGAAGGATACCATAATGTTGGGTTAGGTGAGGGTTCCCTTGTAGCCAATACGACAGGTGATAGTAATGTTGCCATAGGAGGCTCTGCTATGGATAAAAATACAGAAGGACGTTTAAACACTTCTATAGGAAGACAAAGTTTACATGATAATCAAACAGGAGATAATAATACGGCAATAGGTTATAATGCCTTATATGATTCAACTGGTAATAACAATGTCGCTATTGGAGGTAGTGCTGGTTCCAGTACTACCAGTAATGGAGGTATCTTTTTAGGTTATCAGGCTGGAGCAACTGAAACAACTGGTAATAAACTCTATATCGAAAACTCTAGTAATGATGCTACTACTGCTCTTATTTACGGGGATTTTGACACCAATATACTCCGTACCAACAGTGAGTTTCAAATAGGTGACCCTGCCGGTACCGGTTATAAATTTCCGATAGCAAGAGGAACAAATACACAAATTATACAAACGGATGGGAGTGGGCAACTTAGTTTTGTTAATCCTAGCAGTTTAGGATTATCGGATGCCGATTTTTACAAAGAAAGTACTACCGAACCTCCTACAGCTATTACTGATGATATGTATACACAAGGCAATGTGGCTATTGGTAAAACTACGGCTGAATATCCTTTGGACATAAAAGATACAATTACCAACAGAGGAATTAATGTATATCTGGTAGAGAACTCTTCAATGGGAATTGCCGGCTTATATACACAGCTTGACAATGACGGTAGTGGAGGTCAAACAGGTGTAGATAACACCTTATCAGGCATGAGTAGCGGTGAACAAAAAGGGATTTTAAATACAATAGATAATACCGGAACAGGATTGCATTATGGCGTTATAAATAACCTGTCAGGTCCCAACAACGGAGATCATTTCGGTGTATATAACAACCTCACAGGTGATGGTGAAGGTAAACAATACGGCATAAGAAATGAAATTTATAACGGAAATGATAACCTGCAATATAGCTTATATTCAGCTATTTATGGAAATGGTGATGGTGCACATTATGCTGCATACAACCGTCTTTTTGGTAATGGAAACGGCAATCAGTACGGTGTTTACGACAGTATTTATAACAGTGGTACTGGGTTGCATTACGGTGCTTATTATGCGCTTAGCGGAAACGGCAGCGGTGACCATACCGGAAGTTATGTTACATTAAGTGGTACTGGTTCTGGATCTCAAAAAGGATTTGATGTAGAGATAACCAATACGGGCGATGATAATCACTACGGACTTTATTCTAATTTGTCAGGTGGTGGTGCCGGTAATCATTACGGATCTGTTCATAAATTATCAGGTGATGGCGTTGGTTATCATGTCGGAGCTTATAATGAGCTTAACGGAAACGGCAGCGGTAACCATATCGGAAGTTATGTTACATTAAGTGGTACTGGTTCTGGATCTCAAAAAGGATTTGATGTAGAAATAACCAATACGGGCGATGATACTCACTACGGATACTATTCTAATTTGTCAGGTAGTGGTACTGGTGTGCATTATGGCTCTTATCATAAATTCTTAGGTGATGGAAACGGTATTCATTATGGCACCTATAATATCATATCGGGTGCAGGTACTGGAAATAAATATGGCACATACAATAAAATAGCATCCACTTCTGGTGGCACTCACTACGCTGTATATGGTGAAGCTGAAAAAATTGGTAGCTATGCTGGATATTTCAAAGGGGAAGTTTCCACTACCATGGATTATAATTATGAAATCCCAAAGACCTATAAATACCAAATACCTGGTTACAATTTAAATTTGGTAGAAAATAATGATATGCTTCTCGATTATGATGAATCTAAAGGGTCAGTAAAATGTACCGATAATACTGTTGTGGCTTGGTGTTATCTAGCCGCTATTGTTAATATACCAGATGGAGCTATTATTCAAAAACTTACAGCCCATGTTGCAGGTAATCTTGTTGACAGTAATCATGTCAGTGTTAGTCTTAAAAGAAGAGAATTCTATGTTGATGGGAATGCAACAATTTTAGCTTATGTATCTTCAGAGGATATAACCTCCTATACTCATATTGAAGATACAACTATAGATGATCCGATTGTTGATAATGAATATGCATATTTTATTAGGGTTTATAGTAGTGGTAGAGATACTAATGATGCTGTTGCAATTCACGGCATAACCATAGAATACACACTTGATAAAGTAAGCCAATAAAATTATGTATAGAAAAGTAAAAAATGTTTTTTGTAGTCAATACAGGATAACTTTTACCGAATATGGCTTAGCGAATTATTTGATTACAGCCAATACTATTACATCGTCTAACCCCAGATTTGACACCAATAACGAATTTGATTCTACCACCAATTATAGTATGACTGTGGCTCAAACAGGATACTATTTGGTGGAAGCACAATATATTGCTCAAGGGTCAAGTGCTACAAATCAATATGGAATAGCAATAATTGTCAATGGATCTATGCTTGCCGAAAATTCATATAATCATATTGGTAGTTCAAGTTTTATAAGTCGTTCAATATCTAAGCTTTTATCATTAAGTGCCAGAGACACGGCTAAAATACAGTATAATGATGGTGGTACCGCAATGACAATAGATGGTTGGTCTGGTAAAACCTATTTGACAATTCATAGAGTTCGCTAATAAACTTATTTGATAGCATATAATTAAAATTTAAGTAAAAGGAGAGTTGGGCTTGTCTTTGCATTTCTATACAAGGGTGAGCTCTTTTTGTATCAAAATTTAGTAATTTGCCTTATAGAATAAACAGCTGTTTTTTTAGCTTCATTTTTTTAGTCTTTTAAAAACAAAAGTGCTTGTAAACATTTTATTGTAAAACAAAAAGCCGGGGTTTTTTTCATATATTCAAAATAGGCTGTATCGAATTTTTTGATAATTTCTGGTTCTTCTACCAATAAAAGCATCAATACGATAAACAACATCTCAATTGGAGCTATAACAAAAATGAATATCAACGAACCTGATAAAAAGGCAAAAGATAACGGAAAAAACAACAAGCCTAAATGCATGGGATGCCGCATAAAAGCATAAACCCCTTGTGTTGCCAATACATTGGTTTCCATTTTTTTAAGCTTGCCTTCTCTACCATATTTGGCTAAGGTTTTACCCGTATTTCTACTGATTCTAAAGACAAGAAATAATAAAATAAGTCCGATTAATAAAGAAATAAGATGCCAAGACAAATTAAAGAATACTTTAGGAAATAAATAATAATCTGATAATAGACCTACTGTACTACCTCCAAAAAGCATCAGCAACCAAATACTAATTTTAGTTCGATTTTTCATATCGATAAACTTGTGGTTAATTAACTGTGAATTTACAAAATATTTGTACGATTATATGTTTTAATTATCAACTTCATAAAAAGTACTCATTAGATTGTAAACTGTTTTAGGTCTTTTTTTATTCATTACTATTTTCAACGGGATTAGCTCCTTTTAGTCGCTGATCCCTATGGAGATAACCTGTAAAGAAAATTCCACAATCTTTCAGATTATTTAGGTCTTTTTTTATTTCCCTTTTCTTACAAAAATAAATTTTTGACGTAAAGGGAAATAAAAAAATCCCTACAGCTTCGCTGTGGGATTTCTTTGCGGAGAGGAAGGGATTCGAACCCTCGGTACGCTTTTGACATACACACGCTTTCCAAGCGTGCGCCTTCGACCACTCGGCCACCTCTCCCAATTTAGTAATAAGTTAAAAGTTTATAAAGTCAAAAGTTAACTTTACAAACTTTCAACTTTTCACTTTCAACTCTAGTATCGGTAATACTCGGGCTTAAATGGGCCTTCTTGTTTGACTCCTATATATTTAGCCTGTTCCTCTGTCAATTCATCTAATTCTACACCTAATTTTTCTAAATGCAAACGAGCTACCTTTTCATCTAAATGTTTTGGCAACATATAAACTTCATTTTTATAGCGTTCAGGATAATTCCATAATTCTATTTGTGCTAATGTTTGATTTGTAAAAGAGTTACTCATTACAAAACTTGGATGTCCTGTTGCACAACCTAAGTTTACCAAACGACCTTCGGCTAACAAAATAATGTCTTTGCCATCAATGTTATAAAGATCAACTTGTGGTTTGATGGTGTCTTTGGTATGGCCATAATTTTCGTTTAGCCAAGCCATGTCAATTTCATTATCAAAATGGCCAATATTGCAAACTATTGCTTTGTCTTTTAGAGCTTTAAAATGCTTTCCTTGTATAATGTCTTTATTTCCAGTTGTGGTAATAACAATATCAGCTTCCTTAATAGCATCGTCCATCTTTTTCACTTCAAATCCTTCCATAGCGGCTTGTAAAGCACAAATAGGATCTATTTCAGTAACAATGATTCGTGCATTACTTCCTTTAAAGGATGCTGCAGTTCCTTTACCAACATCACCATAACCAGCAACAACAACAACTTTTCCAGCTAACATAATATCAGTTGCGCGACGTATTGCATCAACTGCACTTTCACGACAACCATATTTATTATCAAATTTTGATTTTGTTACCGAATCATTCACATTAATCGCAGGAATAGGTAAAGTACCATTTTCCATTCTTTCATATAATCTGTGTACACCTGTTGTAGTTTCTTCTGATAATCCTTTTAAATTTTTAGTTAATTCTGGAAATTTATCTAATACCATATTTGTAAGATCACCTCCATCATCTAAAATTAAAGTCAATGGTTTTTGCTCTTCACCAAAGAATAAAGTTTGTTCAATACACCAATCAAATTCTTGCTCAGACATTCCTTTCCAAGCATATACCGAAACACCTGTGGCAGCAATTGCAGCAGCAGCATGATCTTGTGTAGAGAATATATTACAAGAACTCCAAGTAACATCTGCACCAAGTTCTACCAAAGTTTCAATGAGTACAGCTGTTTGTATGGTCATGTGTAGACATCCTGCAATACGAGCACCTTTTAAGGGTTTGTCTTTGCCGTATTCTTCACGTAAACTCATTAAACCTGGCATTTCAGCTTCAGCAAGTTTAATTTCTTTACGACCCCAATCTGCTAAGTTGATGTCTTTTACCTTATATTTTACAAAAGTGGTGGTATCTGAACCCATAATCGTATATTTGTTTGATTTTTGCAAAAGTAAAGATAATTAAGAATTAAGAATGTAGAATTAAGAATTATTTGACTTATACTTACTAATTAGTTGATTTATACTTAATTTTATGATTCTGAATTATTCATTCTGAATTCTACATTTAAAATGCCTTTATATAAAAAAATACAACATAACAAGCATACACAAGTTCTGGTTTGGGAGATTACAGAACCAAAAAATGATTTACTCAAAAGTTTAACCTTAAACATACGTAGCAACAAAAGACTTGAAGGAATGCGATCCGAATTGCATCAAAGAGGTTTTTTAAGCGTTCGGCATTTATTGAGAGAAGTGGGATATACAGATCATGACTTATTTTATACTGATGATGGAAAACCACACTTGAAAGATGGTAAACATATTTCGATTACCCATTCTTTTACCTTTGCCGCTATAGCAATAAGTGATTATGAAATAGGAATCGATATTGAGAAAAATAGAGAAAAAATAATTAGAATCGCCAATAAATTTGTTGCAGACGAGTATGATTTTATGGCTGAAGAAAATGTAGTAGAATTTTTAACTGTCGTTTGGGGAGCCAAAGAAAGTTTGTTTAAAATTCATCCTGATGGCGGATTGCTATTCAAACATCACTTGCCTATTGAACCTTTTAAACTGTCGGATAAAAAAACACGAGGTTGGATAAAAAAAGATAATTTTTATGAAGTCTATCAAATTTTCTTTGAAATTTTAGACGGGTTTACATTGGTTTATGCAACAAATTAGTAGTTAGATATTAGATGAAAAAATGATATCAAAAGATGGCATACTACTACGACCCTATATATTTGAAGATACAGAGGATTTAGTAGTGATTGCCAACAATGCTAATATTCGTGGACAATATGAGAGATCTTTTTCCTCATCCTTATTCGATAATTGATGCTGAGGAGTTCATTACTAAAAATATAAATGGTCAAATTAAGGGAGTTTTTGCTATTATTTATAAAGGAAATTTGGTAGGAAGTATTGGGATTCATTCGCAACACGATGTCTATTCCAAAACAGCTGAACTGGGTTATTATGTAGGTAAAAACTATTGGAATAAAGGTATTGCAACAAAAGCAATCGGAATGATTACCAAATATGGATTTGAAAGCTTACATTTGACCCGTATTTTTGCGGGTATTTTCGAATACAATAATACTTCCATGAAAGTATTAGAAAAAAATGGATTTATTTTAGAATGCATTAAACGAAAGACTATCTTTTAAAATAATCAAATATTAGATGAATATTATTACGCCAAGATAAATGACTAATTCTTTGCTTACACATATTATAAAAGCTAAAAAAGAAAACAAGAAATTGTTGGCTATTTTGTTAGACCCAGACAAATTACCCATTCTGGATGTTGCAGAAAAGGTTGAAAAAATCAATAATCATCAAGTTGATTTTATCTTAGTTGGAGGCAGTTTATTATTTACCAATATCTTGGATGCGGTAATACTAGAAATAAAAAAGCACACAAGCATTCCTGTACTATTATTTCCAGGAAATGCTATGCAAATTAGTAAAAATGCAGATGGTATTTTATTTTTATCCTTACTTTCAGGACGTAATCCAGAATTTTTAATTGGCAACCAAGTTATAGCAGCACCTTTACTCAAACAAACTGATTTAGAAATAATTTCAACTAGTTATTTATTAATAGAAAGTGGCAGAGAAACAACTGCATCCTATATCAGTAACACAAAGCCTATTCCGCGTCATAAACCCGAAATAGCGATGGCTACAGCTTTAGCTGGAGAAATGATGGGACATCAATTAATCTATTTGGATGGTGGTAGTGGTGCTCAAAAAGCAGTTCCAGCTAAATTAATAGAAACAGTTGCAAATAGTTGTAGCTTACCAATTATCATAGGAGGTGGCATTAAAAATAATAAGCAAATTCAAGATGCTTATAAAGCTGGAGCTACTCTAGTTGTTATCGGAAATGCTTTTGAAAATAATCTCGAATTATTAACAAATTTATAATTAAGCATAAAGCCAATAGCGAATAACAAAAAACTAATCTATGGATACACTCATTCAATTTTTTTTAGATCCATATCAAGATGCCACAACATTGAATATTGTTTTGGAATTTACAGCAGCAGCCTTTGGTATTATCAGTGTTTTTTATGCTAAAAAAGAAAATATATTAGTTTATCCTACGGGAATTATAAGTACAGGTATCTATGTTTATTTACTCTCACAATGGAGTTTATATGGTGATTTAATCATCAATATCTATTATACTTTAATGAGTATTTATGGCTGGTATATGTGGAGCAAGATTATTGATGACGACAAACACCATATACCCATAACTAAGGTAAACTCAAGGGATAAGTTTTGGTCTTTTGGAATCTTTGCCTTTACGTCGGTTTTTGTAATTGCAGTTTATCGTTATTTTAATGTGATGCCTAATGATTTGAATTTTTCAGAATCTGTTCATTATGCATTTGAAAAACTAAGCTCAGGAAATTTAGCTGATTTTAGAACTGCTACTCCTTATTTAGACACTTTTACTACAGGTGCTGCATTTGCCGCCATGTGGTTAATGGCGAATAAAAAATTAGAAAGTTGGATTTTTTGGATTGCAGTAAATATTGTTTCTATCCCATTATATTTTGTAAAAGGATATGGTTTTACAGGAATTCAATATTTTATATTTTTAGTATTAGCATTTTATGGATATAAAGAATGGAAAATAATCTTAAACAAGAAGAAGTGAACATTATAAAAGTAGTCATATTTGGTCCTGAATCTACAGGTAAAACTACTATTTCACAACAATTAGCCAGACATTACAACACGGTTTGGGTTGCAGAATATGCCCGTGAATATTTGCAGGATAAATGGAATAATACGCGTAAAACTTGTGAGAATGATGATTTGATTCCTATCGCTGAAGGACAGATTCGTTTGGAAAATGAATTAGCAAAAAAAGCAGACAAAGTTCTTATCTGTGATACTGATTTGCTAGAAACTAAAGTCTATTCACAAGAGTATTATGGTGGTTTTGTTGACCCAAAATTAGATGAAGCAGCTAAAGTAAATCAATATAATTTGTACTTGTTAACGTATATTGACACGCCTTGGGAAGCTGATGATTTACGTGATAGACCTGAATTAAGACAAGAGATGTTTGATGCTTTTGAAAAGGCACTCAAAGATCATAATAAAAAATATATTCTATTAAAAGGAGACAAGCAAACTCGTCTAGATGCAGCGATAAAAGCTATCGATAAACTTTTGCATAAAAATCAAGACTTAGATAGTTTCTCTGATAACTTAGTTGATCTAGATTTTCACTTAGGAGCAAATTTTGATCCTAATATGATGGATTAAACTTTCCAATATTCTAATCGGTAGGTTGTTCTATAACTTTTTGGATTCTATCTTTTACTTGTAAGATAATTTCTCGTACAGTTGACTCGTCTGTTTTTTTTATTTGGGCGATTTCGGTTGTATTTAATTTTCCAAATATGTATAAATCAACAACGTTTGAAGCTTCTAAAGAAAGCACACTATAAAGATTTTTAAATACTTTTTTTCTACGTTCATTTAGTTGATCGATATCAAAAGCAGTTAAAACACTTTCTTTGCTTTCATCAGATAAGAATAATTGAGGTGAAAAGTTTTTCTGTTGGTAAGATATATCATTTAAATCCTCATTCATAACAAAATCACCATCTGCATCAATTGTATATCTAGCCCTCAATTTATTAAGCTCTTGGTGCAGTAACTTATCTGTACTAACCGATTTTTGATGCCAAGCTTCTTTTTTAAAAATTTGATCTAACTTATCCTTTACTAATTTAAACAAATACAATCTAAGATCAACTGTAGAAGTAAGCATAGAAATATCACTTTCAAATAATTCTATTATAGCATCATCAATAATACCAGTTGAGCGATACATGTTTTCAGGAATAATTTCTAAAGAATTTGCTATAAATAACCTATGACGAACATAAGGCTTCAATTCAGGAATGATTTTAAGGATTTTCTTTCCAAATTTTTTACGCTTGTCTGCCTCTTGATGTGCTTTGAGTTTGGCTATTTTTTTCATGATTCAAGGGTTTTAAATCCTTCAATAAAGATACAAAAAAAAATATTGAATTGAAAAACTTACAGTAGCTTTTCTAAAAGTTTAAATTAAAAAAAACAGGGTTTTAGCCCTGCTTTTTCTTAAATATAATATGAATAAGTTTTTTAAAACATAAAACCAACGGAAAATTGGAATGCATTGTTCTTATAGGTAGAAAATACATTTTTTGTCACATCTGATAAGCCTATTACATAACGAGCATTTACAAACACACCATTTGTTGCTTTATAACCAGCACCCATTCCAAAGCCATAATTTGTTGTTTCTAAACGATCTTTTACATCCTCTTCATTTATTTCAGTTTCAAAATGATTAGAAACGTAGGTTCTACCATCAGCACTTCTTAGAAAATCCATCTGTGGACCCGCTTCAAAAAAGATATTATCAGTAGCATAATACTTTACAATAAGAGGAATACTGAAATAGTTAATTTTAATATGAGTATCCTCATTAATAATTTCATCATCATTTATCGTTGCACTAGATAATTTATCTCCAACTTGCGAAAATAGAAACTCAGGTTGAATAGAAAATTTATCTGATATAGGAAACTCAATAAGTGCTCCAAAGTGAAATGCAGCACTTCCTTCTGACATTTCATTGTAGGTGTCATCATCTGAGCAAAGCTTAGAGAAATTAACCCCAGCTTTTAAACCATAAGAAATATCTTGAGCTTTCAATCCACTTAATGTGAAACTTGTAATTAATAAAAATAAGAGTATTTTTTTCATAATTTATTTAGGTTTTTTAAATATTCTACAAAGGTACATAAAACTTGAGATTCAACGATAATTTTAAGCTAGTTTTCCTGTAAAAAAAGTAGAGTTAAAACCCTGCTTTTTTTTTATAAAAAAATAATTTATTAGAACATATATCCTACTGAAACTTGAATAACATTATTCTTAACGGTAAAATCTTCACCTTCATCCTTGGCAAGATTAGCTAAACCAAGTACATAGCGAGCATCAGCAAATAAGCCGGTTTCTATTTTATAGCCGAAACCAAATCCAAGTCCAAAATCTAAAGATTCCATATTGTCTTTAAAATCATTAGTTTCTGTTTCTCCATCTAACTCCAATTCTACATTTGCAGCAAGCAAAAATCCAACTTGAGGGCCTGCTTGTAAGCTAAATCCGTCAGCTACATAATATTTTGCCAATATAGGTATACTTAGATAATCAATTTTAAAGGTTTGATCTACGGTAGCAATAGATGCCTGTTTTTGGGCCATATTATAGTCATCACTGTATTTATAACCTACAGCATTATACAACAACTCTGCTTGTATGGAGAATTGATCTGAAAAAGCGTATTCACCAACAGCACCAAAGTGAAAAGCTGTGCGCATTTCAATAGCATCATTCATTTCAGATTCAGAAGTGTTTACAGTTGCAAAATTTGGACCTGCTTTTAGCCCATAATAAAAGTCTTGCGCAAATAAATTACCAGTTGCAAAAATTAGTAACATCGAAATAAAAATTACTTTTTTCATAATTATAAATATTTAAGATTAATAAGCCAAATTAAAAAATATGGGGTTCTATAAATAAGTCGAACTAGAAAACTAGTATTTTATTAAAGTATTGAGATATAATACTATAACAAAGATAAAAAAAATTAATTTAGCAATATGATTTTAAATCTAAAAGAATATATTAAAAAGGAGTTCCCTTTTTTACAAAATACAAGGTTATTAGTTGCTATTTCTGGTGGTATCGATAGTGTGGTTTTAGCAAAGATGCTACATTCATTAGATTATCAGATTGCATTGGCTCATGTAAATTTTCAATTACGAGGCGAAGAAAGTGATAAAGATGAAGAACTTGTAAAAACTCTAGGTGAAAAATTTCAGGTTCCTGTTTTTATTTATAGTGTAAATACTAAAGCCTATTCTGATGAAAAAGAAATATCTATTCAAATGGCAGCTAGAGAAATTAGATATGAATGGTTTAACACTTTATTACAAGATAAAGGCTATGATTATGTTTTAACAGGGCACCATTTAGACGATTCTATTGAAACCTTTTTTATCAATCTTAACAGAAGTACTGGCTTAGATGGATTAATAGGTATTCCACAAGAAAATGGTAAAATTATTCGTCCTTTATTGCCATTTTCAAGGGATGAAATTGTAATGTATGCCAAACATAATAAGCTGAGATGGCGAGAAGATGCCTCAAATGCTGGCACAAAATATTTACGTAATAAAATTCGTCATGATTTGATTCCGGTTTTAATGGATATAAATCCTGAGTTTA
>JAOZLL010000138.1 GCA_029934835.1 Flavobacteriaceae bacterium | reverse complement strand
CCTATCAAATGTCGGAGTGACATGACTTGAACATGCGACCTCTTGACCCCCAGTCAAGTGCGCTACCAACTGCGCTACACCCCGATTTTATAAAAACGTGCTAAACACACCGTCTTTATTAAGGTTGCAAAGATAAAGGTTTTTTCAAAATCATGCACAAAATTTCATTTTTAGGATAAATTAGGCATTTACATTGCCCCCTACATTGCCCCGTTTCAAAAAATGAAACATAATGTCAAATGCTAAAATCGTTATCAGAAAGAACAAAGAACTTAATGATGGTTCATTTCCTTTAGCAATAAGAATGGCACATTTAAACCACCCATCTAAATACATCCAAATTAAAGGAATGAGTTGTAGTGAAGAAGAGTGGAATACGGAACTATGTAGGTTTACAAGAAAGAAAGAGAACTACAAAGCCCTAAATCTGGAATTAACTAATAAGGAAAAGTTAATAGATAGTATTGTTGAGGTTCTTGATTCATCTGGTTCATTCTCATACCAGAATTTTATGAATAGATATTTAGGTATTATGGAAGATCTAATTCAAAAAAGAATCAAAGAAGAATTAAGGTATCGATTCAAACTATTTATTGTAGAACTGGCTGAACTTAGCAAGACTAAGAAAAAAATAAACTACCCCGAGGCAGAGCCATAGGGGTATTAATTTGAGTTTGCTTCGCAAACATATTTATTTCCGACCCAGAGGGTCGGGGAATTTAATCACTTTTTATTAAATTGTTTTTTTCTTGCTTTTTCACTTGGTCTTCAATCCAGGTATAGGTTTTTTGCATCCCGGTGATTAGTGATTGTGTCGGTTTCCAGTTTAATTTTTCAGCAATAAAATCATTGTCTGAATTGCGTCCACGAACTCCTTCAGGACCGGGAACATTTTTAATATGGATTTTTTTACCTGATATTCCGGCAACCATATTGGCAAATTCATTTAAGGAGATCATTTCTTCAGAGCCAATATTAACTGGACCTGTAAAATCTGAATCCATCAGTTTACGGACACCGATAAGACATTCGTCAATGTACAGAAATGATCGTGTTTGTTTGCCATCGCCCCAAACTTCTATTACACCTCCATCATTGGTTTCAGCAACTTTACGGCACAGTGCTGCAGGTGCTTTTTCTTTTCCTCCAGTCCAGGTACCTTCGGGGCCAAAAACATTGTGAAAACGTGCCACATGAACTTCCAAACCATAATTGCGATAAAAGGATAAATAGAGCCTTTCGCTAAATAGTTTTTCCCAGCCATATTCGCTATCTGGATCAGCCGGATAAGCCGAAGATTCGGAACACTTTGGGTTATTTGGTTCTTCCTGATTATATTTTGGATAAATGCAGGCCGAAGATGAATAAAAAATCTTTTTCACTTTGTGTTTGTGGGCGAGTTCCACAATATTCAGGTTTATCAAAGCTGAATTGTGCATGACATCAGCGTCGTTTTCGCCCGTAAAAATATATCCGGCACCTCCCATATCGGCGGCAAGCTGATAAACTTCATCGAAGGGCTGGTCCAGCACTTCTCTGCAAACAATTTGTTCACGCAAATCACCAATGATAAAATTATCAGCTTCTGTGGGGCAAAACTCAGGATATTTTAAATCAACACCACGTACCCAAAAACCTTCTTGTTTTAATTTTTTCACCAGATGACTCCCAATAAAACCACCAGCTCCAAGGACTAATACTTTTATTTGCATAAATATATATTTTTATTTCAATTAAAGTAATTTTTCTCAAGGTGTTGCCGTGTTTCCGAAACTACCTCGTTTATATCATGATTTTCCAGATCTACAAACACACAATGTTGCATCATTTCGGCATTACCAAGGTAGTTGTAATATGGTATTTTCTTGTGATATAAGGTTAAAAGGAGAGGAGCACAATCATCAATAAATGCATAAGCATAGAGTTTTTGCAGCATTCTATTTTGTGTGCCTACAACTATAATGTCAGCTGTAAAAAAGGCGTGTATCATGTCGTATAGGTATTCAGTTTTCTCACCTACAAACACCTGAGTGTTTACAAGATTTTTAAAACCTTTGAAACTTTCTTTTTCATAGGTTTTTTTGCTTTTCAAAAGTGAATCTAGTTTACCCTTTGAATTTTGCTTCTGTATGAAAGATCTAATCAGATAAAAGAATGTCCTTGCAAATCCGTCGGAATGAACTTGGGTGCTGAGTTTATTTATTCCAAAAGCACCTACGAATTTTTCGTAAAAGTTATAGTAATTATCCACAGGCATGATGTCTGAATCATTAATTTCTTCTATGCTGTTGAACTCTTTGTCCATGTTGTTTTTCCAATCCCAAACTTGGATGTATTTATTCCAGGGAGTTTTGATGGTGGCTGTATCACCCTGACGGATATGAATCATTACTTTGGTTTCGGCAGGTAAAAACTTATCCGGCCAAGGATTATTCTTCCTGTGCTCTAAATAAATATCCTTAAAATTAAAATCCAGTAGTGAATTGGGTAAATCCAGCAACCAGTTAATCTGTTCGATTTGTGTTTTGAGTGTGAAAGCGAAAAGTATTTTCAAATCGGTTTCTGCAGTTGCCTGATCAATTAGTTGTTTTACTTTTTGGATGAGGAATTCCAAATCATGAATAGCATGTTTAGCGAGTGTTTTCTCATCAAAATTAAAAGTGATGGTTTTAAATTCTTTGGGATCCAAACCCTGATTGTAACGATTAAACCAGGCATCAATGCCCATAAAATCAAAGATATCAGTATAATGATCTTTTTGTGAAGTGGACAGTTTTACACCAAATCTCGACTCATTTGGTATCACAAGTGGCCTGTCCTCCAGTGGTTTATGATAATACTTTAGTTTTAGTTTTTTGCCGAGTTTATAAAAGAGCGAAAAAAGGTGAATCTTATCTGTTAATCCCGAACCATCAATAATTTGTAATGTGTAATACAAAATTTTGTTTTTAGTGAATTTTATATTTCTACTGAAAATCAGAGCAATGAAAAATTAACAACATAAGGTGTTTGATGATTTTCAAGATATCTATAGTTATTTAATTTTATAAAAGTACAATAATTGTATCTTGGTAACTTCAATTTTCAGATGTTATTTAAATTAATCAATTCTCATGTTTCAACATTTTATAATTGCACCTTAGTTATCGAAGCAGTTATCATACAAATGAAAGGGGCGAGGATCCAATACGTATTGATTATCTTGAACATAGGTTTAAAATAGTTTAAACAACATGATTACCCTGTATGTTATCACAAACCCACAAACACTTTACATGGATTATCATAATTGACCATGCACCTCTCCAAAAGTTTGTGAAACGATTGAATTTAATGGTTTCACCTATTCAAAATGTTCACCTTATAGTTTAGCAAGACATACCAAATTTCGGGACTACCGGTTGGCTAAATACGTTTATTATGCCCCTAACACAATTTATTGTTACTACCAAATTGGATGATAATGATGATCTTTTTAGCGGATTTACCCAATATATTTATGAGCATATCAGCAAATTTAAGCTTAATGATAAATTACCTCGGTAAAGTTTTTTAGTTACAAAAATGCTGTGCTATGGGATTTTTCCAATGCTAAAAAGCACCATGACTATATCGCGGGACATTCTATGTGTTGTAAGTATTCCAAAATTGACCGTTGTAAACCGGAATAATTATGCTTATTAGAGGATTTTTCATAACTTTCTAAAAGAGTTAGTCTTTGGATTGCCAGAAATTCAGTACATCCTCTACATCATCGAGCTTTGGAAGTTTAAAGGCTGCCCCTTTTCCGGCTTTTCGCCTGCGGTCCAATGATTTTTTGTGCAGTTTAAGCAGCGATAAATTCACCAAGTTTTGATCATTAGAAATATTCCGGCCTATTAAGGATTAGTAACTATTTGTTTTCTGCCATATATATTGTTTCACAATCTTTATCACCTAGCATTATGCATGGGTGGTCAGTGTGGCCGGATTTTGCAGTAAAGGTACAGCAGAATCTTAAAATCTTTTTACAAATGACAAAATAAGAATATTTGTTTTAAGTTGAGTCATTATGTTTTAAGTATAATGCTTTATCTTGCTTGTTTTCTGTCTTTTATGATATTTATGCCGAACTGCGCTACACCCCGATTTTCATTTGCAAAAATAATACAATTTGTAAAATATTTGTGATTTAAAATTTACAAATTACCCA
>JAOZLL010000137.1 GCA_029934835.1 Flavobacteriaceae bacterium | reverse complement strand
TCCTACTTTTAGCTCTCCTCCAGAACTTGCAAGTGCTACACAAAGAGCCGGTATTGATGTTTTGATGACATCAAATAATCATTCGTGTGATAAACGTAAAAAAGGAGTTGAAAAAACAATTGCTGTTTTGGATAGTCTTAAAATAGCACATACAGGAACATTTATAAATCAAAAAGCAAAGGATAGTCTAAACCCTCTTATTTTAGAAAAACATGGTATTAAGATTGCTGTTTTGAACTACACGTATGGTACAAATGGTATTCCCGCGACACCGCCTAATATTGTCAATTTATTGGATAAAAAAACAATAATAAACGATATTGCACAGGCTAAAAAGACAAATTCAGATCAAATAATTGCTTTTGTACATTGGGGTTATCAATATAAAAATTTACCCAATCAGGAGCAAAAAAATTGGTTTCAGTTTTTTAAAGATAACGGAGTTTCTATTGTTATAGGATCACATCCACATGTGGTGCAACCCATGAAATGGGATCAAGAACAAAATAGTTTAGTGGTTTATTCTTTAGGTAATTTTGTATCAAATCAACGTACTTTTCCACGTGACGGAGGTGCTTTATTTGAATTGACTTTAACCAAAAAAGAAGGGAAAACTACCATTACAGATGCCAATTATCAATTAATTTGGGTGTACAAACAAGAAATAGCCACCTATACGGAATACTATGTTTTACCAGTAAACGAATTTGAGTTTAAAGAGTATTATTTTCACGATCCATCAGATTATACCAAAATGATACGTTTTACAAAACACGCTAGGAAGTTGTTAGATAAAAACAATCAAAATATCATCGAAAAGAAAGCTTTTTCAAATGGTATGTTTCAGTTGATGCGTGAGTTGTATTTTGTGTTTTAGCTTGTAGCCAATTACTCTACCGTAACTGCTTTAGCCAAGTTCCTAGGTTGGTCTACATTACAACCTCGCATGACAGCAATATGATAAGATAGAAGCTGTAAAGGAATGGTCGTTAATAAAGGTGTAAAGGCTTCTAAGGTTTCTGGAACTTCAATGGTATGGTTAGCAATTTTTTTAACGGTAGTATCGCCCTTAGTCACAATAGCTATGAGTTGTCCTTGTCTTGATTTTATTTCTTGGATGTTACTTACTACTTTTTCATAATAGCCTTTATTCGTAGCAATTACTACAACAGGCATGTTTTCATCTATTAAAGCAATAGGACCATGTTTCATTTCTGCTGCTGGATAACCTTCTGCGTGGATATAGGAAATTTCTTTTAGTTTTAAGGCTCCTTCTAGTGCTACGGGGAAGTTATATCCTCTACCTAAATATAAGAAATTAGGAACGCTTTTGTAGATTGCAGCAATAGTTTTTATATGTTCATCTTCTTTTAAAAGCTGTTCAACTTTATTTGGAATTTGTACTAACTCTTGTAAATAAGTTTGGTAGTTCGGAACAGAAAGATTCCCTTTTGCTTTTCCTAATTTTAAGGCAAGTAAAGAGAGAAGTGTTATTTGTGTGGTAAAAGCTTTAGTGGAAGCTACACCAATTTCGGGACCAGCATGAGTATAGGCTCCAGCATGCACTTCACGTGCAATTGATGAACCAACAACATTACAAATACCAAATACAAATGCTCCTTTAGATTTTGCTAATTTAACAGCAGCAAGTGTATCAGCAGTTTCCCCTGATTGAGAGATAGCAATAACAACATCTTTTTCTGTAATTATTGGGTTACGATATCTAAATTCTGAGCCATATTCAACTTCAACAGGAATTCGGGCAATGTCTTCAAATAGGTATTCAGCAACTAGACCAGCATGCCAAGAGGTTCCACAAGCAACTATAATAATACGGTTAGCATTAAGGAAACGTTCCATATTATCATCTAAACCAGACATACGAATAATGCCTTTATTAGCCAGTAATCGTCCTCTATAGGTGTCAATTATTGCACTTGGTTGTTCGTGAATTTCTTTAAGCATAAAATGCTCATAATTTCCTTTTTCTATTTGCTCAAGACTTAATTGAAGTTCTTGTGTTTTTACATCTTCAACTAGTGTATCATCATTTATTTTACGAATCCTGATATCACGATCTAATTTAATAATTGCCAATTCGCCATCTTCTAGGTAAATAGCATCTTTTGTGTATTCTATGAATGGTGTTGCATCTGAAGCAATAAAAAATTCTTTATTATCCTTCCCAACTCCTATTGCAATTGGACTTCCTAGTCTTGCAATTACCAATTCGTTGGGTTTTTCTTTGTCAAAAACTAAAATGGCATAAGCACCAATGACTTGTTGAAGTGCCAATTGAACTGCTTTACCCAATTTGCATTTTTCTTGGATTTTAATTTCTTCAATAAGATTTATTAAAACTTCAGTATCGGTATCACTATGAAAAGTGTAACCTCTTGATATTAATTCCTTTTTTAAGGTATCATAGTTTTCAATAATACCATTATGAACAATAACTAAATTTCCAGATTGAGATAGATGTGGATGTGAATTAACATGATTGGGCACACCATGAGTTGCCCAACGTGTATGACCAAAACCGATAGTTCCTTTGGTAGAAATATCATGTTTTACTTTAGCTTGTAAATCACTTACTTTTCCTTTGGTTTTAGAAAGGTTAATTTCTTGTCCATCAAATAATACTACTCCAGCACTATCATAACCTCTATATTCTAAACGTTGAAGACCTTGAATGATAATTGGGTAGGCTTCTCTATGACCAATATAACCCGTTATTCCACACATTTTTTAGTCGTTTTTTTCGGTATAAAATATTTCTAATTTAATACGATTTTCTTCAGTAATAGGTACATTTCCTGTTAGCACAACACCTTTGTGATTGTTGTTATACTTTCTCAGTATCGTATCTATAGGAGACAGAGGCATGTCATTTCCATCAAAAGTTTTTATACCAAAGTCTCTAATAATCACTTCAGAATCTGTTTTTATGATTTCAGAGATATAATCAGTTATATGAAAAATATAACGATATGGGTTCTCATCTTCATCTCTTTCAAGGAAACCACCAACTTCATCTGGCCCTTGATGCATAGCATCATAGGTTTGAATATGATCTATTACAGCATTTACGTTTTCATTATCATTTTCAATATTGTATAAATACAAACGTTCAGGAACTGGATCGGATATATTTTCTGGATCGATATACACAGACAATTGTGCATCATTTATTAGCCAATTATTTAAGCGTAATGTTTCTAATTCATCAGGAATATCGTTGGTATTAGCATCTTCTCCAAATAGTTTTATAATAGCATCAATTCCTGCAGCTCCTTGAACAAATATTTTATCTTCTCCTTCGGTCATATTTGGAGTTTCTATATAGTTTTCCACAAGAGAACCCGTCTCATCTCTATCAAATAAATTTACTTTAACACCTGATAAATTATAAATAAATTCGCCTGTTCTTACTACTTGAACGTAACCTTCTCCTGTAATACCATTTCCATTCAAATCAGCTTCGCCTTCTTCTAGAGGAAAAGAAGTTTCAGTAAAATAAATGGTCATATTTGCACTAGAAATATTTAAGGCTATTAAAGCTTTACCTAAACCACTATCAAGAGCCTCTAGGTATAAACCCTTAAAGTAATGTTGAAAATCAGAATTAGATGAAAATTCAGCAAATGTCGCAAATGTTTGAAATCCTTCAAAATCTTGCTTTTCAAAAGGAATTTTTAAAGAAGGCTTAGAATTTATGTTTTTTATAGTATCATAGGTATGTACTTCTTTATCAGTAAAAGTATCATCTATAAATTTTGTTCTTTTTATTATTGACATGGTGTCATTTGCATTAAAAGAAACAACATCACTATAAAACTCATTAGATTTATCAAATAAGTCATCACTAAAATACTCTTTGCCTGTGGTAGGGTCAATGGGATCAATATTATGTAAAAAAGTTTCTAGTTGATGGATTTTTAATAAAAAAGATGGATTAGTCCCATTTTGCCAAAGAGAATCTATTTCAAACTCAGGAACAGAGATCATCTCACCTGTGCTTGGGTTTTCAACTTCTATATTACCTAGTAACGTTGCATCAAAAGGGATATTTAAAATAATAGAATCAATAACAGCATGTTCACCAAAATCTGGATTTGCAACAGTTAGCGTTAATTGTGAGACTATTGAGGCATTTAATTTTTTAAAATCATCATTTTCTGCTGTTCCTAAAAAAT
>JAOZLL010000136.1 GCA_029934835.1 Flavobacteriaceae bacterium | reverse complement strand
AAATTTCATTCCGTTTTTTTTCTCCACCAGAGAAGCCATCGTTTAATGAACGTGACAAAAACGATCGATCTATACCGATTAGTTTTGCTTTTTCACGTATCATTTTTAAAAGCTCCGCAGCTGGCATATCGTCTTTTCCTTCAGCTTTACGCTTGGCATTTATAGCTGTTTTGATAAAGTTGGTTACGGTAACTCCAGGAATAGCTACAGGATATTGAAAGGACATAAAGATTCCCTTATGAGCACGATCCTCGGGTGCAAGATCTAATAGATTTAATCCATCTAAACTTATGTTGCCTTCAGTAACTTTATAATCTTCACGACCTGCAATAACAGATGATAAGGTTGTTTTACCTGAACCATTTGGCCCCATTATGGCATGAACTTCTCCTGCTTTAATGTTTAGGTTTATTCCTTTTAGAATCTCTTTATCGCCGATGTTAGCGTGTAGGTTTTTTATCTTTAGCATATTTAATCGTTTATATTATTGAGACGTTGCAATGCAATATCTTTACTTATTATTTTTAGCCTACGCTACCTTCCAATGATATTTCTAATAATTTTTGTGCTTCAACTGCAAATTCCATTGGTAATTTATTAAGAACTTCCTTACTAAATCCATTTACGATTAGTGCGATTGCTTTTTCGGTATCTATTCCACGTTGATTACAATAAAATAGTTGGTCTTCACCAATTTTACTGGTTGTAGCTTCGTGTTCTATTTGTGCTGTCGAATTTTTTGTTTCGATATAGGGAAATGTATGAGCACCGCATTCATTACCCATTAAAAGGGAATCACACTGTGAAAAATTACGTGCATTTTTAGCGTTTTTACCTACTCGAACTAAACCTCGATAGGAGTTTTGGGATTTTCCAGCAGAGACACCTTTGGAAATAATGGTACTTTTTGTATTATTTCCTAGATGAATCATTTTAGTACCAGTATCGGCTTGTTGGTGATTGTTTGTTACCGCAATACTGTAAAATTCGCCGATAGAATTATCTCCTTTTAAAATACAACTTGGGTATTTCCAAGTAACGGCACTGCCTGTTTCTACTTGAGTCCAAGAAATTTTAGAATTGGTATGTGCAATAGCGCGTTTGGTGACGAAGTTATACACACCACCTTTTCCTTCAGCATTACCAGGATACCAGTTTTGAACGGTAGAGTATTTTATCTCTGCATCATCTAAAATAATAAGTTCTACAACTGCTGCATGCAATTGATTTTCATCACGTTGTGGTGCAGTACATCCTTCTAGATAACTTACATAACTACCTTCATCGGCAATGAGTAAGGTACGTTCAAATTGACCTGTTCCCGCTTCATTTATTCTAAAATAAGTGGATAATTCCATGGGGCATTTTATACCTTTTGGAATATAGCAAAAGGAGCCATCAGAAAAGACAGCTGAATTTAAAGCAGCGTAAAAATTATCAGTTCTAGGTACTACGGAGCCAATATATTTTTTAACTAATTCAGGATGTTTTTCAATTGCTTCAGAAATAGGGCAAAAGATGATTCCTTTTTTATTTAATGTATCTTTAAAAGTGGTCGCTACTGAAACAGAGTCAACCACAATATCCATTGCGACACCTGATAATCTTTTTTGTTCATCTAAGGATATACCTAGTTTTTCAAAAGTCTTTAGTAATTCTGGATCAACTTCATCTAAAGATTCTAATTCAGGTTTTTTCTTAAAGGCAGAGTAGTAGCTTATAGCTTGAAAATCAGGTTTTTCATAATTGACATTAGCCCAATCAGGTTCTTCCATCTTTTCCCAGATATGAAAGGCTTCTAGGCGCCATTCTGTCATCCAATCGGGTTCATTTTTCTTTTTAGAAATGGCTCGAACAACGGCTTCATTTAAACCAGCTGGGAATTTTTCAGACTCAATATCTGTATAAAAACCATATTCGTATTCCTTGTTTTCAAGATCACGTTCTAGTTCGTTCTCTGTATATTTAGTTGGCATAAAATACTGTTTTTAGAGGCGCAAAGATAACTAGTTTTTTATGATAATTGTCATTTATAGATATTATTTAGAATTATTCTTAATAAGATATTTTAGATACTGGTTTGTTGATTATGATTTATTTTCTTTAATAGAATTTATAGTACTTTCGTCTTATGAGAAAATATTGTTTTTTTTTTATGCTTAGTCTGTTATCTTTTCAAGTATTCTATGCGCAACAAGAAGCAGAACAGCGTATAAAACTTTTGTTTCTAGGAGATATTATGGGGCATAGGCCACAGATAAAAACAGCATATAATCCACTTACCAAAACCTACGAGTATGATGCTAATTTTAAATATATACAGTCAATTTTATCAAATGCAGATTTTACATTAGGAAATTTAGAAGTTACTTTAGGTATAAAACCATTTACAGGATATCCTACCTTTAGTTCTCCTCCAGAACTTGCAAGTGCCGCACAAAGAGCAGGAATTGATGTTTTGGTGACATCAAATAATCATTCTTGTGATAAACGTAAAAAAGGAGTTGAAAAAACAATTGATGTTTTAGATAGTTTACAAATAAAACATACAGGAACATTTGTAAGTCAAAGAGTAAAGGATAGTCTAAATCCATTACTTTTAGAAAAAAATGATATTAAAATCGCTCTTTTAAATTATACTTATGGCATTAATGGTATTCCTGCTACACCACCAAATATTGTCAATTTATTAGATAAGAAAATGATATTAAAAGATATTGCACAAGCCAAAAAGAAAAATCCAGATCAAATAATTGCATTTGTACATTGGGGTTATCAATATAAAAATTTACCAAATCAGGTACAAAAAAACTGGTTTCAATTTTTTAAAGATAATGGAGTTTCTATTGTTATTGGATCGCATCCACATGTAGTACAACCTATGGAATGGGATAAGTCAGAAAATAGTTTAGTAGTTTATTCATTGGGTAATTTTGTTTCTAATCAACGTACTTTTCCACGAGATGGCGGTGCTTTATTTGAACTAACTTTAACAAAAAAAGAAGGGAAAACTACCATTACAGATGCCAATTATCAATTATTTTGGGTTTATAAACAAGAAATAGCTACCTATACAGAATACTATGTTTTGCCAGTAAACGAATTTGAGTTTAAAGAATATTATTTTCACAAATCATCTGATTATACTAAAATGATGCGCTTTACAAAACATGCTAGGAAGTTATTAGATATAAACAATAAAAATATAACTGAAAAGAAAGTTTTTTCAGACGGGATGTTTCAGTTGATGCGTGAGTTGTATTTTGTCTTTTAACTAATAACCAATTATTCCACTGTAACTGCTTTAGCCAAGTTTCTTGGCTGGTCTACATTACAACCTCGCATGACAGCAATATGGTAAGATAGAAGTTGTAAAGGAATGGTTGTTAATAAAGGAGTAAAAGCTTCTAGAGTTTCTGGAATTTCAATACTATGGTTTGCAATTTCTTTAACGGTAGTATCGCCTTTTGTAACAACTGCAATAAGCTGACCTTGCCTTGATTTGATTTCTTGAATGTTGCTTACTACTTTTTCATAATAACCTTTATTCGTAGCAATTACCACAACAGGCATATTTTCATCTATCAAAGCAATAGGACCGTGTTTCATTTCTGCAGCTGGATAACCTTCTGCATGTATGTAGGAGATTTCTTTTAGTTTTAAGGCTCCTTCTAGTGCTACGGGGAAATTATATCCTCTACCTAAATATAAGAAATTAGGAACACTTTTATAAATTGCAGCAATAGATTTTATGTGTTCATCTTCTTTTAAAAGCTGTTCAATTTTATTTGGAATTTGTACTAACTCTTGTAAATAAGTTTGATAGTTGGGAACAGAAAGATTTCCTTTTGCTTTACCTAATTTTAAGGCAAGTAAAGAGAGAAGTGTTATTTGTGTAGTAAAGGCTTTTGTTGAAGCAACGCCAATTTCTGGACCAGCATGAGTATAGGCTCCAGCATCAGCTTCTCGTGCAATTGATGAACCAACAACATTACAAATACCAAAGACAAATGCTCCATTAGATTTTGCTAATTTAACAGCGGCTAGTGTATCAGCAGTTTCACCTGATTGTGAAATAGCAATAACAACATCTTTTTCAGTAATAATAGGATTGCGATATCTGAATTCTGATCCATATTCAACTTCTACAGGAATTCGGGCAATGTCCTCAAATAGGTATTCAGCAACTAGACCAGCATGCCAAGAGGTTCCACAAGCAACTA
>JAOZLL010000135.1 GCA_029934835.1 Flavobacteriaceae bacterium | reverse complement strand
TTTGAAGGACAAATAGAAGGAGCTGTCCACATGGGATTAGGTTATGCACTTACGGAGGATTTACCTATGAAAGATGGTTATCTCGTCAGTGATAAATATTATAATTTAGGTATTTTAAGAGCACACGAAACACCAGAAATAGTTGTAAAAGGAGTCGAGGTAAAAGATCCAATTGGACCATACGGAGCAAAAGGAATTGGTGAAATTGGACTTGTGCCAACCGCAGGAGCAGTCGCAAATGCACTCTGTAAATTTGATGGACAAAAACGATTTAAGTTACCTCTATTATGAAAATAGAAAAATTTCTCTGTGAAACTCAGTGAATCCTCTGTGAAGCTCTGTGTAATAGCAATTAATATAAAAAACACTTGAGAACAATGTCAATTATTTTAAAAAACACCGCCTACATCAATTGGGAAACATTAGAGTTCTCTAAAACGAATATTCTAGTTGAAGAAGGAGAAAATGGGAAACTAACTTTCTTAGATGAACTACCAAAAATTGATTCAGGCACTACAATTTTAGATTGCAAAGGAAAATTTGTCACAAAATCATTTGCATTAGGACATCATCATGTGTATTCGGCATTGTCAAGAGGAATGCCAGCACCTCAAAAATCACCATCCAATTTTAATGAAGTTTTAGAATATATATGGTGGAATTTAGATAAAGCCTTAGACAAAGAGATGATAGAAGCCAGTGCTTTGGCAACTGCAATGGCTTGTGCAAAAGCAGGTTCTACCTTTGTGATAGATCATCATGCCTCACCTAATTTTATTGAAGGTTCGTTGGACGTGATAGCGAATGCTTTTGAAAAAGTAGGAGTGGATCATCTATTGTGTTATGAAATTACGGATAGAGATGGGATGGATAAAGCTCAAAAAGGATTAGATGAAACAGAAAATTATATCCAAAATAAACAAGGACTTATTGGTTTACATGCCGCATTTACGGTAGGTAATGATACTTTAAAAAAGTCTGTAGATTTGATGGAGAAATACAATTCGGGTATTCACATTCATGTAGCAGAAGATAAATATGACCAAAAACATAGCCTAGAGAATTATGATAAAAGAGTAGTAGAACGTTTGAATGACTATGGCGTTTTAGATTCATCAAAAACTATTTTAGGTCACTGTTTATACGTCGATGATAATGAGAGAAACTTGATTAAAAATTCAAAAGCTTATGTAGTTCAAAATACTGAAAGTAACTTGAATAATAATGTAGGCTATTTTAATGCCGAAGGTTTAGGAAATAGAATTTTACTAGGAACAGATGGTATGCACAGTGATATGATTCGTAGTGCGCAAGCAGCTTTTTTTGTCGGACAAGGTTTTGATATCATTGATTTTTCTTCAGCTTATGAGCGGTTTAGAAACGTACATCAATATGTAAAAGCCAATAATTTTAAAGGTGATGGAGAAAATAATTTAGTTGTTCTTGATTACGATTCTCCAACCGAAATGAATGAAACTAATTTCTTAGGGCATTTTATTTTTGGATTACGGGCAAATCATGTTAGTCATGTTATTTCAAATGGAAAATTGATTGTAAAAGAAGGTATTATTCAAATGCTAAACGAAGCGAAAATTCTTGAATTTACTAAAGAACAGGCAAAAAGATTGTGGCATAAGTTGTAAAGTGATTTCGAATTGTAGTGTCATTCTGAGGCACGAAGAATCTGTTGTTTCTTTCAGGAATTCTTAATTCAACATAAGCGAGGTTGATAACGATATTTTTTCAGGTTATTATAATAGAATACTTTTCCCTACTTTTGCGCACTCTAATTTTTTAAATAATATGGATTCACAAATATTACAATGGATAGGTTATTTTGCATCAGCAATTATTGCACTATCAATGACGATGAACTCTATCCTAAAATTTCGATGGGTTAATATTGTAGGTGCTTTTTCTTTCGCAACTTATGGCTTTTTAATTGGTGCTTTTCCTGTTATGTTGCTCAACAGTATTATTGTGATGGTAGATATTTATTACTTGCACAAAATCTATACAAAAACGAATCTTTTTGATACGCTTGAAGTGAATACGGATAGTAAGTATTTACAAAAATTTCTAGATTTTCATAAGGATGATATCGAAGGTTTCTTTCCAAATTTCAATTATAATCCATCGTTAAATACTGTTAGTTTTTATGTCTTGCGTAATATGACAGTTGCTGGTTTGTTTTTGGCACATAGAGAAGGAGACGATACCTTAAAAGTGGGCTTGGATTATAGCATTCCTGAATATCGTGATTATAAAAATGGGAAGTATCTATACGAATCCTTAAAAGATAGTTTTAAAAAGGAAGGTTATAAAAAAGTAGTTGCTGAACCAAGTAGTGATTCTCATGAAAAATATTTAAAAAAGTTGGATTTTATAAAAGATAGTAGTGGCTTTATGGTAAAAGAATTTTAAATCAATTATTAAATTTGTACTTTACAACAACAATTTAGTTAATCATCTTTGCGACTTAGCGTCTTAGCGGTGAAAATTTTGTACAATGAAATTACTTATTAAAAACGCACTCATTATTAATGCCGATGCAAGCATAGAAGCAGATATTCTATGTGAAAACGGACTCATTATAAAAATCGAAAACAACTTAGCTACTGAAGGAATAGATGAAACGATTGATGCTTCAGGTTGTTATGTTTTTCCAGGTGGAATTGATCCGCATGTACACATGCATTTACCATCGCACGCTGGTTATTCGGCAGATGATTTTTTGTCTGGTAGTAAGGCAGCACTTATGGGTGGAACTACAACACTCATTGACTTTGTTACACCAAAAAAAGGACAATCTTTAACAGATGCTTTAGTTGAGAGAAAAAAGGAAGCAGCAAATTCTTTGATTGACTATTCTTTTCACGTAAGTCCGATAGAGTGGCGAGATACAACCGAACAAGAAATAAAAGATTGTATCAAAGAAGGAATTACTTCTTTTAAGATTTATATGGCCTATAAAAAAGCGATAGGTATCGAAAATGATATCATTTCTAAAGTGATGAAAGTTGTTGGAGAATCGGGAGGTTTGGTCACAGCACATTGCGAATTGGGTGATGAGATTGAGGTTTTAAGAGAAAACTTTGCTAAAGAAGGAAAATTAAGTCCCGAATTTCATCCGTTATCACGTCCAGCGAATTTAGAAGCTGAAGCCGTCAAGGAATTTATCGAAATGGGTAGAGAAGCCAATTGTCCTGTGTATGTAGTACATGTCTCAACTAAAGAATCCTTGAATCATATTTATAAAGCACAACAACAAAAGCAAAAAGTATTTGCAGAAACCTGTCCACAATATCTTTTGTTAGATGATAATAAATATCAAGGTGATTTCAGTCAAACAGCTCCTTATATTATGAGTCCACCTTTACGAAAAGAGGCTGATAATAAAGCAATTTGGAAAGCAATTACTGATGAAACTATTCAAACTATCGGAACAGATCATTGTCCGTTTACTTTACAACAAAAACAGTTTGGAAAGGATGATTTTAGAAAAATCCCAAATGGTGCTAGTGGCGTAGAGCATCGACTTTCTTTACTTTATACGTACGGTGTATTACAAAACAAAATTACACTCAATCAATTTGTTAACAGCACTTCAACTCAAGCTGCTAAAATCTTTGGCTTGTATCCGAAAAAAGGAGTCATTCAAGTTGGATCAGATGCTGATTTGGTAATCTGGAATCCCAAAAAAAAGAATATGATTTCGGCTAAAACACATCATATGAATTGCGATAGTGATATTTATGAAGGAATTCAAACAATAGGTGAAGCTAAGTATGTGTTTTCTAAAGGAGAAATTGTTGCCGAGGAAGGGAAGCTAATTGCTGAAAATAGCGGTTCTTTTTTAAGGAGAAAAAAATACAGTTATCAATAAAAACCTTATCAAAGTTTTAAACTTTGACAAGGTTATAATGTTATTGAATCAATTCCCTGCGTTCTTTACGAAGAAACAAATTATAAACCCTTTCGTTTCAGACTTCTTTTTAGAATCTTATTTAAAGTTTTTGCTGGATTTTTGAACTTGTTAGTAAACATCATAGCAGCAATAATATAAGGTTTAAAACCTGCTTCATGATAGGTTTTGATTCTAAATTTCTCAAAAGTATTGGCAGTTACTTCACCTTCTTTACAAGAAACACCTGAAATATCAGCAGGTAAACAGTGCATATAGAGTGCTTTACCTTCTTTGGTCAATTTCATTTTGGCATCGTCATATTCCCATTCTTTTTGCTTTTCATTTTCTACAAGACATCTTTTTT
>JAOZLL010000016.1:2856-35614 GCA_029934835.1 Flavobacteriaceae bacterium | reverse complement strand
ATTCCAATACCCTATGGCGTTGCCATAAGCTAAGATATTTATGGCTTTCAGCCAAAATATATGCATTATTCTCAAATGATTCCAATACCCTATGGCGTTGCTTTAAGCTAGGATATTTATGGCTTTCAGCCAAGATACATGCATTTTTTTCAAATGATTCTAAATATAATAAAGCATCTTATACTATTCTCAATACCTCAAAATAAGATTAAACCACATTCGTATTCAATTCATTACTACATAATTTTCTTTTAAAAACCATAAGTCATTTTGAGTATTATGCTTACCTTCGGCAGCTAATCAAAAAGACAAAATATGTTTCAAAAATTCAAAGGTTTTTCAAGAGCATTCTGGACAGCAAATATTGTAGAACTACTTGAAAGAGGTGCTTACTACGGTGTTTTTATCGTAATAACACTTTATTTATCTCGAATCCTTGGATTTACAGATATAGAAGCAGGTTTAATATCTGGTATTTTTTCTGGTGGTTTGTATTTATTACCCACATTTACCGGAGCCTTAGCCGACAAGATCGGATTTAAATATTCACTAATTCTAGCTTTTTCATTATTATCAATTGGCTATTTCGGTTTAGGCGTTTTACCAACTACCTTAGAATCTATAGGACTCGTAGATTATTCTAATGGTATTAAATTTAATGGATTATTAGAATCTACCTCAAGATGGGCAATTGCACCTATTATGCTAGTCATCATGATTGGTGGTTCTTTTATTAAATCGGTTATCACAGGAACCGTTGCTAAAGAGACAACAGAAAGTACAAGAGCACAAGCCTTTTCTATCTTTTATATGATGGTTAATATAGGTGCTTTTTCAGGTAAAACAATCGTTAAACCTTTACGTGCCGCTATGGGAGATATGGGATTAGTCTATATCAACTACTTCTCTACAGGTATGACCATTTTAGCTTTAATAATGATTATTTTCTTTTATAAAAGTGCCAAACACGATGGTGAAGGCAAAAGCCTTGGTGAAATATGGAATGGTTTAGTAAATGTCGTTACCAACGGAAGGTTAATAACATTAATTCTTATTATTACTGGTTTTTGGATGGTACAACATCAGTTATATGCCACTATGCCTAAATATGTATTACGTATGGCAGGCGAAGGAGCTTCTCCTTCATGGTATGCTAACGTTAATCCTTTAATTGTAGTACTTACCGTTACTTTTGTAACAAGAATTATGGCAAGTAAAACGCCGTTGTTTTCTATGACAGTAGGTATGTTTATAATGCCTTTTTCTGCATTAGCAATGGCATCAGGAAACTGGTTTAGCGGTGGCGAAATAGACCTCGGCTTTATGTCTATGCATCCTGTAGCCTTAATGATGATTATTGGTATTGCACTGCAAGCTTTAGGAGAATCATTTATCTCACCACGTTTTTTAGAATTTTTCTCTTTACAAGCTCCAAAAGGTGAAGAAGGTATGTATTTAGGATTTAGTCATTTACATTCATTTTTTGCTTCTATTTTAGGGTTTGGTTTGTCGGGATATTTATTATCCAAATACTGTCCAGACCCAAGACTTTTTGAAAACCATGAAGCATGGGAAGCTGCCTCTGTAAATGCACATTATATTTGGTATTATTTTGCTGCTATTGCTTTAACTTCAGCTATTTCATTGATTATTTATGGAAAAGTTATTGAAAAATTGGATGCGAAGAAAGTCGAGTAAAAGTACCTAAAAAATCAACAAATACACATAGCTAATTTAAGAACATAACTAGTTCACAGAACGAGTTAGCAACAAGCTATAGGGTAGAAATAATAGTTATTAAATAGTAAAATATAGAACTAATGAAAAAATATGCGCTCTTATTATTAATTCTTTTTCCATTTTCTTTATTTGCCCAAAGTGAAATAATAGTAGAGAATGAATTAACTGACCAAGCTGAAGAGTGTTATGAAGAATACACCAATGATCGAGTTAAAATTGAGACTCAAGATTCTGATCAATTGTTATCTTGCGTAGATTATCCTGATGATCCCGAAGATATTGAATATTCAGATCTTGCCTATTTAGTTCAAAGGTTATGTGTAGAAATTGACAGTACAATAGTTAGAGGAGAATATAGCCCAGATTTCAGGAAAATATTTATAAGAAAAACTTCATGGCGAGGAACTGAAGAAGAATTCAGAATATTTTTCCCTAAATTTTTTAATAAATACAAACAGTATATGGTTTGTAATGAGAATGATTCTCCTCCATTTAGAAAAGCGCTTATATATAAAAGAATACTTCAAATGGGTGTTCCCAAGATGTTTGATAAATACCTCTATGAGTTTGGAGACTGCGTCATTGATTATAATGCTTATGAAATAATTGATGGTAAAAAAGAAACCATTATCGATTTTATAGATAAGGAAATTCTTATTCATACAGATAGTGCCTCTTCATTGATTGATGTTAGAGAAATACTACTCGATGAATTTGGAGCAAAACGAGGGAAGGATCTTGACTAAAGAGTTTTTATGATTTTTCCACTTTTTACTTACTATTAAGATTTAATTTATGGATACAATCTTTGATAATAAACATAGGATGGATTAAAACAATGAAAAAAACAACGCAATACTAAACTAAAGGCATTTATTATTATACACCATTAATGCTCCTGTAATTACAAACAAACTAGACTACACCATAAAACAAATGTCAAAAAGATGGGGAATATATAGCGGATACAATCCACACACTAATCCATTAAACAAATGGGTTGAACCAATTTGTAAACAGTGTAAATCCGATTTAAAACCATGGATTGATTGGGTTAGTCATGGTAGCATTGGATACTGTGAGAAATGTAATGAATTTAGTATTGTAAAGTCAAAGTGGATTCCTTCACCTCATGTTCATAGCAAAACCGAAATTGGTGAATTAGTTGCACATCATATTAAAAAAATACAAACAGATCAATTAGCTATCACTACTAAAGATTTATGGAATTACCATGAGAACATCCCATTAGATTCAACACAAATAGCACAGCTTATACCTATAAATAAACGTTTACAAAAACTGGATACTGCTGAAAGCAAATTGATACAACATCTTATTTGGTCCTTACTTTTGAATTCAAAAAGATTAAATGGAGATTTAGTCAATCAATATATTAAATTTGTATTCGACTATCCTCATTATCTAACGATGTATAGTACTTATGAAATTTGGATAGGAGATCAGATAGACGTTGCCAAAAGATTAGAAAAAGAGTACAAAGATGAAATACTAGCCAGTGTTTATGAAATATGGAATAAAAACAAGGCAAAGTTTTCTGAACATGATTTTAAAATGAGAATTGGACTGTATATTCCACTTGACGATGGTTTCCAAACTAATTACGACAAAACATTCTCAGATTTCTTAAAAAGAATACGACGTAGGTTTTAAAAAGAAAAACACAACAAAATAGTTAAGCCTTTTATAGAATAGTAATTCATATCGTGTTCCTATA
Source organism: Flavobacteriaceae bacterium (assembly GCA_029934835.1). Taxonomy (GTDB): domain Bacteria; phylum Bacteroidota; class Bacteroidia; order Flavobacteriales; family Flavobacteriaceae; genus DQTL01. Next base: position 32,136 of record JAOZLL010000016.1, on the reverse strand, counting down.
AATAGTAATAAATGAAAATAACAAACCCTAAACTCGGTCTTTGGATAGTGCTTTTCATCGTTAGTTTAAGCATGACTTTTTGTACTGCTAAAAAAAAGACACCTATGAGTAAAATAGATAAAACAGACGCTATAACAACTATTGTTACAGCTCCGATTGTTTCAAAAACCTTTGTTTCAAAAAGTGGGAAAAGCACCTCTCAAAAAGACTTATACCTTCAGGCTTCTATACAGGATTATTACATTAAATTTTGTGAGAGTAAAATCACTCGTAAAGAACTAGAAAACCATCTAGCAGCTAAGGATGATTTCTTTAAAACGGCAACTCTTGAAATTGAATACCGAGATGGTTTATGGGATAGCTGCAATGAAGAAAATGACCAACAAAGTCGTTCTGGAAAATATGTAATAATTCATAGAATAATTAACAACTAACTTACTTAAATGCAGACTAGGTTTAAAACACGACTCAAATTTAATAGTGATAAAATTAGGTTTCAAGGTTGCCATTCGGTACGGCATGATGATCATATTCATGTACAGTTGTAAATATTATAAATATATCTCAGAGCACATGGTCATTTTACCCTTAAAAAATTGTACATCCTAAGGTTATTAATACTTAATTTAAAATAATTCTTAACTATATATTATTTAAATTTGATGCTATTATTTTTTAGAAATTAAGATTGTAAAACCAAAACTTGATAGGCATGAAAAAAATATTTTTAATAGTAGCATTTGTTCCATTTTTACTAAGCATTGATTTATATGGACAGAGTACTTGTCTCGCTTGTGAATTAGTTATGGCTAAGAGAGGTACGGAGCTTAAAGCTGAGATGAATAAAGCAAATAAACAAAACAAAAGTGTTTTAGACGATGCTCTTGATGCTGTGGACTTTACAGATATTAATTCTATTATTGAAGAGGCTAATACTGGCCATAAAGATAAAAATTTAGACCTTTTTACTGATAAAGTTTGGGAATTAGAAACAAAAGCAAAAAACTTCCCAAAATCATTTAACGAGAAATACAAAGATCAAACTGATTTAAGAATTCTTGCTGGTTTTACATGGCTTGATTATTCTGTATTTGAAGCCTATGTTTATACAGGGTTTATGTTAAAAGGCAAAAAAGTTTATTATAATATCCGAACAGGACTTCCGATGATACTTAATTATCGTAAAGATACTGTGGGCAGAGATTCAGTAGATTATCAGATATTCAAATCATATGAAGCGTTAGCATTACATACATCATCTGATTTACAGGAACTATGTAAAGGGCACCATGAACGATTCATTATGGATGATATGGTCCAAAAATGGGACAGAAAATTCTTAAAAGAAAATGGGAAAAGAGTTCATTATATAACAATAGAAGTTAAGAAAATAGAAGTTGAGGAAGTTGAAGAAGTTGAACCTACCAAAAATGAAATTACCTCAGTAGTGCATAAAGAATATTATGATAATGGAAAACTAAAAGCATCAGGACAGCATGATAAAGATAAGATTAAAACAGGCATTTGGAAGTTCTATTACAAAAATGGAAAACTAAAAAAAACGGGCCAATATGATGCACAGGGAAAAGCAACTGGTGAATGGAAATATTATAATGAAAATGGAAAAATTTGGCTTGTTGGAAAGTATATTGATGCGAAAAAAACAGGTAAATGGAGATCCTACCATGAAAATGGTCAATTAAAAAGCGAAGAGGTTTATCACGAAGGAAAACTATTAAAAAAATACCATATAGTTATTGAAAATGATACAGAAAACACGTTTACTACAGTAGTACATTATAAAGAGAAATCAACAGGGAAATGGACAACCAAAAAGGAATCATTAGTACCCGGTGAAAAAATTACTGGGCTTATTACCGACAATCGCTTGTTTTATTATTGGGCACAGGGAAAAATCGAGAGGGAAAATCATTTTAGGCAAATGGTAACAGGAGATAAAGAATTGTACTACAAAGGTAAATATAAATATCTTGCAAAAAAGGTCTCTTTTCTAAATGCAAATTATGGTGATAAATTGCTTGTAAAACTAAGTGATAGAGAGTTTCATGATCTTGTGTTTTTTAATGATGTTTCCGTTACAAATAAAAGTAGGTATAGAATGAAAGTAGTGGTTGCATATAAGAGATATCCGGAGGACAGAGCCTATACTTATAGTACAAAATATGTAGATCCATGGAATAAAAAAAGGATCTGTGATGTGATGAATTCAAGAGTTTATTACATTCATGTAAGTTATCCTAAAAGGAAAACGACACCTGCGGGAAATTATAAAATAAGAATAAATGCTAAAGATTTATTATTTTCAAAAGAAAAGTTTAGTGATGAACATATTGGAGTACATCATACAATTACCTATTGATAAAATTTACTTAAGCTAATAATCTAATACACAAAACTATACATTATGATTACAAAAAAAATACTTTTAACTTTAACACTTACAACTACAATGCTTTTAAGCACTTATGCACAAGAAGTAATAACAGGTACAGTTTCAGATTATTATGAAGAGATACCTGGTGTGTCAGTATTAGTATCCGGTACAACTGTCGGAACAACAACTGATTATTCAGGCAATTATTCTATTGAAGCAAAAAAAGGAGATGTCTTATCGTTCTATTATATGGGAATGGAAGGTATAGAGATTACAGTCGGAAAATATAAGATAATAGATGTAAAAATGTATGCTGAGGGCGAAAAGAAAATTTGGAAAAAAAACAACTCACAGACCTATCTAAAATACCATTCTAATGGTAAAAAAGAATGTATAGGTGAGATTGTAAAAGGCAAACAAAATGGTGTATGGAAACATTATTATATGAATGGTCAGTTAATGTTAAAGCTGAGCTACTTAAAAGGTAAAAAGGATGGAAATGAAGAAGAGTATTATAGAAACGGGCAAATGAGTTCAACAGGTAGTTACCTACAAGGAAAACAAAATGGAAAATGGAAATACTATTATGAAAATGGAAAATTACATAAAATAGGTAATTATGCTGATGGAAAAATAACTGGCAAATGGAAATACAATTATGAAAATGAGAAACTAAACATAATTAAACTATGGAAAGAGGATAAATTGATGGAAATAATCTCATGTTTTGATGAAAAAGGAAATCCTTTAGAGATAGGAACTTTAGCTAATGGAGATGGCACAGTAAAACACTATGACAAAGACGGTAAATTGTATAGAGAAACACACTATCTAAAAGGGAATATAATAAAGATAAAACCCATTCGATAAGAAATAAATAATAGTAAACAAAATTTAAATGAAACTCTCCAAAGGATACCGCAATGCTTTAAGATTCTTTACCTACTATTTCACTAATGGTACGCTTGGTCATATGGTAGGTGACTCAAAGTTAGAATCCCTAAATTACCAGGAGCGACTCATGGAAATTCCATCTAATATGGAAATGCTAATAGCTATTTATTCCAACAATATTGAAATGGATGAAGATGGAAAAGTAACAAACCATCTGCATGCCATGAAACGAGCAGCTCAATTTATTAGAGAAGCTTGCCCAATTGATGATGATGAATATGTAGTAGAACCCGAGTTTGAAAATTGGGAGACTAAGTTACATTAAGATAAGTTAAAAGTTAGCTAACTAAAAACAATGAACTTAGAAACTATTTTGTATACCAAATATCTAAAAGGCATTCCAAAAGAAGGTCAACATATTTTAGCACAACAAAGCGAGACTGAGCTAATAGTGTATATGGCGTTCAATGATGCTATTGCCAATTATGCAATAGAGAATCAAGTATTTGGAGGTGACGATTTTAGTTTTAATAGAATGTCGTGGATAAAAACTAATTTTCTTTGGATGATGCACCGCAGCGGATGGGGAAGTAAAGAAAACCAGAATAGAATTTTAGCTATTTGGATAAAAAGAACTGACTTTGAAAAGATCCTAGAACAAGCCGTACATAGCTCATATCAGGCAGACATTTACCACAACCATGAAAATTGGCAAACAGCACTAAAAACAAAAAAAGTTCGTCTACAATGGGATCCTAACCATAGTCCACACGGCAACAAAGAAGAAAGAAAAGCCATTCAACTCGGGTTAAAAGATAAGATATTACGCCTATTTGCTACAGAAATGATTGTTAAGATTGAAGACATAACAGACTTTGTAAAAGCACAAAAAGAAATCTTAAAAACAGAGGGAATTACTAAACTCTTAGTTGCCAAAGAGCATGTATTTATTCCTAATAAAACAGAATTACAAAAGACAATTGCTTATAAATAAGGTTAAGTAATTTTACAATACAAAAAATACTTTCATTAATTAACTAAAAGTAATAAGCAGCTATCAATATGAAGTTAATCAAAACAGCAGTAATACTCCTTCTTTTTATAGTATCGTTTTCATGCTATGAAAAAAACAATAAAAATACGAGTGTTAACAAAACACCTAGTATTGAATATAAGGTCAAACAGCAGAAGTCGTATAAAAAAGATTTTTTATGGAGAGAAGCTGTTTATTCGAAAAAAAATGGAGATAGCCTATCTAAAATTATCATTAATAGAGACTATGCCAATACGCTACCAAATGATGAAAAAGCAGCAATTACCTATGTCTTAACTTTTATTGATAATGCGTGTAGTTGGCAAGATGGAAATACTAGTATTGATAAAGACAAACTCATTTGTAAAGGATTAACATCTTTAGGTTTTGATTATCAATGCTCAAAAAAGCATATTTCTTTTCTAAAATCATGGTTTGTAAATGATACAGCTTCCTTAAAAAAAATAGATCGTTGTCCTCCATTTTTTCCAGGAGTTACTATCAGTTCAACTATTTCAAAGATAAGCTTAGAAAAAACATCAAATGCACTAGTTATACATGCTACTAAGAGTTCACATAATTCAAGAATACAAAAAACTAGAGAATGGACAGATATTTATACTTTTATATCTGGAGATGAAAATATAGTCTTACAAAAAATTAAACAACAGGAATAAATAGAAACAACTGACATAAACTATAATCAACTCAGAATCTCGATAAAGTAAAAGTAAAAAAACGAAAGTATTCATTTCCTCGCCTTTCTAAAAACAAACTTTACAGTAAACTATCCAAAATTTTAAATACATAGTCGAGTTCCTCTCTAGTATTCAATTTACTAAAAGAAAATCGCACTGAAGTTTTTAAAGCTTCCTCTTCAGATAAAATAGCTTGTAACACATGAGAGCCTTTACTACTTCCACTTTGGCAAGCGCTACCACCTGAAGCGGCAATTCCTTTTAAATCTAAGTTAAATAATAACATTTTAACTTCTCTAGGAAAGCGTACATTTAAGATAATATAGCTACTATTTTTGGGATTATCACTAGCTGCATTAAACTTAATATCAGGGATTATTCTTTTTAATTCATCTATAAAATAGGTTTTTAAACCTTGAATATAGTTGGTATCATCCTCCAAATTATCATAGGCTATTTGCATAGCTTTTTCCATACCCACAATACTGTGAATGTTTTCTGTACCTGCTCTTGCTCCACGTTCTTGTTCGCCACCAATAAGCATTGGGTTGATACCTGTTCCTTTTTTAAAATAGGTAAATCCCACTCCTTTTGGCCCATGAAATTTATGTGCACTTGCTGTTATAAAATCTATAGGAGTTTGCTGTAAATCAAGTCTAAAATGTCCTACTCCTTGCACCGTATCAGAATGAAATAAAGCATTATTCTGCTGACATAAATCACTTACTTTGTGTAAATCTAACAACCGACCTGTTTCATTGTTTACTTGCATTAAGCTGACTAATATTTTTTCAGTAGTTTGCCCAAGTAATTTTTCTAAATCAGTATAATCAATACCACCATTATCTAACAATTTAACTTGTTTTACTTGTACGTCAAACTCTTTTTTTAAAGCTTCTATACTATGTAATACAGCATGATGTTCTATAGCAGATGAAATTATGGTTTTTACACCTAAATGCGTTACTGCATTTCTTAAAATTAGGTTATCGGCTTCACTTCCACCAGCGGTGAATACTATTTCACTAGCCGTAACATTAAAATACTTCGCAATGTTTTTTCGAGCTGTTTCAACAGCACTTCTAGCAGTACGACCAAAACTATGAGTTGAAGAAGGATTTCCAAAAGTATTTTGCATACTGTCGTGTACCACTGAAATTACTTCGGGTAACATGGGCGTTGTCGCAGCATTATCTAGATATATTTTCATTATTTATGATTTATTCGATTTATGATTTACGATTACGGTCGTTTAGTATTGACTTCTCGACTCCGCTCGAAGTACAACTTTGGTCATCGAGCGGAGTCGAGATGACAATTACACCAATTCAAAACTTAACATTTAAAATTACTTATTGAAATCAATTATTGCCGTCCAAACACTTAATTTTCCATCCTCATATCGTGTCCAGATCGGTCTAATTACTCCATCATAGGCTGAGATATTATTATAATCTCCAAAAAATATAGATGAATTGGGAATAAAAGGTTTTTTAGAAATAATTTCGTTGGTAAAACTAGCTCCTCCATCTTTTGAAACGGCTAACACAACATCTGTTTTACGTTTTTGTGAAGCATTTAACTGGGCATATCGGCTTCGATCATAGTATACTATATAAATATATCCCGTAACTGCATCTACACTCATCCATGTAAAGAATTGATGTGATTTTGTCTTATCCTGATTCACTTTTATGGGTATAGACCAAGTTTCTCCCTTATCACTAGATTTAATAAGAAAAACATCTGTATTATCAACGCCATTTCGTTGATCGGTCCAATTGACATAAATAGTATTTTTATACTCAGACTTACTAATATCTACTACGGTTATTGGCATTCCATTGCATCTGCCCACACCAGGAATGTCTTGTGTCCATCCTTCTAACTGATTGGCAATCATCTTGTCTTCAGATAACCAAGTTTCGCCATGATCCTTACTTTTATCAAAGTATATTTTGTCGTTATATGCCCAAGCAACAAATATATTCCCATCTAAATCTACTGCAGGAACAGCACCTTCAGTGGTTTTATCATCATCTTTAGCATCACCTTCTAAATTACTTATTGTTATGGCTTGACTAAAGGTTTTTCCTTTATCTTTTGAGCTCGCAAAACGTATTCTACTTTTATGTTTAGTATTACTACTTCCATATTTGTCAAACTCAGTCCATGTTACATATATTTTACCCATTTTGGGATCTGAGACTGCCCATTCTTTATCTTGTTGTTTGGGTTCATTTTTTCCAATACCAATAGCATTTGCCCAAGTTTTTCCACCATCTTGAGAACTTTGCATCACTATTTGATTTAGAAATTTACTACTAGAAAAAGCCATCCCTTCAGGATTAGCTAAATGCAAATAATAAAAATCGCCATCAGTAGCAGCAATAAGACAAGGATCTCCATAAACACCAAACTGAGAAGTTAGTGTATTCGTTTTCCAAGTTAATCCTCCATCAAAAGAATAATGGTAATTATCTAGAACGCTACCAGCAACTATATTATCCGTATTTGTGGGGTTTACTACAATAGAAGGTTCACAAGGTCCAGTAGAATAGGCACTTCCTTCAGCTATTTTTATATTCTTATAGTTACCTTGCTTTATAGAATTTTCTGCATCTTGCACGCTTGTAACAATTCGTTGCGATTGACAACTAATAAAAAATAAGGATATTAAAAGTAGTATATGCTTCATACAATCAAAAGTAACAAATTAAAACGATTTCTTTTACTAACAATTATTGTTATTCCTCTTTTGTCTTTTGGCTTACACAAAGAGTATTACAGTTTAACTAAGATTGATTATAACAAAGAAGAAAAAGCACTACAAATAACCATGCGTTTATTTACAAATGACATGGAATATACGCTTAACAAACTCTTTGAAAAGTCACTAGAATTAGGTACTACAAGAGAAATAGATGATACAAACAAACTCTTAGAAATTTATTTAAATCAAAAATTTAGCATTCACATTAATGGAAAATCAACTTCCTATAAATTTATAGGTAAAGAATTTGATAAAGATTTGATGTATATCTATCTAGAAAGTACTACTATTGAAAATATTTCTCAAATAAGTATTCAGAATGCCATTTTAACGGAATCCTTTTCTGAACAAGAAAACATCATAAAACTAAACATAAATAGCCAACGGAAGAGCCTTATTTTAACTAAGGAAAATGATAAAGGTTTGTTAAAATTCTAATATTTAAGCAAGCACCTTTCAGGCTAATTACTACTTTTGAAACAAGATTAATCCAATAGACAATGAAAAACATTCTCACTTTTGCTTTTGTAGCACTCTTATCAACACTAAGCTTTGCACAACGCCACGGACAGAAACCAGTTAATTCTGATGAAAATCCTGTTAAAGAAGGGCATTATAACATCAATAAATTCAAACAACTTCATGAAGAGTTAGCAACACCAAATGCCTATAGAACAGCTTCTGGTGCTCCTGGTTATGCGTATTACCAACAGCAAGCAGATTATCAGATGAATGTAACTTTAGATGATACAAACCAAAAGATATTTGGTGAAGCTACCGTAACCTACCACAACAATTCGCCCGATCCTTTAGATTATTTATGGGTGCAATTAGATCAAAATATTAGAGCCAAAGATGCCCTATCTAAAAAAATAAATGGTGGTGGACCTGGCGTTGGTTATAGACCTCAAAAATTTGTTGAAGAGTTTATGGGAAAACCCTTTGATGGTGGAATTAAACTGGATTACATCAAAGATGAACAAGGAAACGATATAAAATACACCATCAATAATACCATGATGCGTTTAGATTTGGCTGAGAGCCTTGCACCAAAAAGCAGTATGGTTTTTAAAATTAAATGGTGGTATAACATCAATAATTACCTTGTAGCAAGAGGTCGCTCTGGCTATGAACATTTTGATAAAGATGGAAATAATCTATACATTATTGCACAATGGTTTCCACGTATGGCAGTCTATAATGATGTAGAAGGATGGCAAAACAAACAATACTTAGGTCGTGGTGAATTCACACAAGTATTTGGTGATTTTGATGTAAAAATTACAACACCGGCCGATCATATTCTGGAAGCTACTGGTGTACTTCAAAATCGTAAAGAAGTGTTTTCTAAAACACAAATAAAGCGCTATAACAAAGCACTAAGCTCTTATGACAAACCTGTACTTGTGGTAACGCAAGAGGAAGCAGAAGCTGCAGAGAAAAAGTTTTCTAACAAAACTAAAATATGGCATTTTAAAGCTAAAAAAGTAAGAGATTTTGCATTTTCTAGTTCTCGTAAGTTTATTTATGATGCACAAGCTGTTAAGTTGGGAGATAGAACAGTAATGGCAATATCATTATATCCAAAAGAAGGAAATCCATTATGGGAAGAGTATTCTACTAAAACAGTTGTCCATACGCTTAAATCTTATTCAAAAAGATTATTTGATTATCCTTATCATAAAGCCATCTCAATCAATGCCAAACAACAAGGAATGGAATATCCTATGATTTGTTGGAACTATGGTCGCTCACGCCCTGATGGGACTTATGCTGAACGCACTCGTACTGGTATGATGGGAGTTATTATTCATGAAGTTGGTCACAACTGGTTTCCTATGATTATAAATTCAGATGAACGCCAATGGGGTTGGATGGATGAAGGTTTAAACACCTTTTCACAACTATTAGCACAAGAAGAATTAGAAGAAGGTTTTCCTACACGAGGATATCCTAAAGATTTAATTCAATACATGACAGGAGACCAAAGCAGAATTGCTCCAATAATGTCACAACACGAAGCTGTTTTTGACAGTGGAAAAAACGCCTACCACAAACCTACCGCAGGTTTATATATGTTACGTGAATTTATTATGGGACATGAATTATTTGACCATGCCTTTAAAACCTATGCCAATCGTTGGAAATTTAAACATCCTTCAACTGCAGATTTTTTTAGAACTATGGAAGATGCCTCTGGTGTAGATCTAGATTGGTTTTGGAGAGGTTGGTTTTACACCACTGAAGTCAATGATATCGGTATTAAAGAAGTGAAACAATATGTGGTAACTGACAAACCTACTGCTCGTGTAAAACGTATGGCAAAAGCTTATGGTATGACATTAGAGCAATTTCCCAAAATGCTATATTTAGTGTCTAAAGAAAGTGATGATTTCACTCCTGATATGTTAAACAACACTGACCCCAAAGAAAATTTTCCTTTGTTAAAAGATTATATTGATAAAAATTTCTCATCACAAGAACAAGCTTCATTAAAAAACAGTAAATACTTTTATGAAATCGTATTTGAAAAAAATGGCGGTTTGGTGATGCCTATTTTAGTTGATTTTGTCTTTAAAGATGGTAGCCGTGAAACCTTTAACTATCCAGCTGAAATATGGTTACACAATGACAAAGAGGTTAAAAAAGTTTTCCCTTCAGACAAAGAAATTGTGGAAATAATTATTGATGCAAAAGAAATTACTGCTGATGTCAATCTAGATAATAATTATTGGCCAAAAAAAGAAACTCCTTCAAAATTTGAAGAATTTAAAGAAAAAAAGAAATAAATCATTGTGAGCATAGAAAAAGCATATAATTCATGGGCAGCACAATATGATACCAATGCTAACAAGACACGTGATTTAGATCATATAGCAACCATTGAAACCCTAAAGAAACTCAACTTTAATACTGTTTTGGAGTTGGGTTGTGGTACGGGTAAAAATACCGAATGGCTCATTCAGCAGGCTGAACAAATAATTGGTCTTGATTTTTCGGAGAAGATGCTTGAAAAAGCAAGGCAAAAAATCACGAGTTCAAAAGTGCAATTCATTAAAACAGATTTAAACCAAAAATGGGAAATTGCTACTGATTATGCTGACTTAATTACTTCTAGCTTAACATTAGAACATATTAAGGATTTATCCGTTATTTTTGAACAAGCAGCACAAAAACTACAAGAAAAAGGAAAATTCTTTATTTGCGAATTGCATCCCATAAAACAGTATTTAGGAAGTAAAGCACAGTATGATACTGAACAAGGTATCCAAGATTTAGAAGTATACATTCATCATACTTCAGACTATATTGATGCCGCCCAAAAATTTGGATTTAAACTTCTAGAGCTTAAAGAATGGTTTGACCAAGAAAATGAAACTACCCATGATTTCGCGAATATCCCAAGGCTTATTTCGTTTGTTTTTGAAAAATAATAGTTATACACCTTTTTTTCTTACTTACAACACGTTATATACATCAATATCATTGAATGAGACTGCGTATATAACTCCGTTGGCCATAATATCACTACCGAAAATTGTATGATAAAATAAATGTAAAATCTTATCATAAAACAGGATAAATGTAAAGAAAATCGAAATACCTTCACATAATGAACTCAAGTGAATTAAAAAAATACCTTTCAAGCAGGATATTGAAAATAAGAAAATACTTAAAAAAGTAGCTACAGCTCATAGAGCGCTTGCCGAATTGAAAGGTGTGGTTTCAAGTATTCCAAATGAAAGCATCTTAATCAACACATTGGGACTTCAGGAAGCAAAAGACAGTTCAGCAATTGAAAACATAATCACAACACATGATGATATTTTTAAAGCTGCATTAAATTTTTACGGATTTAAATCTCTGAAGGCAAAAGAAGTTCAAAATTATATTTCTGCTCTCAAAAAAGGATTTTCTTTAATCTCAAAGAAAGGAATACTTACAAACAATGATATTATCCAAATTCAATCAGAATTAGAAAAAAATAATGCTGGATTTAGAAAAGTTCCAGGAACAACACTAAAAAATGCAACAGCAGGAAAAATAGTTTATACACCACCACAAGATTATAATACAATCCTTGAATTAATGGCCAATCTTGAACAATTTATCAATGATGAAAAAATATCAGATTTAGATCCGTTAATAAAAATGGGAATTATTCACTATCAATTTGAAAGTATTCATCCATTTTACGATGGAAATGGTAGAACAGGGAGAATAATCAATGTTTTGTATTTAGTGATGAATGATTTATTGGATTTGCCAATCCTGTATTTAAGTCAATATATCATAGAAAATAAAGGACAATATTACAAACTATTACAAGAAGTCAGAGAAACTGATAATTGGGAAAATTGGATACTTTATATGCTTGATGCCGTTGAACAAATATCAAAAGAAACCATAGTATTAATTAGCGAAATAAAGAACCTAATTTTTGAATATAAAAATATATTGAGAGATAATTATAAGTTCTACAGCCAAGACTTACTTAATAATTTATTCAAACACCCTTATACAAAAATAGAATTTATTGAAAAAGATTTGAGTGTTTCGAGAATTACCGCATCAAAATATCTAAATCAATTGTCAAAAGACGGATTATTAAGAAAAGAAAAATTAGGAACGGGAAATTATTATATTAATGAAAGACTGATTGAAATATTGAAACGATAAATCAAATACTATGGCTTACAAAAAATATACTTAATACTGGCTAATTACTTAATTCAAAGGTAGCTTTGTATTTGAAAAGTAATTGTATGACCTAAAAATTATTGTATTTTTACTCAGCACTAAACATATTCAAATCGTTCTAAAATTACTCCTCAATATGAGTTATTTGTGTCCAAAAAAACACAATAATTTTATCATAACTCCCCAACTTTTATAGCTGAGCCTAAACTTCTATATACAAAAAAAGCCGCACCAATTGGTGCGGCTTTTTTAATACATCTTTTTTTTAAATGTCTTCAAACTTTACATCAGTAAAACTTTCTGTATCTGCTTTTTCATCTTCATCAGTACTTGTTTCCACATCAGTTGAAGATTCAACTTCAGATGGTTTTACAAAATCTTTTTGATGACGATCAGAAATAACTTCTTCACCTTTTTCTTTTAAGATGAAATCAGTAGCTTCTGCTAAACGTTCGTGAAATTCACTAAAATCCTCTTTATACAAGAATATTTTATGTTTCTTAAAATGGAATGTACCATCGTCATTTGTGAATTTTTTACTTTCGGTAATGGTTAAATAATAATCACCCGCTTTGGTCTCTCTTACATCAAAAAAGTAAGTTCTCCTACCTGCTCTCATTATTTGAGAAAATATCTCTTCTTGTTCCTGGTATTTACTTTCACTCATAATCTACTTTAATTTAATTAATTATATGTTTTTTCATTACAGCAACAAAGCTATAAAAATTACCAAGACAAAATAACATTCTATTAGTTTTCTTTTTCTAAAAGTTGCTTTTGATAAAGTTCTTGATAATAACCTTGTTTACTTATAAGTTCATCATGTGTTCCTTGTTGTGTAACGTAGCCTTTTTCAATAATTATTATCTTATCAGCATGTTGCACAGTTGATATGCGATGGCTTATAATAATTGTTGTACAATCATTACTGGTTTCCTTTAAATTCTTTAGAATGATAGCTTCGGTTTGTGTATCTACTGCGCTTAAACTATCATCTAAGATTAATATTTTTGGCTTTTTTAGTAAGGCTCTAGCAATTGCCAAACGTTGTTTTTGTCCACCAGACAAGGTAACTCCGCGTTCACCTAGAACTGTTTTATAACCATCTTTAAAATTTACTATTGATTTGTGGAAGGCAACTTTTTTTGATATTTCAATTAATTCTTCATCAGATGCCTTTTCATTACCAATCCGTAAATTACTTTCTATAGAATCAGAAAACAGAAAAGTATCCTGAGAAACAACTCCAATCTGATTTCTTAAATCAAATAAGTTTAAATCCTTTATTGGTGTTGAGTTAATTTTAATTTCTCCTGAATCAACATCATATAAACGAGTGAGCAAAGCAGCTATAGTTGATTTACCTGAACCTGTTCTACCAATAATTGCTAGCGTTTTTCCTTTTTCTATATCAAATGTGACTCCTTTTAAAGCAGTAATATTGGTATCTTCATATTTTAATACGACTTCTTTAAAACTAATATCTCCAGTAATATCAGTAGCATCAATAGTATAATTTTCAATAGTAGGTTTCTCTTGTAAAAAAGCATTGATTCTTTTTTGAGAAGCTTCAGCTTGTTGAATCATAGCTGTTACCCAGCCCAAAACAGCTACCGGCCAAGTAAGCATATTTACATATAAAATAAACTCGGCAATTACTCCTAATTCAATACTTCCTTCAATATAGCGCATACCACCAATATAAATCACCAGAATATTACTAATGCCAATCAACAAGATCATCAAAGGGAAAAATAATGCTTGTGTTTGGTATAAATCAATATTCTTTTGTTTGTTTTCGTCTGCGAGTTTTAAAAACTCATCTTGAATAACACTTTCTAAAGCATAGGCTTTTAAAACACCCATTCCAGAGAACATTTCTTGAGTAAAAGTGGTTAATTTTGATAGATATTCTTGTACGATTCTGCTGCGATTATTGATAACACGACTCAAAACAAAAATAGCAACAGATAGTATCGGTAATGGCATTAAGGTATAATATGTAAGTATTTTATCTATCTGAAACATCTTAGTTACCGTTACCGAAAATAACACAGCCATATTCATAGAATACATAATTGCAGGTCCCAAATACATTCTAACTTTATTAACATCTTCCGTGATTCGATTCATTAAATCACCTGTTCTGTTTTTTTTATAAAAAGATAATGATAAACGTTGGTATTGCTGGTAAATTTCATTTTTTAAATCAAATTCTATCAAACGAGACATCACAATTATTGTCTGTCGCATTAAAAAAGTAAAACCACCAGAAGCTAGTGCCAAACCAATAATCCATAAAATATTTTGGAACAAATCATCTTTTACAATTTGAATATCTGTAATAAATCCATTTCTATACGCATCGACACTATTTAAAGACTGCCTAATAAATTGAGGAACTTTAACAGCCAATACTTTTGAAAAAACAGTAATGATAACACCTAATAAAAGACGGTACTTATATTTTACAAAGTATTTATTTAGATGGCGTAATTCTTTCAATTGATTCTAAGTTGATACTATTGATACTGAGTTGATGCTAAATTGATGTTAAGTTGGTACTAGATTGATGCTATTGATACAGTTGAATTTTAACTTACAGCCTTTAGAAACAATAGTATCCACAGTATCAAAATAAAACAACACTACAAATAAACTAATTTTCTAGCTACATTCTATGCAAATATGTATTTTTGGCTAAATTTTTTAAAGCAAATGACTCTTAGAACAAATTCAACCAACACACCAAACAAAATAGCACCCGTTTTTGGTCAAAATTCCTTTAATAAACATGAGGAAATTGTTTTCTTTAACGACGAAGAAACGGGTCTAAAAGCCATTGTAGGTATTCATAATAGTGTTTTAGGGCCAGCTCTTGGTGGAACAAGAATGTGGAATTATGATAACGAGTGGGATGCCTTGAATGATGTCCTCAGACTATCTCGTGGTATGACCTACAAAGCAGCAGTCAGCGGGCTTGATTTAGGTGGAGGAAAAGCAGTGATTATTGGTGATGCCACCACTCAAAAAACCGATATCTTAATGCGGAAATTTGGGAAATTCATCCATTCCTTAGGTGGAAAATATCTTACTGCAGAAGATATGGGTATGGAAACTCGTGACATGGATATTATACGTGAAGTTACTCCTTATGTTACTGGTGTTTCTGAAGAGAAAGGAGGATCAGGTAATCCTTCTCCTTCCACGGCACTTGGTGTTTTTATGGGACTAAAAGCAGCTACAAAATTTCAATTTGGATCGGATAATTTGAATGGAAAAAAAATTCTTGTACAAGGTGTAGGCCATGTAGGTGAAATTCTCGTAAAACATC
This sequence comes from Flavobacteriaceae bacterium, assembly GCA_029934835.1. Classification (GTDB taxonomy): domain Bacteria; phylum Bacteroidota; class Bacteroidia; order Flavobacteriales; family Flavobacteriaceae; genus DQTL01. Next base: position 16,308 of record JAOZLL010000016.1, on the reverse strand, counting down.
TTACGGACGAAGGTGCATCTATTATCATAAACGACATTAATGAAGAAGCTATAGAACGTATTAGTAAAACCTACAACACAAAAATTCATCGAGGTACCGATATTTATAGTTTAGATGTAGATATTTACGCACCTTGTGCAATGGGTGCAACATTAAATGATTATTCAATTCCTCAATTAAAAGCTAAAGTAATTGCTGGTGCTGCAAATAATCAACTAGCCAACGAGCTAAAACACAGCAAACTATTGCAAGAAAAAGGAATTACTTACGCCCCTGATTTTCTTGTTAATGCAGGTGGAATTATAAATATTTACCGTGAGATAAAAAATATCAGTAAAATAGATGCGATACATCGAACTGAAAATATTTATAACACTACGTTAGAAATCCTTGCGATGGCACAAAAAAATGAAATTACAACACATCAAGCCGCTTTTAATTTGGCTCAAAAACGGATTAATGATAGAAAGTTAAGTGGAGAAATAACAAGATAAATATACCTACTTTTGCATAAATTAAAATATATGACAGCCTTACAAAACCTAATAGAAGAAGCTTGGAATGATAGAAGTTTGCTAAGTGATTCTAAAACTATTAATGCCATCCGAGAAGTAATTAATCTACTTGACAATGGTGAATTAAGAGTAGCTGAACCAACAAATAAAGGTTGGCAGGTAAACGAATGGATAAAAAAAGCAGTTGTTTTATATTTTCCTATTCAAAAAATGGAAGTATTAGAGGCAGGTATTTTTGAATATCATGATAAAATCCCTTTAAAAAGAGGTTATAAAGAAAAAGAAGTTCGTATCGTTCCACATGCAGTTGCTAGACATGGTGCCTATATAGCACCTGGTACTATTTTAATGCCAAGTTATGTTAACATAGGTGCTTATGTTGATTCTGGAACTATGGTTGATACATGGGCAACTGTTGGTAGCTGTGCACAAATTGGTAAAAACGTTCACTTAAGTGGCGGCGTTGGCATAGGTGGAGTTTTAGAACCTTTACAAGCTGCACCAGTGATTATTGAAGACAATGCTTTTATTGGCTCAAGATGTATTATAGTTGAAGGAGTTCGAGTTGAAAAAGAAGCTGTTTTAGGTGCAAATGTAGTCTTAACAGGCAGTACAAAAATCATTGATGTAACTGGTAAAGAGCCCGTTATTTACAACGGGATAGTACCGACAAGATGTGTTGTGATTCCTGGGAGTTATGTAAAAGAATTTCCATCTGGAAAATATAATGTGCCTTGTGCCTTAATAATAGGTAAAAGAAAAGAGAGTACTAATAAAAAAACCTCATTAAATGAAGCATTGCGACAATATGACGTAGCAGTTTAAAAAAATATTAACATTTTTTAATAACTTCTCAAACAAATTACAAAAGCTATCAAATTGTTTATTATATTTGCACAATAATAATTTTACATAAATTATTTTAAAATATAGAACCCATTTTTTTTGGGTATGAAACCTCTGATAAACACTCGTTTATTGGGGGTTTCTCGTATTAGTTAAGTATTTTCAATAGTAAGCAAATTTAGATCTTAACTTCATGATTCTCAAAATGCTTCTTCACATAAGCTACCAATTGATTGTCAGTCATCTTTTCTGCAGTTATTACTTGAATAGGTTTATTCTTTAACAAATAGTCTACTTGAATCATTTTAAGTAACCTGTTTTTCATATAGGCAGGTCCAAAAATCAATAAACTCTCAAAATGTTTACAATTTGTAACCACCTTTTTTAAAAAATTAACTTCTTGTTGTTTAAAACGATTTTGATCTGAATTTTCTGTAGAGATAATTTGTTTTCCAAATCGCCCAAATTCTCTTTTTTGAGGATCAATTCTAGGTTTAGGATCAAACTCAGAATAAATAGTTTTAGTAATTTTTTTAGGAGTGATAATCTGTGCTTTTGATTTGTCAATCCAAATACCAATTTGTGCTTTCATAGGGATGCTGGTTTACTGGTTAACACTTAGAATTATTACTCTCAAAGGTAGGAATTAATGTGAACTAAAGCAAGAATAAAACACAAAAATAGTTATGTTTTTAGTTAAATATCAATACTTTACAGACCTAGTAGTTGATTTTATTAGGAAATTGGAAATTAACTCTTAGTCAATTGGTCTTTGTAAAAAAACAACACGATTACTAATAATCTCTAGGGAAAGATTGTATTTTTCGGCAAGATATTCCATAGTAGCATCTGCGTAAAAACATACGTGTGTGTCATCGTTATGATAATACCAATTATCAAAATCCGTTATCTTATCAGTTCGTAATGTCATAATTGCTAAAGAGCCACCACTTCTTAATAAAGCTAGTATTTTTTTAAACTCTTTAGCAGGATTATACAAATGCTCAGCTACTTCAGTTAGGGTAATAAAATCATAATCTTTAGTGAAAACAACTTCATTTTTTGCATAAAATGGATCGTACAAGTCTACTTTGAAACCTTCGTTTTTTAATAATTGCGCTAAAGCAGGAAAAGGGCCACTTCCAAAATCTAATCCTTTACTCGTAGGTTTAATTCTACTTAATAATGGTGTAATAATCTCATAAAGAAACTTTTTGTACCCATCATCAATACTATTATTTTGATGTTGGTTGTATCTTTCTTTCTCCTCATCTTCCCCTAATAATTGCTCTGGCGACACAAAAATTAATCGGCAGTTAGTACAGCTAAAAAAATCCCTGTTCTTTGAATGTGTTTTGTATTTTGTTTCTACAGATTCACATAAAGGACAAGGATAGGTTTTCATTTTTTTTACCGCTAAGGCACAAAGGCACAAAGAAAATTTTAATTAAACACAAATGCTTACTTTTTAACTTCCTAAAGTAGCTACCATTACTGCTTTTATAGTATGTAAACGGTTTTCAGCTTCATCAAATACTATGGAAGCCTCTGATTCAAATACTTCTTCGGTTACTTCCATGGCATCTATACCAAATTGTTGGTAAATATCTTCACCAACATTGGTATCACGATTATGAAAAGCAGGTAAACAATGCATGAATTTTACTTGAGAATTTCCCGTTAAATCCATTGCTTTTTGATTTATTTGGTATGGTAACAATAACTCAATACGTTCTTTCCAAACTTCGGGTGCTTCGCCCATAGAAACCCATACGTCGGTATATAAGAAATCACAATCTTTTACACCTTCAGCTACGTTATCTGTAATTGTAATTGAGCCTCCTGTTTCTTTGGCTATTACTTTTGCTTCTGCAACTAATTCAGCTTCTGGTTGCAGACTTTTTGGAGCAACTGCTCTAAAGTCCATTCCCATTTTAGCAGCACCAATCATTAATGAGTTACCCATATTATTACGAGCATCACCTAAATAGGCAAAACTAACTCGATGTAAAGGTTTGTCAGAATGCTCTTGCATGGTTAGGAAATCAGCTAAAATTTGTGTTGGATGGTATTCATTTGTCAAACCATTCCACACAGGAACTCCTGCATTAGCTCCTAGAATTTCTACGGTATCTTGTGCAAAGCCTCTGTATTCAATTCCATCATACATTCTGCCTAATACACGTGCTGTATCTTTCATGGTTTCCTTACCTCCTATTTGTGTGCCAGATGGTCCTAAATAAGATACATTTCCTCCTTGATCGTGAACAGCTACTTCAAATGCACAACGTGTTCTTGTTGAGGCCTTTTCAAATATAAGAGCAATGTTTTTATTCTTTAATTTTTGTTGTTCTGTTCCTGCATATTTTGCCTTTTTTAAATCAGCAGATAAGTCGATTAGAAATTTCATTTCTTTTGATGAAAAGTCTAAAAGCTTTAAGAAGTTTCGGTTTTTTAAATTGAATGCCATGGTATAAGTTAATGGTTAATAGTTGAGACGTTGCATGCAACGTCAATACTTATTGGTGAGACGTTGTATGCAACGTCTTTACGTAAATAATTATTCTAGTGTGATTCTAGTTCCAAATTTTTCATTTTCTAAATTACTTGCATCAGTAATGATACTTTTTTTACCTCCATTTTCTACAAAACGAAGAGCTGATTGTACTTTTGGTAACATATTACCTTCTCCAAATGCTTTTTCTTTGATTAATTCCTCTATCTCGGCTTTTGTAAGATACTCTAATATTTCTTGTTGAGGTGTTCCAAAGTTCTTATAAACATAGGGAACATCTGTTAACATATAAAACTCATCAGCATTAATATTACTCGCTAATAATGAGGATGATGCATCTTTATCTATCACTGCTTCTAAGCCTCTTAGCATTCCTTCATCATCATAATAAACAGGAACTCCGCCACCACCAACTGCAATAACAATAACTCCAGAATTCACTAAATCATTGATAATCTTTTCATTCATTATAGCAATTGGCTTTGGTGAAGGAACTACTCTACGCCATGCATCATCTCTTTTTGGACTTTTCTTAAATACCCATCCTTTATTAGCTACTAATTCATCTGCTCGTTTTTTATCGTAAAGTTTACCTACTCTTTTTGTATAATTAGTAAAAGCAGGATCATCTTTTGAAACCACAACCTGTGTAACAATGGTAACGATTTCTCGGTTTATGCCCGCTTCTTTTAAGACATTTTTCAATATTTTCTCTAACATGTAACCTATTCCTCCTTGTGAATCGGCGACACAAATATCTAATGGCATTTGTGGAATGTCATATATTTCTTCTCCTGCATCATTACGGAGTAAAATATTACCAACTTGTGGTCCATTACCATGACTTAATACCATGTTATATCCTTCTTTAAGAAGATAAGTCAAATGCTCAAAAGTATCTTCTGAATTATTATTTTGTTGTTGTATTGTTCCACGTTCATCACCACGAATGATGGCATTACCTCCTAGTGCTATTACTGCTAGTTTACTCATTTATTATAGTTATAAAGTTAAAAGTTTATAAAGTTGAATGTTTGTAATACAACTCATGATTTTCAATCCTCACTATTTAATCTCTTATTAAGGGTAAAGTAGAACAACGCAACAAGCCTTCTTGTTTGCTAATTTCAGCATAAGGTATTTCTTCAACTGTAAAACCATGATCTCTTAACCAATTGTTTAATCTTGTAAAGTTTTTTTCAGAAACCACCACTTTGGGTGAAATTGAAAAGATATTTGAATTCATTTTGTACATTTCATCTCTAGTAATTTGAAATAGGTTTTCTTCACCAAACAAATTAACTAAAAACTGATATTCATTTTTATCATTAAAACCACCTTTATAGATAATTGCTTTATCAGTACCGACAGGTTGAAAGCAACAATCTAAATGCAAAGCGTTATCTCTGGCTTCTGTATTAGATTTAACCAAATCAAAATCTTTTACAATTTTATTTGGAAAGGTTTTTTTCAAATATTCAACAGCTGAAAGATTGGTTCTTGCCGTTATGATATCTGGATAATCATTTCTTCGACAAGTTCCCACAAAAATATACTTTCCCCATGGCATCACATCTCCACCTTCAACATGGACTTCTTCTGGTGGCGTTAAAACTTTATTGGAATCTATTTGTTCTAAAACATGTTCAATGGCGCATAATTCTTCTTCTCTATCAGGTAATATATTAGCTTTGATAAAAACATCATCTATTACAAAGCCAATATCCCTTGAAAATATTTGATTATAATTTTCAATTACTTTGGGTCTAAATATTTTTACATCATATTTCTGGAAAACCTTATTAAATGCTTCCATCTCAAGCTTCATATCTTCTTCTGTAGGATATGTACCTGCAAGAATATGCTCAATTGATTTAGGATCATAGGCATCTTTAAGTTTAGGAATTCCACCTAAGCTTTTGGCAGTTCCTAATACTACAGCATGTAATCGTGATGTTTCGTTTTGTATATTTAGTTGTAACATAAGTGTTGCAAATATCCATAAAAAAAACCACTTTTAGAAGGATTTTATAACTTCTAAAAGTGATTTTATTACTAACCAAGTATTCAAAAAATACTATCTTTCTGACACGTTTTTAAAGTCACGTTTTATTTCACCCATATATAATTGTCTTGGGCGACCAATAGGTTCATTATTCATACGCATTTCTTTCCATTGTGCAATCCAACCTGGTAAACGACCAATCGCAAACATTACTGTAAACATTTCAACTGGAATACCTAAAGCTCTATAAATGATTCCTGAGTAGAAGTCTACATTAGGGAATAATTTTCTTTCAGCAAAATATGGATCACTTAATGCAACTTCTTCAAGATGTTTGGCTACTTTTAAAGTAGGATCTGTAACACCTAAATTAGATAATACTGCATCAGCACTTCCTTTTATTATCAAGGCTCTTGGATCAAAATTTTTATAAACTCTATGTCCAAATCCCATTAAGCGGAAAGGATCATTTTTATCTTTAGCTTTGTTAATGAATTTATCAACATCACCTCCATCAGCAATAATTTCTTCTAACATTTCAATTACAGCTTGATTAGCTCCACCATGTAATGGTCCCCAAAGTGCAGAAACACCTGCTGAAATGGATGCAAATAAACTTGCATGTGATGAACCGACTAAACGTACCGTTGACGTAGAACAGTTTTGTTCATGATCTTGGTGTAAAATCAATAATTCTTCCATTGCTTTTAAAACAACAGGATTTGTTTTATACTTTTCGGTTGGAACTTTGTACATCATCATTAGCATATTCTCAATGTACCCTAGTGAATTATCTGCATAATTCATTGGTTTACCATCATTTTTTGAATGTGCCCAAGCTGCTAATACTGGAAATTCTCCTAGTATTTTAGTAATGGCATTATACATATCTTCTTCAGATTGTACATCTGTATACTCAGGGTGAAAAGCTGTTAAAGCACTTGTTAAAGATGACAATACTCCCATTGGATGAGCTGATCTAGGAAAACCATCTAAAATGTTTTTCATTTCCTCATTAACCAAGGTATTTTTCTTGATATCAGCTTCAAATTTAGCAAACTGCTCTTTTGTTGGTAATTCTCCAAAAATAATTAAATAAGCAACTTCTAAAAAGCTTGCTTTTTTTGTTAAATCTTCAATTGCATAACCTCTATGTCTTAAAATTCCTTTTTCTCCATCTAAAAAAGTAATTTCACTTTTACAAGAACCCGTATTCTTAAAACCTGGATCCATCGTAATCACACCACCAGTTGTTCCTCTTAATTTTTTAATATCAATTGATATTTCATTTTCTGTTCCAATTTCAACTGGAAATTCATATCTTTTTCCTTGAAATTCAAATGCTCCAATTTCTGACATAATTCTATAATATTTTAAAGTTAATTATTAATAATAGCACAAATTTAACTTCCATTTTTTATTAATGCCATGACAATTATCACCTAATACTTTAAAGAACAGTAACTTATGTTACAAAGCGCTTTTTTTAGAATAAGACCTTAAATGCTTTATTTTTAGGGTAATAAGCTGTATTTCCCAATTCTTCCTCAATACGTAAGAGTTGGTTGTATTTTGCCATACGATCACTACGAGAAGCAGAACCAGTCTTAATTTGCCCCGTATTTAAGGCCACAGCAAGATCGGCAATAGTATTATCTTCTGTTTCTCCTGAACGATGTGACATTACACAAGTAAAACCGGCATTTTGTGCCATATTTACTGCAGCAATAGTTTCGGTTAATGTTCCGATTTGATTTACTTTAATTAAGATAGAATTGGCAGATTTTTCTTCAATTCCTCTTGCCAACTTTTTGACATTGGTCACGAATAAATCATCCCCTACAATTTGAACATTTTCACCAATAGCTTTTTGAAGTTTTTTCCAACCTTCCCAATCGTTTTCATCCATTCCATCTTCAATAGATACGATTGGATATTTATTAGCTAACTCAGCTAAATAAGTTGCTTGTTCTTCTGAATTTCTAATGGCTCCTTTTTTACCTTCAAATAAAGTGTAATCATATTTCCCATCTTTGTAAAATTCCGAAGCTGCCACATCTAATGCTAACAATACTTCTTCACCTGGCTTATAACCGGCATTTTTTATCGCTTTGAGAATAGTTTCTAAAGCATCTTCAGTACCATCTAATGTTGGTGCAAATCCACCTTCATCACCAACAGCTGTACTCAAACCGCGATCTTTTAAGATTTTCTTTAAATTATGGAATATTTCAGTACCCATTTTTAGAGCCTCAGTAAAACAACAAACATTTACCGGCATAATCATAAATTCTTGAAAAGCAATAGGTGCATCTGAATGTGAACCTCCATTAATGATATTCATCATTGGAACAGGAATTGTGTTTGCACTAACTCCACCTATATACCGATATAAAGGTTGTCCTAATTCTTCTGCTGCTGCTTTTGCTACTGCTAACGATACTCCTAGAATTGCATTGGCTCCTAATTTTGCTTTATTTGGCGTTCCATCTAATTCAATCATAGCTTGGTCAATGGCTGTTTGCTCGAATACTGGATATCCAACAATAGCTTCAGCAATAATATCATTGACATTTGCAACAGCTTTTAAAACTCCTTTACCCATATATGCATCACCTCCATCACGAAGTTCTACTGCTTCATGTTCTCCTGTTGATGCTCCAGACGGAACTGCAGCTCTACCTAGAATACCATTTTCTGTTATTACATCTACCTCTACAGTAGGATTTCCTCTTGAATCAAAAATTTGACGCGCATGTACACTTAAGATTATACTCATTTTTTTTTAATTAAAATTTCTATATTATCAATAAAACTACTATTTAATTTAATTTTTATTCGTTTCCTTTCATAAACACTATGTGATTAGTGATTTCTTTTTTTTTAATACCTTTACAAAATTATTACTTTTTATTCTATTTTAAGGTATAGTAATCAATAAACTATTTATTAACTAAAAATATATTACATGGCAAAATTATTAGTACTGGGTGCAGGAATTTCAGGACATACTGCCGTTACTTACTTAAACAAGTATTTAGGTAAGAAACATGAGGTAGTTATGGTAACTCCAAACAGCAATTTTCAATGGGTTCCTTCCAATATTTGGGTAGGAGTTGGTTTGATGAAACCTGATCAAGTCAAATTTAAATTAGCTCCTATTTACAAAAAATTGGGAATTGAATACAAACAAGCTTTAGGCGTTTCGATTCATCCTGAAGGTGACTCTGAGATTGACAGTGGTTATGTTTCAATTAAATACGTATCTAAAGAAAAAGAAGGGGAAACAGAAAAAGTCACTTATGACTATTTGATTAATGCCACAGGACCAAAACTAAATTTTGCTGCAACTGAAGGACTTCAAGAGCACTCGAACTCTGTTTGTACTTATGACCACGCAGAACATGCTTGGGGTAATCTACAGGCTGCTTATAAAAAAATGGAAAATGGTGAAAAGCAAACTTTTCTAATTGGTACAGGTCATGGATTGGCAACTTGCCAAGGAGCTGCGTTTGAATATGTTCTTAATATTGCCTTTGAAGTACACAAACGTAAGCTCTCTCATTTAGCAGATATTTGGTGGATTTCGAATGAATATGAACTAGGCGATTTTGGAATGGGTGGTGCTTATGTAAAAAGAAATGGCTATATCACACCAACCAAAATATTCACTGAATCTATATTAAAAGAATATGGTATTCGCTGGATTAAACGTGCAGCTGTACAAAAATTAGATGCAGGAAAAGTATATTATGAAAATTTAAGAGGAGAAAAACATACCAAAGAATTTGATTTTTCTATGTTAATCCCAGGTTTTGCTGGTGTCGGTTTAACAGCCATCGGAAAAGATGGTATTGATATTTCTGACAAAGTATTTGCAGCAAACACTATGATGAAAGTTGATGCTGATTATACACCAAAGCCTTATGAGGAATGGAGTGCTGCCGATTGGCCAAAAGTATATCAAAGTCAAGCTTATGATAATATGTATGCATCTGGTATCGCATTTGCACCACCACATACCATGTCTAAACCTATGACAAGTCCTAATGGAACTAAAATATTCCCAACACCACCTCGTACGGGTATGCCTTCAGGAGTTATTGGTAAAATTGTAGCTCAAAATATTGCACATCAAATTAAAACAGGTAAAAAAGACCATCCACATGAAGCCTCTATGGCTACTATGGGTGCTGCGTGTATTGTATCAGCAGGATATGGAATTTTCAAAGGAAAAGCAGCCGTTATGACTGTAAGACCTATAGTTCAAGACTGGGAAAAATATCCTAAATGGGGTCGTAGTATCTCAGATACGGTTGGTGTTGTAGGTACAGCAGGTCATTGGATGAAACTGTTTATGCATTATATGTTTTTGTATAAAGCGAAGGCCAAGCCATTCTGGTGGCTAATCCCAGAGTAATTTAGAAATAAAACGCCAATCTCTGCGTTTTCTTGTTTTTAAATTTAATCATTTACTATTGTAAACTCATAAATTATAAAAACTTCGAAAGCCTTGACCTTGACGCCTTATTATCAAAATTTAGATATTATCAAATTATTAAAAAGTTATAATTTGGAACAATAAATATAAATTGAATCCAAACTTTTAGCTTTTAACTTTTAAACTTATTAAAATGTCAACAGATACAAGAGGAAAAACAAAAAGTAAAGCATTAACCAAACCCTACAGTAATATGTCTTATGGTACTGAACCAGGACTTTTGGTCAGGTTTACACGTAAATGCATGATTTTACAGATTTATCAATTCTTTAGATTAAATTTTAAAGTAATGCGTATTGTTCTTAAGGGACATTCGTAAGCTATTTATAAATTATAATCCACAAAAAAGGCTCCAAATTGGAGCCTTTTTTGTAGAGTATTAATATAAGAGTATACTTCTAAGTCAACTCTTTTTCTATATCTAAATCTGTTATATCTAAGATAAATCCTTCCATACCTACAATTTTAGTTCCATCATAAACTGGATTTATAGATAATATATGTTTCCCTGTAGATCCATCATTACATTTCCTATTTACTAACTGACTTGGCACTTTTTCACCATTAAGAACCTTATTAAATTTGTCTGTTAGCTGTTGTAAATCTTTCTTTTTTCTACTTAGAGAATAATGCTTACCAATTACTTGTTTGGCTTTATCATACTTATATAATTGCAACCAAGCGTCGTTTACTTCTTCAAAGTATCCATCTAGATTTATTCTATAATATCCTGCATCAGAGTTTCGAACAGAATGATAAATTTGTTCTTGTACATCTGAAATATCAGAAATATCAATTACAAAACCTTCTACTCCAATTATTTCATTATTATCGTCATCATAGGTTGGATTTATTGAAAGAATATGTTTTCCTTTAGATCCATCAAAACATTTTCTTATTGATGGAATACCTCTAATTGATTCTCCATTCATTACTCGAGCAACTAGTTCTTCAGCTTCTTTTAGATGCTCAGGTGAACGTGTTACTGAATAATGTTTACCTAATATTTTGTTGATATCATTACATTTATACAGGTCTAACCATGCTTTGTTTATATCAATATACTTACCATCCTTATCTAATCTATAATATCCAGCGATACTTTGATCAACTGCATATTGCATGTGTGTTTTATGTTCTTCATCTTGATCTATATCAACTTCTTCCCAACCATTAATCATGGCTACTATACTTTCAACAGGATCATCATTGGTCGTTAGTAAGTAAAGGTGCACAATTAAAAACACAATCAATAGAAAAGCACCAAAAGTATGAATTAATGCAAAAAATTCTAATCGACCAACATGTACCACACTTTCAGGATACATATAATACATATATATTATCCCAGTTCCTACCATTACAGGAATAATCAATACTTTAAAAGCAAGATAGGTTAAACGTTGTATCGGATTAAATTTATTATAAGATGTCTTTCTTGTTGGATGTTCTGCTCCTGAAAAAATGCCACTAATATAATACTGAAATTGTGCTTTTACTAGTTCTGTTGTAGGAATATACTGTTTCCAAGCACCTGTTGCAAAATGCCAAAATATGGTAAAGGTGATTAATAGGATATATGACCATGCCAAAACATCATGTAACATTACGGCTCTTTCATACCCAAAAAGGGTATAAGTACTATGAATTTCAAATCCTGTAAGTGCAAGAAGTATTATTAATAGCGATTGTGTCCAATGCCAGAATCGCTCAAAACTTCTATATATGTATGTTCTTTTTTTCATTAGAAAATATTTTTATTAATAAGATTATTATGTAATTTGTAATTATTCTAATTATTTATTTTTTTGCCTAAAATATCGTATGCCACCATGAATAAACACACCAGCTAATGCTCCTAGTATTGCTAATATACCTATAAGATCTAGTAAACTACTTTGATCTCTACCTGGCATATAAAAACCATCTAGATTTGCTAATCTGCCATCTTGTGAGTGACAATCAATACATTGTAGTGCATCCTCAACCGGTGAAACCATGTGATTTAAGGGCCAATACATTTCTGTTTCAATAAAAGAATACTGACCACTATAAGGTAATCCTGCTTCTTCCATTCCAGCTTTTGCTGCTAAATTCCAATCTAAACCAACTCCATAGGCAGTACTGTCATGTCCATAAACATGTGGAACAATTAATGTTTTATTTACAGGGTCAAAAATTTGTTTTCCTCTGTGAATTTTCACTGGAATTATTTGAGCTTTAGGGTCATCATGATTCCCATACAATTCATTAATTTTTAATACTTGCGTGGTATCTTTAATAACATCACCATATACCATATTTTCTCCTGTACCATTAAACCAAACATATTCTGGTTTAACATGTGTTTCCCATTTAAACGATCCTTTTGCAGATTTATAAACAACTCTTCCTAAACTATCCTTCTCTTTAATTTTTTTTCCATTTTTTTTCACTTTTCCTGCAGTTGACCAATCCCATTCCATCTTAGTGGGAACTCCTTTGGCATATTCTGGAATATGACAAGTTTGGCAGGCAATTCTGTTATTATGTCTGTTTAATGTCTCGTTTTGATGCACATCACCTTCGTGACATTCCGTACAAGATAAGCGTCCTTCGTCAGCACTTGAAAGGCTGTATAATTTCCCTAACATTTGATGATTTTCCGTTTTATGACAATCAATACAGGTCATTCCATTTCCATCTTCACCTACATCCATGTGAACATCCATTTTTTTATCAGGATGATAAAGGTCTGATGATAAATCACCATGTTTTACATTATCTCCACCACCACCAAAGAAGTGACATTTCCCACAATTTTCAGTAGTTGGACTTCCAACATTGGCTGCGATATAATTATAATTAGGAGGAAAATATGTCTTGTCTGAATAGGCTTGTTTTTCATCAGCTGGAAAACCTGATCCGAGTGGTTCTTTTTCATAAGCGCCTGTCATATCATGACATGCCATACAATCCACTTTTTTATAATCAGAAAAATCGAAATTTTTATCTTCATATCCAAAACCAATGTGGCAACTGGTACATTTCCAAGTGTTTGTATTGGTAGCAATACAAAAATTGTTAATTA
>JAOZLL010000016.1:0-2756 GCA_029934835.1 Flavobacteriaceae bacterium | reverse complement strand
CAACTGGTACATTTCCAAGTGTTTGTATTGGTAGCAATACAAAAATTGTTAATTACGTTTCTTTTTCCTGATTTAATAGTGTCTCCATTCATTCTTACACGCTCTCTATCCCAAGACCAATGTGCATTGCTCATTATTTCTGAATGTCGTTTATTATGACAACTCACACAAGCTTCTGTTACTTCCATTGGAGTTTTAAACTCCTTTTGAAGCTCTTTAAACTCTCCATGATCTACAGGTGATTGGTGTTCTTTGTTTTCATAATTGACAATCTTTATATAATCAGATGCTTCGTTACGTTCCTCTAAAGCATTTACAACAGCAAATATAACTAGCCAAGGCAAAACTGTTATTGTAGCATAAAATATTGTCTTAGTCCACTTGTTCTTTATAATATTTTTTACAAACATGATATTTTTTTTATTTTTATAGTATATCTCTAACTTTTTAGCAACCTCCTTCTTGAACTTCTCCTTCTATTTCAATATATTTAGACGTTTCATAAGGATAATTCTTTATAACCTCTTTACCAAAAGCTTCACCTGATGCTTTTAATTTTGAATTCATAAAACTATTAGCACCAAATTTCAGTGTTCTAGCATTGTATCCTAACATTTTTAAATATACAGTAATATAGGTACTTTGATAGGCTTTATTAGAGTATATAATAATCGTTTTATCAGTTGGAAGTGTTAGTAAGTCTGTAGAAAGATTGAAGGAATCATCTTGACTGTATAATACAGCATGATCTATATGTCCTTCTTTATACATGGCTTCTGGTTGATAACAAATCACGTAGGCTTTTTTTGCATTAGCGTTGGTGTAACTGAAGTTTACTGCAGCACTTCCAAAACCCGCTTTAAGTATCTCACGTGCTCGTAAATATACTATTTGTTCTCCTGTATTTTTTTTATTTACAATTACAGGAAGCTCAGAAATGGCATTTTTCTCATAAGGAGTTGTTACTAACTTATCAATTCCTTTGTCTGAACTGTTTTTCATCCATTTTTTACTAAATTTAGTATTCCAACCACACATTCCCCATTCAAGAACATAGATGTTTTCATGTCCTAACATTTGTAAAACAGCTGCTGAGTAACTGGCGGTTTGTCCAGTATAACAAATCATTATAACTTTATCATACATAGGTAAACCTCTTGCTTGTGCATAGTCTATCACCTCACTCATTTTTATGTTTACTGCATTTTTTAAATGACCGCTTGCAAAATCTTTTGCACCTCTTATATCAAGAATAAGAATGTTTTCATTTAATAAACTATAAACATCAACTGCTTTAATTACTTTTGGTGCTTTATCTGCACTAATGGTAATTTTTTCTTTATAAATGACTTCTGCTAACTTCTGAGCCTTTGTTTTAGCAAGGACTTCAGTTTTAGTGGCAATAGCATTCTCATCATTTATACTTTCGTTATCTCTACAGGACATAAATAAAAATACTGTAACAAGAAATAATAAAATTATTTTTAAATTATGATTCTTCATGATTAATTACATTAATACTTATTATTAATACTAAAAAATTATTTTTATGTTCGTACTTAAACTGTTTTGGTTTGTTTTAAAATGCAAATTTACAAACTGTATTTAGGTATAAATTTGATATTTGTCATCTTTAAGAATAATATTTTTTACGATTGCCTAATTTTAAAAGATTCTAGAAGTTAATCATTGTATACTTTTCTTTTATAATAGAAATAGTTTGTTTTAAAAAATACATCCTTCCTTATCGAAATAAAAAAGGATGCATCATCATATTAATTAATCCACTTATTATTTTTTAGAAGAATCAAAAAACTTTGGAGTAAAGGTCACCATAGTATAGAAGAAATAATTACTTCCAGCATCAGCGATACCTTTCATGGCATTATAGTCATCTGTTGGAATTCCATAAGAGAAGCCATTCATCCATTTTATATCTTTGTTAATTTTACGGATATAGGTAAAATCAAGTGTACTAGCTAGTGCTTTTCCATAGTACTCACGAGTTTCACCTTCTGTTGGTTTATAAACATTAGTAGCCGTAGATACATTACTATACTCAAACCATAAAATATCTTTTTTACTCAATTTGTAAGAGGCTTTAAAGTTAATATTCATCAATCCTCCATTTTTTGTGCTTTTCGGCATAACAAACCAATCTAAATAACCTTCATAATAAGGGTGACGTGCACCATTTAATAGATTGTAAGTATGATCTACATCTGTGTAATCTGCATCATCATATTGCTCTGCATCGTTACCTGAAAGGTGTTCTACTTTAGCAGAAAGTTCTAATTTTTTACCAAGAGTTCTGTACCCTAATTGCGCCGTTAACATATTAGCACTAATTTTTGTTCCGTTAATATTCTTTCCATTTTGGATAAAAGCATTAGCTACTCCAAAGATTCCATCTTTCCCTTTTTTAGTTGCATTATAGTTAAAATGCAGACCTTCAGTATTCGTCATGTATAGGGTTTCAGGATTATCTTCATTTTGATATCCAGCAGTAAGCGCTAGCAAAGAAATATACATTTTGTTGTCAAAATTCTTTTTAACATATACAAAATTGTGAGTCTGAATTGGATTAACACCACCGAAATAATCAGTTCCATCGGAGAAATCATTTCCTGTTAAATCTTGTGCCTTACTGTTGTAAGAAGCACTTATATCAAAACGTAATCCGTTTTCTTTATTATTGTATGTGAATGTAGCAGCATCATAAGTCATACCAGTATTCCACCAGTTTCTCCAAGAAA
>JAOZLL010000134.1 GCA_029934835.1 Flavobacteriaceae bacterium | reverse complement strand
CTAATCAAGTAGAAGTAGATTTTTATGTAGTTCCTACTAAATCAAAAATGAAATTAGCGGCAACTGCTTATTGTACAAAACACGGACTTTGGGCAAATGAAATTAAAGAAGTAAAAGTTTCTTAAAAAGAACTAACTTTATACATAAGACCACTATGCTATAATTTTCAAGCATTGTGGTCTTATTTTTTTATACTAATTTTGAAGTAGAATAAACAATTATTATGTCGCATAATCATCACCATCCGACTGTAAGTGGTAAAAACTTATTGTTTACCATTTTACTAAATATAGGTATTACAGTAGCTCAACTTATAGGTAGTTTTATTTCTGGAAGTTTAGCTTTATTATCTGATGCAGTACATAATTTATCAGATGTTTTAGCTTTGATTATTAGCTATGCCGCAAATTGGCTTTCTCGAAAACGTAAACAAAATTTAGGACAAACTTTTGGCTATAAAAGAGCTGAGATAATAGCTGCTTTTTTTAATGCAGCAACTCTAATTGTTATTGCCATTTTTTTGGCAATAGAAGCCATCAAAAGATTTAACACACCAATAGAAATTAGTAGTAATATCGTTATTTGGTTGGCAATAATTGGTATTGCAGGTAACGGATTTAGTGTTCTACTACTTAAAAAAGATGCCAGTCATAATTTAAATATGCGTTCAGCCTATTTACATTTATTATCAGATATGCTCACTTCGGTAGCTGTGTTAATAGGAGGTTTGTTGATGAAATATTATCAAATCTTTTGGGTTGATGCTGTTCTTACTATTATTATTTCGGTATATCTAATCTACATAAGTTGGAAAATCTTTATTGACTCTTTAAAAATTTTAATGCTTTTTGCTCCAGATCATATCATTATAAAAGATATTGAATCTGAAATTTTAAAACTATCCAATATTCGAAACATACACCATGTACATGTATGGCAACTCAATGATCATACTATTCATTTTGAAGCACATATAGAGTTTAATAAAGATGTGAAATTATCAGAATTTGATAGGAGTTGTGAAATAATTGAACAGCTTTTAGCAGAAAACTTTGGTATCTTTCACAGTAATTTACAACCTGAATATGATAGAGATGACAACAAGGAATTTATTATTCAAGATTAATAATTTATTCGTGTATTCATAGCATAAATAATTGTAATATATTTGCCCATAAGTATCCCAACAATAATGTTACAAAATATGAATGCTTGGTTTTTTAAACCCTATCCATTTGTTACTACAACAAAGCAAAAACTATTAATGAGTTTAGTTTTTGGAAAGATTGTATTTTTGTTTTTATATATTTTTAAACCATTTGGTATAAGTAATCTAGAGAATAATTTAGTATCATATACCTTAGGTTTTGGTCTTATTACATTTATTATTACCTTATTTAATCTTTTCATTTTTCCATTTATCTTTCCCAAATTTTTTAATCCTAACAAATGGATTATTGGTAAAATGACCCTTTTTTTTCTAGGAACAACTTTAATGATAAGTATAGCGAATTGGTATTATAATTTAAGTATAGCAAGACCAATTAACCAAATAGATAATACGTTTCTTTATTATGTATTGGTAACGCTACTAGTTGGTTTTTTTCCACTTATTTTTTATATTTATATAAGTGAGAGAAATAGAAGCAAACAATATGTTTTGGTTGCTAAAAAGTTGTCAAATACTAATGATGATTTTTTAAAAGAGGATGAAAATATTACTTTGATTTCAGCTACCAAAAAAGATAGTTTTTCTTTTGTGATAAATGATTTAGTTTATATTAGTTCAGAAGGAAATTATGCGAGTATTTTTTATTTAAAGAATAATGAATTAAAAGAACAACTTATTAGAATTTCATTGAGTAAATTAGAAAATCAGTTACAAGATTATGCTAGTATTGTTCGTTGTCATAAATCATATATTGTAAATACACATCAGGTTCTACAGATTGATGGCAATGCCCGTGGTTACTTTCTAAAGCTTGATAAAATTGATTTTTCAATACCTGTTTCACGAAGTTTTCCAAAAGAGTTTTTGTATACTTTGGTTAAATAACAACCCATTCATCCCAAAAACAACCCATTAATAACATATATTTGTCAGTGAATTATTATCGCTATTTATTTGTAGTATAATTCTAATTCATACTAATGAACCGAGCATATCCAATTTTGACATACAAGGAAATGACTAATAGCGAACACCATGTGTCACCTATAAAAATTAAAAATTTAGACACATGAAATCGAAGTGCATTTTTATTTCAGTAAGCTTTTTTATACTAAGTTTTTTTCAAATTTCTTTAGTATATGCACAACAACCAACACAAAATATAAAAGGAGTTGTTGTGGATAGACAATCTGAATTTCCTTTATTTGGTGCTGAGGTTGTAACCCGAGTTCAAGGACAAAATTATTGGGCAGTAACCGATGAAAATGGAAAATACTACATAGAAAATGTTCCTGTTGGAAAAATAAATATCAAAGCATTTTATAATGGGTTTACGCCACAATCACACACTCAAATTTCTTTAGATGTAGGTAAAGAGTTGGTAGTTAATTTTAGTTTACTCGAAAAAATTGCAACATTAGATGAAGTGGTTGTTAAAGCTTCGGTAAAAAGAGATAATGTAGCTTTTGTAACAGCATCACAATACGGATTTAATGTAGAACAAACTAATCAGTACGCGGGTTCACTAGCTGATGTATCACGTATGGCAATGAATTATGCTGGTGTTAATGGCAATGATGACAGTAGAAATGATATTATCGTAAGAGGAAATAATCCCAGTTCGTTACTTTGGGTTATGGAAGGAATTGCCATTCCTAATCCGAATCATTATTCGTCCTCAGGATCATCAGGAGGACCAGTTAGCATGCTGAATATAAATACCCTAAATAAATCAGATTTTTTATCGGGAGCTTTTCCTGCCAATTTTGGAAATACAAGTTCGGCTGTTTTTGATTTGCAATTTAGAGAAGGAAATTCTGACAAATATGAGTTTGTAGCACAAATGGGATTTGCAGGTCTAGAAGCAGGAGTTGAAGGTCCATTTTCTAAAGATTCAGAAGCCTCATTTATGGTAAATTATAGGTATTCTACAGTTGCCATATTAGATAAATTAGGTGTTAATTTAGGAACAGGAAGTGCGTTACCAATTTATCAAGATGCTAGTTTTGTGGTAAATGTTCCTACTAAAAAAATAGGAAAATTTAAGTTTTGGGGTATTGGTGGTATTAGCACAATTAAGTTTAACACAAGTGAAGAAGGTTCAGATAATAATTTTTTTAATTCAGAAGAATCTATCTTAACTCAAGATAATTTAAATGGAATTTTTGGTCTAAGTCATAAATACTTTTTTAATGAAAAGACAAGTTCTACGATTGCCGTATCTTATAGTAAAATAGACCAACGTATAGATATGGATACTTTAAATCCTGCAGATAATTTGTATTCCGATTATTTTCATGAAAATTTAATAACTTCCTACACTACCATAAATGCAAAGATCAAAACAAAAAGCAATGTAAAAAATACCATTGAAGTAGGAACTTCTTATACAAACTATGGAATAGATTTTGAACTTTCTGTATCTGAATCTTATGAGAGTGCCATTGAGAATAACACAGGTTTATTTGGAGTATATACCAATTGGCAACATCGTTTTTCAGATAACTTTGTTCTAAACTCAGGTTTGCGTTACCAATCATTTAGCTTAAATAAGCAGTATACAATTGAACCTCGTCTTGGGCTAAATTATAAACATAAAGACAATACGAGTTTTAGTATTTCGTATGGATTACATTCAAATATTCATCCTTTATTATCCTATTTTACCAAACAAGAAACGCTTCCAAATGTATATTCTTATGAAAATACGAATTTAGATTTTAGTAAATCACATCATTTTATTGTAGGAATTACAACAAAACTTCTAGAAAAATTAAATCTTAAAACAGAGTTTTATTATCAGTCATTATTTGATATTCCCATTTCTTATAAAGAGGAAAGTTACTCTATAATTAACTCAGGTTATAATGATGAAGGAGGCGCTCAAATATTTTATGATGCCTTATTTAATGAAGGAAAAGGAAAAAATTATGGAATTGATCTTACTTTAGAACGTCCATTAGAAAATGGTTTTTATGTATTGGTAACAGCAAGTTTATATGATTCTAAGTATTTAGCAAAGGATGGCGTGTGGAGAAACACCGCTTGGAACGGAAAATTTATGTCAAGTGTATTAACAGGAAAGGAAATTGTACTAAATCCTAAAAAATCAATACGA
>JAOZLL010000133.1 GCA_029934835.1 Flavobacteriaceae bacterium | reverse complement strand
TTATTCTAATCAAATGGACGACTTTTACTCTTTAATTACAAATGCACAACGGGTTGTTTTTTAGTTGTGTTTAGGTTTATTTGTGTATTCGTTTAAACTCAATGAAAAACTAATGCAAGTAAGTAATAAAGATTTAAACTCGAAAAAACTTTAACAAAATATAGATAACACTTTGATTATAAGAGAATAATATCATGCTATTTATTTTTAAAATAACCCAATAATTGTTTTACATAATCTTGATCGGTTCGAGTACTAATTACACCTGAACCACTTTTAGTAAAAGCATTTTTAAAGTAACTGCTATTTTTTAAATAATGAGACTTATAATTAGTACGTACCTTTTTAGAACTAGTATCAACTAAATATGTTTTCCCAGTTTCAGCATCTAAAATTGGTACTAAACCTAAGTTTGGAATTTCTACTTCTCTTTTATCATAAATACGAATACCCGTAACATCATGTTTTTTACCAACAATTTTTAAAGCATGCTCATAGTGAGCATCCATAAAATCAGAAAGCATAAAAACAATGGCTTTCTTTTTAGTTACGCCCGATAAAAATTCTAAAGCTTGCGTAATGTTGGTTTGGTTGCTTTTAGGATGAAACTCTATTAACTCTCGAATAATTCGTAACACATGATGACGTCCTTTTTTAGGAGGAATATAGAGCTCTATTTGATCTGAAAAAAGGATTAAACCCACTTTGTCATTATTCTGAATAGCAGAAAAAGCCAAAGTAGCTGCTATTTCAGTAAGTGTATCTTTTTTACATTGATTTTGTGTTCCAAAAGATTCAGATCCACTGACATCAACCATTAATAACATGGTTAATTCACGTTCTTCTTCAAAAACTTTAATATAAGGCTCGTTGTAACGTGCTGTAACATTCCAATCAATATTCCGAATATCATCTCCATACTGATATTGTCGAACTTCAGAAAAAGTCATGCCACGTCCTTTAAATGATGAATGGTACTCACCACTAAAAATATGATCAGATAACCTACGGGTTTTGATCTCTATCTTACGTACTTTTTTGAGAATTTCGGATGTATTCATTGAGTTGAAAGTTTATAAAGTTGAAAGTGAAAAGTTGTTATGTAACCAACTTTTAACACTGAACTTTTCACAGAAAAGCCTTGCTTTTCTATGGCACTTCTACTTCATTAATAATTTTATGAATAATATCTTCGGATGTCATATTTTCTGCTTCTGCTTCGTATGTAATGCCAATTCTATGACGTAATACATCCATAACCACAGCACGAACATCTTCAGGTACTACATAACCACGACGTTTAATAAATGCATAACATTTTGCAGCAGTGGCTAAGTTAATACTACCACGTGGTGATGCCCCAAAACTAATCAAGTCTTTAAGATCTGATAAGTTGTATTTCTCAGGGTAACGTGTGGCAAAGATGATATCTAAAATATATTTTTCAATTTTTTCATCCATATAGACTTCACGAACGGCTGCACGAGCTTTTAGTATTTGATCTATTGAGACTACTGAATTGACTTTTTCAAAACCACCTTTTAAGTTTTGACGCATAATTTGTTGTTCATCATTGATCGAAGGATAATCAATAACAACTTTTAGCATAAAACGATCTACTTGCGCTTCAGGTAACGGATAGGTTCCTTCTTGCTCTATCGGATTTTGAGTAGCCATTACCAAAAAGGGTTCATCTAATTTAAACGTAGTATCACCAATAGTAGTTTGGTGTTCTTGCATCGCTTCTAGTAGAGCTGACTGCACTTTTGCAGGTGCACGATTAATCTCATCTGCTAGAACAAAATTAGCAAATACAGGACCTTTTTTAATAGTAAAATCATTTTCCTTAATATTATAAATCATCGTCCCAATAACATCAGCAGGTAATAAATCAGGTGTAAATTGTATACGACTAAAGCTACCATGTACCGCTTGTGCTAGTGTGTTAATAGCTAAAGTTTTGGCTAAACCAGGAACACCTTCCAATAAAATATGTCCATCACCGAGTAAACCGATTAAAAGTCGTTCAATCATACCTTTTTGTCCAACTATCACTTTATTCATTTCTAACATTAAGAGATCGATAAAGGCAGATTCAGCTGCTATCTTTTCGTTAATTTCTTTAATATCAACACTTCCACTAGTATTTTCCATCATTTATATATTAATTATATCTGTCATTTTTAATTTGACTCCGCAAGTTGCAAAATCTTAAAAAAATGAATTGTTAAGAATGGGTTAAAAGAGTTAATAATTATTATAAATAAGTAAATTTATCACAAAAAGAACCTAAAAAGAACAATCGATAGCAAAAACAAAGTAGTAAATAGCTCGTATTAAAACATCTAAACTTACAGACTCTTGAAACAAGAGTGTTAAAAACTCAAAGAGTTAACTGTGCTACCATTAAAACTAATTCTGCTATTTCAACAAAATCTAAAATTTATCTATCAAACTAAAAACATAATACTCCGACCTATTGTTAATTTCTTTCAAAGAATCTATTGATAGCCTGATGTTTAACTTTCTATTCCAATCCGGTTTCAAATCTTTTCTTTTTTGTTAAGGATTTCACCACTAAATTATATGAATGATCAACAAGTTCCTGAAGTAATTCCTTATCAAAAGAACCATCAATTTTTACAGTATTCCAATGCTTTTTATTCAGATGAAAACCAGGAATTATATTGGGGTAACTTTCACGTAATTCTAATGCACGTTCGGGATCACATTTGAGACTAACATTAAACTCAGGTGAATCTAACGAGATTAAAACGAACATTTTTCCTGCAACTTTAAAGACTAAAGTAACTTCATCAAAAGGAAAAGATTCTGTAACAACCTTTTTTGTCAAGCAATATTCTCTGAAAGATTCAATGTTAAACATAATTTGAACGCTTTTTGAATAAAAGTTTAAATATACGTAAAATAGAATCCTCCTTGTTGACTTGATCTACAAATAATACAAAAGAAAATCGTCCGCAACCAAGGCTGTGGACGACTTCTTATTTACCCCCTTAGGATAAGCAAGAACTTATCCTTTTTCATAGACAATGCGAATGTACGGTATTTTTATAAATCCCAAAAGTTTTTATAATAAAAACCCGTTTTTTTCTGAAGTAATTTTTAAGCTATATAGCCAATATATTGATTCTCAATACATTATTTTTATGAGGGAAAATTCAATTTTAAATGTAATTCATCTAATTGGGCTTGATCAATTGAAGAAGGTGCATCAATCATTACATCCCTTCCTGAATTATTCTTCGGAAAAGCGATAAAATCGCGAATCGTTTCTTGTCCACCTAAAATAGCTACCAATCTATCTAAACCAAAAGCTAAACCACCATGTGGCGGAGCACCATATTCAAAAGCATCCATTAAAAAGCCAAATTGTGCTTGAGCTTCCTCTTTTGTAAAACCTAATAGATCAAACATTCTGGCTTGAGTTTCTTTATCAAAAATACGAATAGATCCACCTCCAATTTCATTACCATTCAGTACCATATCATAGGCGTTGGCACGAACTTTACCTGGATCCGTTTCTAATAAGTGCATGTCTTCTGGCTTTGGCGATGTAAATGGATGGTGCATCGCATGATACCGTTCAGTTTCTTCATCCCATTCTAATAATGGGAAATCAACAACCCATAATGGTGCAAATTCGTTTGGGTTACGTAAACCTAGAGTTTCTGCCATGTGCATACGTAATACACTTAATTGTGTACGTGTTTTATCAGCTTCTCCCGCCATTAGCAACATCAAATCTCCTTTTTTAGCATTTAATCGATCAGCCCATTGTGCTAAATCCTCTTGAGAATAAAATTTATCAACAGACGATTTATACGTTCCATCTTCATTATATTTTGCCCAAACTAATCCGTTTGCACCAACTTGTGGTCGCTTCACGAAAGCTATAAGTTTATCTGTTTGCTTACGTGAATAAGTAGCACAACCTGGCACAGCAATTCCAATAACTAATTCGACTTTATCAAACACATTAAAACCTTTGTTTTGGGTTAAATCATTCAACTCACCAAATTTCATATCAAAACGAATGTCTGGTTTGTCATTCCCATAGGTTTTCATCGCTTCGTCATAAGTCATTCTTGGAAATTTATCAACTTCAACTCCCTTAATTTCTTTCAATAAATGACGCGTTAAACCTTCAAATGTATCTAGAATGTCATCTTGTTCTACAAATGCCATTTCACAGTCAATTTGTGTAAATTCTGGTTGACGATCGGCACGTAAATCCTCATCACGGAAACATTTTACTAATTGAAAATATTTATCCATTCCACC
>JAOZLL010000132.1 GCA_029934835.1 Flavobacteriaceae bacterium | reverse complement strand
ACCTAAGTTACCCCATAAAAAAAGCGCTTGATCATAAATCAAGCGCTTTTCTATTCACGTATTTATAAACTACTCAAAAGCAGGAATACCTGTGATATCTAAACCAGTTATCAATAAGTGAATATCATGTGTACCTTCATAAGTAATTACACTTTCTAAATTCATCATGTGTCGCATAATAGAATAATCACCAGTAATACCCATGGCACCTAAAATCTGACGTGCTTCACGAGTTATTTTTAATGCCATATCTACATTATTACGTTTACACATAGAGATTTGTGCTGAAGTAGCTCGACCTTCGTTGCGAAGTGTACCTAAACGCCAAGTTAAAAACTGTGCTTTAGTGATTTCAGTAATCATTTCAGCTAATTTTTTTTGTTGTAATTGGAAAGCAGCAATTGGTTTTCCAAATTGTGTACGTTCTTTAGCATAGCGTAAAGCGGTATCATAACAATCCATTGCAGCACCAATGGCACCCCAAGCAATACCATAACGTGCAGAATCTAAGCATTTTAATGGTGCTCCTAAACCATCTTTTTTGGGTAGTAGATTTTCCTTTGGAATTTTAACATTATCAAAAATTAGTTCACCAGTAGCCGATGCACGTAATGACCATTTGTTATGAGTCGTTGGTGTAGTAAAACCTTCCATACCGCGTTCTACAATTACTCCTTTAATGCGACCATCAGTTTCGTCAATTGCCCAAACCACTGCAATGTCTGCAAAAGGCGCATTAGAAATCCACATTTTAGCACCATTTAATATGTAATGATTGCCCATGTCTTTTAGGCGAGATTCCATTCCTCCAGGATTTGAACCATGGTTTGGTTCTGTTAAACCAAAGCAACCCATCATTTCACCAGAGGCTAATTTTGGCAAGTATTTTTTCTTTTGCTCTTCCGACCCAAAAGCGTAAATAGGATACATTACTAAAGAAGTTTGTACCGATGCTGTAGAGCGAACACCTGAATCACCACGTTCAATTTCTTGCATGATTAATCCATAACTCATCTGGTCTAAACCAGCACCACCATACTCCATGGGAATATAAGGACCAAAAGCACCTATTTCAGCTAAACCACTGATGATTTCCATAGGAAATTCAGCTTTTTGAGCTGCTTCCTCAATCATGGGTGAAATGTCTCTTTTTACCCATTCACGTGCTGCATCACGAACCAATTTGTGTTCGTCAGTTAATAGCTCATCTAACTGAAAATAATCAGGAGCTTGATATAAATCTTGTGCCATAATAATTCGTTTAAAAAATTGGTTTGGCAAAGGTACAATAGAATTTAGAATTTAGAATTCAGAATTCAGAATTATTTTGATTAGAAATCCAGGAATATTCGCGCTGCAGAACGTCCAGGAGCCTGCACATTAATATCTAAAAAATAGCCAAAAGGAGTTTGATTACATTCATAATCTGCATTTTTAAGTCGCGTTTCTACTTGGTCAAACAACTGCTTTGTGCTTTGTGGATCTGCTTTACTAGTCGATAGATGGGCGAATGAGTGCAAGACAACATGTTTGCTGTTATTTTTTTTGGCACCCCATTTTAGGTTTTTAAGTAACTTAGTTTCTATCTTAGAGTTGATGGCTACATCTTTTTCTTCCATTTGAATAAATGCAACAAGTACATTTTCAAGTTTTACATATTCTGTGAAATCGGGAAAATCAGGTAAGGTTTTTATTTGAGGCTCATACGAAAACGAGTCACTATAAATCATTAGTAATTTCATGAAGTTTTAAATTTTATAAGGCAAATCGCCATATTAGTTTTCCTAAAATGGTAGTTCGCTCCAGTTTGATTTTGTTATCTGTTGATAATTCTTGATTGATTACAAAGTAGAAATAACTTCCTACTTTTGGGATCCAGTTGATTCGGTAATTGAGTAGGATGTTTTCATTTTCATTATTCCATTGGGCAAACATACTCGTTTGCAATTTAGGATTAATAGCGTAATCAATGCGTCCACCTATTTCGTCTGTTGTAAAAGATTCTTGTGGAAGCTGTATGTTATTTCTTTGCCAGTCAAGACTTATATTTAAATGCTTATTTAGATTAAAATAGGTATAAAATCCAAATTCTTGTCGATCACCTGTATAAAATTCGCCCGCACTAACAGCACCACTTACGGCCATTTTTCTACCTCTAAAAGTACTAAACTGAACTTCATATCGATTATCCCAATAACTACCAGCGGGAATATAAATATCATCAATTAGTTCAAAATCAGTAACGGGTTTATCATAAAGATGTTGGATATTAAATTCAAAAAACTCACCACTCTTTGAGACAAATCCAAAAGGTCGCCATTCATAAAAGATGGTTTCCATTTCTTTGGTTTCATCATTTATATAATAATTAACGTCAATAGGTTTAAAAATTAGATTTCTAAAAAAAGGCAATTTTTTAAATCTGGGATTAAATTGCAATTCGGTGTAAAGCATTTGGTAATTCTTACGTCTAGTGAAGCCCATTCCAGGATTA
Source organism: Flavobacteriaceae bacterium (assembly GCA_029934835.1). GTDB lineage: Bacteria > Bacteroidota > Bacteroidia > Flavobacteriales > Flavobacteriaceae > DQTL01. The sequence continues at coordinate 1,831 of JAOZLL010000132.1, read as the reverse complement.
AAATCAGCTTGTACTGTGGTAAATCCCAAGTCATATTCTATAACATCATTAGGGTAACTTAAAAACAAATTATAAGAAAGGTTGTTTGTGTTATTTGGTTTATCTTCATCAAAAATTTTAGTTTCAGAAGTTCCTATTGCCCCACCTACAATAAGACTTTTATTTCTAAAAAGTTCAGTGGTAGAATAGGTAAAATCAGTTCCATAAACTCGATTATAACTATTCTTTGAATACTTTTGGGTGAGAATAAGACCAATATTAGATTGCTTAAAAATATCTTGTTTCACTCTGATTGTTGAATAATTTGTAGTAGGGATGTTGTCTTTTTCATAGGTTTGAATAGACATAATCCCAATATTGGTCTTATTTAGTTTCCCGAACAGTCGCATACCACCAATTATGGGCACTCCTTGACTTTGATCAATACCAATTCTTCTGCTATAAAACAGCTTTTCCCTTCCAATATTCATACTATAATAGTTTTTTCCTTCGAGAAAGAATTGTCTTTTTTCAGGATAGTATAAAGAAAATCGAGAAAGATTTATCTGTTTACGATCTGATTCAACTTGTGCAAAATCTGTATTTGTTGTAAAGTTTAGCTTCAAGGTTGGCGTAATATCAAAGTTTATTTCTCCACCAATTTTTTGTTTTGTTTCGGTTTGTCCATCAGAAAATTCAAAACCACCCAACACATAAGGATTTAATTCGATTTTTGTTCCTTGTTTAATATTTTTAATGCCTATGAGTTTACCTCCTTGAGATATTTTTTCTATATCATATAATCTTGACCATCCTTGCCATAGCACCTGTTCTTTTTTTCGACGGATATTTCTTTCAAAGTTAATACCCCAAATTTGGGTACTATCTTTTTTGAACTTTAAAGAACTAAACGGAATGACAATCTCTGCAAACCAACCTTGTTCATTTATTTTTACAGCAACATCCCATACTGTATTCCAATCTTTGTTCCAATTTTTCCCTTCATCACCTACTAAAACATCAGCTTTTGCTCCATTGGGATTTGTAACAAACAAATACCCATTTCGATTGTCATTAAAAGGACTTATCATTATTTCTACGTTGTCATCGCTTCGCCAGCTGAAATCACGTGCCATTTGTTGTACAGAAATCTTGTCAGGCTCACTATCAAAACACCAGATGCCAAAATAAATATTGGTTGTATTATATACTACAGCTATTCGTGTTTTTTCTGTAGCAGGCAGCCCTTCGTTTTGTTCTCTTTGTGTGAAATTTTCAATAGTAGATGCACTTAACCAACAGGATTCGTCTAATTTTCCATCAAGCTCAACTTGTTCGTTAATATAAGTTACAACTAAAGTATTTGGTTTAGATTGTTGGCTAAATAGACTGGTGTTTACTAATAAGATGAGAATGAATACTATTTTTTGTTTCATATGTTTTAAATCCCATTTTTTAGCGGTAACATATGGTGTTTGCTATTAATCATTTCGTTGTGTGTCAAGATTTGACATGCTCGTTTCATTATATTAGAAACTTAAGAATTATTATTAAAGTAGTTTTTAAAACCGATTGTTAAAAATAAACAATAATCATTAAATACCATTCATCAACCTACCAGTAAGTTGTAATAATTGTAGTTCAACCGTTTTAGCATCATATTTTGCCGTAAGAATTGCAGTTTGGGCATGGAGTAAATTGAGTTGAGCTTGACGGTATTCCACCGAACTTACACTTCCTATTTTAAACATTTCTGTGGTGCGATCAAAATTATGTTGAGCGGTTTGTAGGTTTTGTTCTTGCGTTTGTAATACCAAACGTTTGTTTTGATAATTGTAATAGGTATTGGTAA
>JAOZLL010000131.1 GCA_029934835.1 Flavobacteriaceae bacterium | reverse complement strand
ACTATACAAGTAGATTATAACTTACCAGAACGTTTTGATTTAACCTATAAAGGATCTGATAATGAACTACATAGACCCGTTATGATACACCGTGCTCCTTTTGGTTCTTTGGAGCGTTTTATTGCCATCTTATTAGAGCATACTGGTGGTAATTTTCCATTATGGTTAGCAATGGATCAAGTTATTATACTACCTATCAGTGATAAATATCAGAATTATGCTAAAAAAGTTTTAAATTCGCTAGAAAATTCAGATATTCGCGCGCTCATTGACGACCGTAGTGAAAAGACTGGTAGAAAGATTAGGGATGCAGAAATTAAGAAAATACCATACATGCTAATCGTTGGTGAAAAAGAGGAAGCAGATGGCACGGTTTCTGTGAGGAAACATCGAGAAGGTGATTTAGGATCAAATAACTTAAATGACTTTATTGCTAGTTTAAAAAGTGAAATAAGTAATTCAATAGAAAATTTTAATTAACTAAATAGTATAATTATCGCAATACGTAGAAGACGAAAAAGAGGACCAGGTAGAGTCATCAAAGAAGACCAACATCGGATTAATGAAAAAATTCGAGCACTAGAAGTCCGTTTAGTAGGAGACAATGTAGAAATTGGTGTATATCCTACAAACAAAGCTCGCGCAATAGCAAGAGAGCAAGAATTGGATTTAGTTGAGATTTCTCCTAAAGCCAAACCTCCTGTTTGTAAAGTAATTGACTATAAAAAGTTTCTTTATGAACAGAAAAGAAGGGAAAAAGCTCAAAAAGCTAAAGCAGTTAAGGTTGTTGTAAAAGAAATTCGTTTTGGACCAAATACAGATGATCACGATTATGAATTTAAGAAAAAACATGCCATTAAATTTTTAGAAGATGGAGCTAAAGTAAAAGCTTACGTATTCTTTAAAGGACGTTCTATTATATTTAAAGATCAAGGACAAATCTTATTATTAAGACTTGCCCAAGATTTAGAAGAATATGGAAAATTAGAAGAAATGCCTAAATTAATGGGAAAACGAATGAGTATTTTCATACAACCCAAAAAGAAAAAATAATAATATTAAGTAAGAATAATAAAAGAAGAGAGCAATGCCAAAACAAAAAACAAAATCCAGTGCAAAAAAGCGTTTTAAGCTAACAGGTACCGGTAAAATAAAAAGAAAGCACGCATTTAAAAGTCATATATTGACTAAAAAATCAAAAAAGCGTAAGCTTAAATTAACACATTCAGGTCTAGTCCATAAATCGGATGCAGCTAGTGTCAAACAAATGTTGAACTTAAAATAGTTCACAAGGATTAATTAGTAACCATGGAGTAGTGCAAACAAATAAAGAATTAAGTATTTAGATAAGCTCAATAGAACGAATCATTATATTTAATCGCCTACTACAAAAAACAATTTAAATTATGCCAAGATCAGTAAATTCAGTAGCTTCAAGAGCCCGTAGAAAACGGATTATGAAGCTTGCAAAAGGTTACTTCGGACGTAGAAAAAACGTTTGGACTGTAGCCAAAAATGCGGTTGAAAAAGGAATGTTATATTCTTATAGAGACCGTAAAAATAAAAAAAGAACCTTCCGAGGATTGTGGATTCAACGTATTAACGCTGGTGCACGTATGCATGGAATGTCTTATTCTCAGTTTATGGGGAAAGTCAAAGCTAACAATATCGATTTAAACCGTAAGGTCTTAGCCGATTTAGCAATGAACCATCCAAAAGCTTTTGAGGCAATTGTAACGAAAGTGAAATAAATTAAACAATATTCTTACTTATAAAAACCCTTCTATGTTTGTAGAAGGGTTTTTTTGTAACATTTTTTTAGCTCTTTCGTCTTTAGTTTATAAATCTAACTATTATGAAAAAAATAATCTATTCAATTCTTATTTTATTAACAAGTATTACTGTTGTAACAGCTCAGACTGAAAAGAACTTTAAATCTTTTTATAAGGACTACAAAGCAGAAAAGAGTATCATAGCCTTGTCTGCTCCTGTTAGTCTAGCAAATCTTTTTATTAATAGGGACGAAAAAGAGCTCAGAAAACTAATCAAAAAAGGTAAGAAAGTTAGAATCTTAATCTTTGATGAAACAAAATCTGTAATAGATGACGATATCAAATCATACTTACCAGAAGATAAATATCAAACATTCATGTCAATAAAAGATAATCAATCGTTTATTGAATTGTTAGCTAACGATACCACTGATTACATTTCAGAAATGATAATTTTCATTCATGAAAAAAATTCATTAGTTGCAATTGGAATAGAAGGAAACTTCTCTTATGATGATCTTAAAATTCTTACTGAAAGCTTTCAAAGCAAAAGTTAAAGAGCTGTGTGTCAATAAAAACAAAATTAAATTTCTATCAAATTTGATATAGTTATTTACTACTTTATCTAATTCTTATGTTATCACTTTTCCGTATATTCGTAGCCTAAATACTAGGAGTATATGACCACACAACAACAACTATCATTTAATGACTTTAAAAAAGAAGTACTTGCTGATTATAAATTAGCCGTATTAAGTAGAGAATGTAGTTTGTTAGGTCGTAAAGAGGTCTTAATGGGACGTGGTGGTTTTGGAATATTTGGCGGTGGAAAAGAATTACCTCAAATTGCAATGGCTAAAGCCTTTAAAAATGGTGATTTTAGGTCAGGCTACTATCGTGATCAAACTTTTATGATGGCTATTGATGCACTGAGTCCGCAACAACTTTTTGCTAGTTTATATGGTCACACCGATATAGAACATTCTCCCGAATCAGCTGGACGGCAAATGAATAATCATTTTGCAACTCACTCTCTAAATGAAGATGGTTCTTGGAAAAACCTCATGAATCAAAAAAATTCTAGTGCTGATATTTCTTGCACAGCTGGACAAATGCCAAGACTTTTAGGTTTGGCCCAAGCTTCAAAAATTTATCGAAATGTTGAGGGCTTAGAAAACTTTACCAACTTCACTAACAAAGGTAATGAAGTAGCCTGGGGAACCATTGGAAACGCTAGTACTAGTGAAGGTCTCTTTTGGGAAACCATCAATGCTGCAGGAGTCTTGCAAGTTCCTATGGTTATTAGTATCTGGGATGATGAATACGGAATTTCGGTTCCAGCTAAATACCAAACAACAAAGGAAAATATTTCTGAAATTTTAAAAGGATTTCAAATAGAAGAAGGGACAAACGGTTTTGAAATTTTTAAAGTTAAAGGATATGATTATCCTGCTTTAATTGAAACATTTGAAAAAGCAGGTAAAATAGCTCGGGACGAACATATTCCTGTCATCATTCACGTAACTGATTTAACGCAACCCATCGGTCATTCAACTTCTGGATCTCACGAACGTTATAAAAGTAAAGAACGACTTGAGTACGAAAAAAGTATTGACTGCAACACCAAAATGCGTCAATGGATTCTAGATTATAAAATAGAGGACGAAAATGGAGTTGAATATAAATTTGTGGAAAATGAAGAAGAATTAATCGCACTTGAAAAAGAAGCAAAAGAGGAAACTAAACAAGCCAAAAGAACTGCTTGGAATGCCTTTAAAAAACCAATTTTAGATACAAAATCAACTTTAGTATCTCTTTTAAACGAAGTGGCACAAGAATCGCAAAATGGTCCATTTATTACAAAGCTAATTAATGATTTAGTTGCAGATCAAGATATACACATAAGACCTAGTCTAGTTTATGCTAGGAAAGTATTACGCTACCTCACCAACGAATCTTTTCCAGCAAAAAATACACTTCAAAATTGGATTTTAGACTACACAGCTGAAAATAAAAAGAATTATGGTTCACATCTATATAGCCAAACGGACAAGGCTGCTATAAAAATTGTTGCAGTAGAACCAACTTATGATGAAAATGCTCCTGATGTTGATGCACGTACTATTCTAAGAGATAACTTTAATGAAATCTTTACAAAACATCCTGAAACCTTGATCTTTGGTGAAGATACTGGATATATAGGTGACGTAAATCAAGGTCTAGAAGGTATGCAAGAAAAATTTGGCGAGTTACGTGTTGCTGATACAGGTATTCGTGAAGCGACTATTGCAGGTCAAGGAATAGGGATGGCTATGCGAGGCTTACGACCTATTGCAGAAATACAATATTTAGATTATCTGCTCTATGCTTTACAAACCTTGAGTGATGATTTAGCTACCTTACATTATCGTAGTGCTGGACGACAAAAAGCTCCTCTAATTATCCGAACACGTGGACATAGATTAGAAGGAATATGGCATTCTGGATCACCCATGAGTGGTATCAATAACTTTTTAAAAGGAATCTGTATTTTGGTTCCTCGTAATATGACAAAGG
>JAOZLL010000130.1 GCA_029934835.1 Flavobacteriaceae bacterium | reverse complement strand
CGCTAAACGCTAAACGCTAAACGCTAAACGCTTATGCATCAATATTAGCATATTTGGCATTTTTTTCAATAAATTCTCTACGTGGTGGTACTTCTTCACCCATAAGCATGGAGAATACACGATCTGCTTCAGTTCCATTGTCAATGGTTACTTGACGTAGTGTTCTAAACTCAGGATTCATCGTAGTATCCCATAATTGTTCTGCATTCATTTCTCCAAGACCTTTATAACGTTGAATATTGACATTTCCACCCATTTTAAGAGAAATTCTCTCACGTTGGTCGTCATCCCAAGCATATTCGCGTTGTTTTCCTTTTTTAACTAAATAAAGTGGAGGAGTGGCAATATATACATATCCTTGCTCTACCAATTCACGCATATAACGGAAAAAGAAGGTAAGAATAAGGGTAGCAATATGGCTACCATCGACATCCGCATCCGTCATAATTACTACTTTATGATAACGTAGTTTGGTTAAATTTAAAGCTCTAGGATCTTCTTCAGTGCCTATGGTTACACCAAGTGCTGTAAAGATGTTTTTAATTTCCTCATTTTCAAAAACCTTATGTTGCATGGCTTTTTCAACATTCAGAATTTTACCACGTAAAGGTAAAATAGCTTGAAAGAAACGATCACGACCTTGTTTTGCCGTTCCACCCGCCGAATCTCCCTCGACTAAGAAAATCTCTGCTTTTACTGGATCTGTTTCTGAACAATCACTTAATTTTCCAGGTAAACCTCCTAAAGACATGACTGTTTTACGTTGTACCATTTCACGCGCTTTACGGGCTGCATGACGTGCTTGAGCTGCTAGGATAACTTTCTGAACAATAATTTTTGCTTCATTAGGGTTCTCTTCTAAGTAATCATTCAGCATTTCTGATACAGATTGACTCACTGCAGATGTTACTTCACGATTCCCTAATTTTGTTTTAGTCTGACCCTCAAATTGAGGTTCTTGAACTTTTACAGAAATAATAGCTGTTAAGCCTTCACGGAAATCATCGCCAGCAATATCAAATTTCAATTTATCTAACATTCCTGAGGCTTCAGCATATTTCTTTAGCGTATTGGTTAATCCTCTTCTGAAACCTGATAAATGTGTTCCACCTTCGTGTGTGTTAATATTGTTTACATACGAATGTAAATTTTCTGAATAGGAAGTGTTATACGTCATGGCAACTTCAACAGGAACACCATTCTTTTCGCCTTCCATGGAAATAACATTGGCAATTAATTGTTCCCGTGAACCATCTAAGTAACTAACGAATTCTGCTAAACCAATTTCACTATAAAAACTTTCTGTAATAAAATTACCTTCGTCATCTTTTTGGCGTTTATCGGTTATTGTTAAAGTTAATTTTTTATTTAAATAGGATAACTCACGCATACGCATAGCAAGTGTATCATAACTATATTCTGTAGTTATATTAAAAATAGAACTATCAGGCGTAAAAGTAACAGTAGTTCCAATTTTATCTGTTTCACCAACCGTTTTGACAGGATATAATGCTTTTCCACGTTCATATTCTTGCTGCCACATTTTTCCATCACGATGTACAACGGCAGTAAGATGTATAGATAAAGCATTTACCACAGAAACACCAACACCGTGCAATCCACCTGATACTTTATAAGAATCTTTATCAAATTTACCACCAGCACCAATTTTAGTCATAACAACTTCTAAAGCTGAAACACCTTCTTTTTTGTGTAAACCTACTGGAATTCCCCGACCGTTATCTTCAACCGTTATTGAGTTGTCTTCATTTATCCAGGTATTTATAGTGTCACAATGACCCGCCATCGCTTCATCAATGGAGTTATCAATCACTTCATATACCAAATGATGAAGTCCTCTAACGCCAACATCACCAATATACATAGAGGGACGTTTTCTTACGTGCTCCATTCCTTCCAACGCCTGAATACTATCCGCTGAATAATCATTTTTTTTTATTTCGTCACTCATAAACTTTCTAGTTAAAATGTCTTAGTTATTCGTAATCGACAAATATAGTGTAATCATAGCTTTTAGAGGCTTTTTTGACGCTTGAATAAAGGCTAAGTTATTAACAATTCTCACTAAAATTTATAGAGTGAAATGAATGAAATTTTATACTTGCCTAAGTTGATTAGAAGTCTATTTATTCAACTTAAAATCACCATGATAAGATAGGTTTAAACCGAGAGAATAGTCAAAAGTTTTTTCAACTGTTATTGCAGTATTTGATGGAGTTGAATTAGAGGAATAATTTTGGAAATAAGTATTGACTTTGAATTCGAATTTTATGTTTGGCAGTACTTCTTTTTGATAGCTTAATTTACCTAAAATTAAGCTTCGTTCAGGTTCGGTGTGATTTGCATATACTTCTTGTAAAATACCATTTTCATAATGGATGTCTGTTTTTACAGAAACCGATTGAAACATGTCATCACCTCGTGGGCTCACAAATTCATCGCCATACCAATACCCAATACCTAAACTCCAGTTTTTATAGTGATAATCTAAATTTGTTAAAAATCCATTTCCAGAATCATAGATAAATTCCTCAGGTGTACTTGTGCTTTGATGTTGTATGTAAAAACTGCTGAAGTGTATGCTTTGTTCTGTTTTTAATAGGTGTTTTAGTTGAATACCTAATGCAGTATGTCGCATAGTAAAAACCTTTCTGTCATCAACAAAATCTGTATTTATTTGTCCACCTCTATGGTAAAAAAGATTTTGAAATGGAATGCCAATATGCCATTTTTCAACTTCTAAAACTATATATTTTGCACTGATTCCCATAACAAATTCCTCATTTTGAGTATCAGATTTAAATATGAAATGCTCCCAATTAATCCAAGTGTCAATTATTAATTTATTCTTATTGAAAATATATTGGATGCCGTTTTCAATACGTCGTTCATCTAACAGACTTTCAGAAGATATCAAAGGAGCTATTATATTATGCGATTTGTCATTTTGTAATGTTCCCAATATCAACTTGGCATTTTTCATGGAATAAGTAAAAGAAAAAGTAGGAATCACCGCTTGATAACCATCTAATCCTGAATAAGTCAATCCAAAAATACCAATTTCTAATTTGGCTTTAGGATGTGGATAAAATGCCAATTTTGGATGTAATTGTGCGCCAATAAGTATATAACCATCTGCAATATTGTTAAAATATTCGTTGTTCTTAATAAAATTAAGATTGTCTAATTTAAAATATACAGCGTTTTTGGCAATACTATCTTGTGCAATAATCCTATTACTCAGTAGTCCGATAGTAATTAGTAAAAAGAAAAATAATCCTAATTTACGCATGGCGCAAAGATAGGATTATTCACATTAAAAAATTCTAAACTGCTTTTTTGATTTTTACAGCCATATCTCCAGTTACATGCACTGCGTTAGCTCTACCCGAAGGATCTTCGTTTTCCTGCCATCTAGGAATCCATTTTAGTACAGTTTTGGCTGCTGTTTCTTGAGGAAAATGTTCTTGAAAGATTTCTCTATAGAAAAAAGCTTCTTTGCTTGTTGGCGTGTTATGAGGATACTTTATCGCTGCAGTTTCCATCTCAAAATCAGATACTTGTTTTGTGCAATAATCAACTAACTCATCAATCCAACTATAACCAACACCATCAGAAAATTGCTCTTTTTGACGCCATAATACTTCATCTGGCAAGTAAGGATCGTCTGGTGTATCAAAGGCTTTACGTAAAATATATTTTTCTATACCTTCATAAGTATGTGGTTGTTTTTCTTGTGGAATTGTAGTCATGGCAGCATCTAAAAAGTCTTGATCTAAAAAAGGGACTCGTGCTTCCAATCCATGTGCCATAGTTGATTTGTCGGCACGCAAACAATCTGAGGTTGATAATAGTTTTACACGACGGATGGTTTCTTTTTGAAAAGCTTTAGCATCTGGTGCATTTCCAAAATAGAGGTATCCACCAAAAATTTCATCAGCACCTTCACCTGATAATACGACACGAATACCTAAATCAGTTATTTGTTTGCTTAAAAAATACATCGGTGTACTTGCACGGATAGAGGTTACATCATAAGTTTCTAAATGCCAAATTAATTTTTTGATTATTTTAATCCCTTCTGCTACAGAAAAGTACATTTCATGATGTTTTGTACCTAAAAAACCAGCGACTTTACGAGCTGCTTTTAAATCAGGAGAATTAGTATCTAATCCGATGGAAAATGAATGTAATTCTTTGCCTTGTTTTTTTAGTTCACGTATTGCAATAGCTGAAGTTAATGAGGAATCTAATCCGCCAGAAAGCAAAACACCTAAAGGAACATCAGTCATTAGTCTTTTTTTAGTAGCTGC
>JAOZLL010000054.1 GCA_029934835.1 Flavobacteriaceae bacterium | reverse complement strand
AATTAGTGTTAAATATTGTTAAATTATTACTTTGTTATGCATAGTACTGTAACAAATGTAATTATTGTTCGTCTACTCCTTAGAAACAAATAAATTTAAAACAGATGAAACGAGCATGCATAATTATGACACACAAGGGAATGACTAATAACGAACAGCATGTTTCACCAATAAAAAATTAAAATTTAGACACATGAAAACTTTAAACCAAACAAGATTAGCAAAAAGAACAAACCTATGTAATTGTAAAAGTAAGTTGTGGAATTTAAGAAGGCGGTACAAATAATAGTAACTTTAAAATGATATAATCATGAAAACTTTCAATCAAAATCAAATCACTGAAAAAACTAGTCTTTGCAAATGCAAAAGTAGAACTTGGAACTCCAAAAGACGTTTTAGAAAATGTTGTGATAAAGTATAAATCACAATTCTAAAAAGTTTTAAACCTAAATAGATACTCTATTTTATTCAAACCTGAGTTCGACCTCAGGTTTCTAGATAGCTAAATTCTTAAACTATTCAACATGAAAATCTTTGGAAATATTAAAAAAAGAATTACCTGTATTGCAAGAAAAAGAATTAAAGCTAAACATTATACAGTTAATACAAATAATTATGGACAAACCATGTGTACTGGCATTAGATGTCTCACCTACTAATCGAGATAGTAGAACTAAAACGCTGAATTTTTAAATAGAATTAGAATTCACCATTACTGTATTTGTAAAAACCTTATGGTTATTTAAGTCAGTTTATGAAAAATCAAACTAGTAGAAAGGTTAAAAATGTTTGGAAGCTTCTCCCCTTTTTCTAATAATATGATGGAAATAAGTAGATTAGATCATGAATAATTTTTATTTCTAGACACAGATAGAAAATGAGCAAATTTATCAGAAGTAGGATCCTACTTTATAATTTGTACAAATCGAATGAGTTCAATACATATAAATTCTCTAAATAAATAGGAAATCTCACCTATAAACGATATCGTTACTTCAGATAGTTTCTAAACCTGAGTTCGACGTTAGCTTTCCTTACAACTTAGATAAATTTTTTCATATTCGAAGTTGTATTTTTAAAGGGCTAACTAGTTAATTTGAGAAAATATGGCAAGAATATGGCGAAATTTATCAAGCCCAAAGAGAATTTAAAGAAAAGGCAATCTTTTTTGCGTAAAACTATCTAGATATTCTTTCTTGTTTTACACTTCAAACCTTACCTTTTCTTTTAATTCTGTATAGCAAATCTAACGTCGAACTCAGGTTTTAAATTAATCTTTAGTAAAACTAGTTGTGTTTGCAGTACAAAAATAAAATCAATTATTATCCGCTTTATTACCCAAAATTCGTATCTTTATACAGCGAATTGACGCAGTTTTGAATAAGCTATATAAATCCTAAAAGTGATTAATTTATCTTATTTATTATGAATTAAATTATAGAACCTTAGATAAGAATACGATTAATTTCAAACAAACAAGTATTAACTTAAACAAAGTAATTATGAAAAATGTAAGGAATTTGTACGACGATTTGAATTGGGAAATTGCAACAGGTTATCCTGAGGGAACAAAAAGAAAAGTCCTTAGAGATAATGATAATAAAGGAGAAACAGTATTATTAAAATTACCAAAAGGTTTTTATATGGGTTTACACTCTCATATTACCACAGAACAACATGTTGTACTTGAAGGAGAATATCAAAGTGATGGTATCAATTACCCAAAAGGTTCTTATCAAGTTTTTATGAGTGGTGAAGAGCATGGTCCTTTTGAATCAAAAACAGGAGCTCTAATCTTGGTAATATGGGATGCTATCATGTAATTATCTGAATAGATTATGGAGTTTCATGATTTTTATAAAGACTTTCCAGATGAGTTAGTCTGTGCCCTGATAATAAAAGATATCAAGAAGCAAGAAGGTGTTATTTGTAAAAATTGTAATAACCTAGAGCATTATTGGAAAAAAGACAAAAAGAGTTTTGAGTGTAAAAATTGTAATTTTAGAACCTCTTTGAAAAGTGGTACTATTATGGAACACAGTAATTTACCCTTTAGATATTGGTTATCATCCATTACATTCTTTAGAATAATGCAAGAAAGGATGTCTGCACTTGCCTTACAAAAAGAATTTGGACACAAGCGTTATGAACCCATTTGGTCTATGCTCAAAAAGATAAAAAATGTCGCTGAATCAGATTTTTTTATTCAGCGAATACCCGATTACATAGTATTTGATAAGAATTCAGTGCGTTTAAAGAGTACTATTATTTTTTAAATAGTGCTTTATCAACTGATAAATTGAAATATAATGGAACAATTTAGTCTAATCGAAAAACAAGAATCGCTAGATGTTCTTAATTATCAAATTAAAATTTGCGAAAAATGCAGTTTGGCTTCTAGTCGAAAAAATGCACTTATCGGCGAAGGAAATTTAAATGCTCGTATCCTATTTATTGCACTTTCACCTGGAGTAAAAGAGGATATTCAAAACAAGATGTTTGTCGGTCCCTCGGGTCAGGTTTTTAATAGATTATTATACGCCACAGGAATTGACAGGAAGTCCGTATTTATGACTAACCTGGTGAAATGTACCCTACCAAAGAATAGAAAACCTAAAAAGGATGAAATTACGGCTTGTAATGCTTTTTTGAATGCAGAAATTGCAATTATACAACCTGAGGTAATAGTACCTTTAGGATATTATGCAACACACACTATTTTAACAAAGTATCCTAATAATCCCTTTGCGGAAGGAAGGAGTTTTAAAGAAATTAATGGTCAATTATTAACTATAAACGGAATGAAAATACTTCCATTAACACATCCTTCAGCACTTCTTTATAATCCCTCTTTTGAAATGGATACCCTAAAAAAATATAAGAAATTGCAACTATTTATATAAAATAAACAGTACTAGACAACTAAAACAAAAAATGATGAAAAAACTACATAAAATAGCAGATTGGATGGATAAATTAATTCCTGAAGGATTGCCAATAAAAACAACAACTATTATTACAGGTCCAGGAGGTTCTGGAAAACCACTTATTGGTGAAACAGTTGTCTCTGCTTGGTTAAAAAATGGTGGTAGTGTGATTTTTATGTCTTTACAATATCCAAACTCAAAATTTGTTACAACGAGTATCAAACAAGTAACTGGATTGGACATTAAAAATTATAAGGAGAATATAGTATTTCTTCAGCTTGATACAGATATAGACGGTTATAAAGAAGAAACAAAGCACTTAATTCATGCCAATTTGGTCAAACCTGAAGTTTGGGAAAGTACTTTAAATATTGCTTCTAAAAACTTACCAAATGAAGGACCAGGGATTTTAGTATTTAGTTCTGCTTTAAATCTCTTGTTGTTTTCACCAACGTATGGAGATGCTATTTTAAACAAAATAAAAGAAACAATCTCAACAAATACCGATAAAACCTATCTTATTTCTGTCAGTATATCTGCAAAACTCAAAGAAATAAAAGAATTGGAAGAAATGGCTGATAATTTGATTCTTTCTACTAGTAAGAAAAAACCATTCCGACTTTACATGAAAATTTTAAGAATGAAAGGAGTCACATTTAGTTCAGACGAAATACAAGTTCCTATTTCCCCCGAAACACTAGCACATATGAAAGGAACAGCAAATCACAGCAAAGGAAAGGTTATGCCCGCAATTAAAAAAATATAAGTAAATAATTTTATGATTAAAATATTATAAACTCAAAACAGCTTTGCGCCTTAGTGTCTTAGCGGTAAAACTTTAAACATATGAAATCAAAAAAAATAGGAATAATAATTTGTGATCGCTATAAAAATTGTGCTGGAGGAAAGTGTTTTCGTGCCATGAAAAATCACGAAGGCGCTTTTAGTATTTATGATCATGATACGAATTTGGAATTAGTGGGCTATACAACTTGTGGTGGTTGCCCTGGAGGAAATATTGAATATACTCCAGAAGAAATGAAAAAAAATGGTGTCGAAGTTATTCATTTAGCAACTGGATTTGTTGTGGGCTATCCGCCATGCCCTTACATTGATGATTTTAAAAAACTTATTGAAAATAAATACAAAATAGAAGTTGTTATAGGTACGCATCCTATTCCCCAAAAATACTTTTTGACACACACTGAATTGAAAACTTGGGATACACCTGAATGGCAACATCTAATTAAAGACACACTTTGTGATGAAGAAATGCGCTTGGCTTATGATTAAACATAATTCGTATTATTCACAAATAAAGTAGCCTTAGAAAGTTATTCTCGGTAAACTCGAATTGATGAATATAAAGTATTACAACTTTTAACTTTCTACTTTATGAACTTTTAACTTTATAAACTTTCAACTATAAAACTCAGTATATGTACAAACATCTTTTTGGTCCAGTACCTTCTCGTAGATTAGGCATGTCCTTAGGAATTGACTTAATTCCCAAGAAAGTTTGTTCCTTAAATTGTGTTTATTGTGAAGTAGGTAAGACAACAGACCTAACTATTAACCGATTGGAATATGTAAAATATGATAGTGTAATTACGGAGTTAAAAGACTTTATGAGTAACAACCCGAAAATTGATTATATCACTTTTTCAGGATCAGGTGAGCCTACGCTGAATAGTCGAATTGGTGATGTTTTGAAATTTATAAAAGAAAATTATCCTGACATAAAAACAGCCATATTGACAAATGGAACCTTATTTTACAATAAGAAACTAAGAACAGAATTACTGGATGCCGATGTTATTTTACCTTCATTAGATGCAGCAAGTGATGCTATGTTTAAAAAAATAGATAGACCTAATAAAGAATTGAATATAGAAACCTATATACAAGGATTGGTTGATTTAAGAAAAGAATACAAGGGCGAAATTTGGCTCGAAATATTTTTATTAAAGGGCTATAATGATACTAAAGATGAATTACAATTACTAAAAAACGCTATTCTTAAAATTAAACCAGATAGCGTTCAACTGAATACCCTAGATCGTCCTGGCACAAAACAAGGCTTAATTCCTTTGACAAAAAATGAAATGCAAGCCATTATTGATTTTTGGAAACTACCTAATGTTGAAATTATCGCTTCGCCAAAAGAACGAGAAAGCATAGATTCGTATAGTGGTGATATTGAAACGGCTATTGTAGAAACTATTGCACGACGTCCTTGTACGCTTGATGATTTGCATAATTTTTTAGGTATACATATAAACGAAATAAACAAGTATCTAGGAAAACTAGAAGCCAATAATAAAATAAAAACGGTTCAACTAGAAAGGGGCGTTTTTTACGAATTGAAACATAAATAAATTATACTATTTACAGATAATATGGAGAACATTTATAAAATATTTTTACACGCTATTATGATTACAGGCTTTGTCTTTATCATGATGTTGGTTATTGAATATATAAATGTACAATCAAAAGGCTTGTGGCAAAAATACCTTACGGGTTCTAAATGGCAAACCTATCTTATTGCAGGTGCTTTGGGCGCAATACCAGGTTGTTTGGGTGCTTTTACTATGGTTACTTTGTTTTCGCACAGATTGGTTTCTTTTGGCGCATTGGTAACCACCATGATTGCTACCAGCGGAGATGAAGCTTTTGTAATGTTTGCCATGTTTCCAAAAAAAGCACTATTACTCACTACCATTATTCTTGTAGTTGGGATTCTAGCAGGCTATATTACGGATTTACTTTACAAACCAAAAAAACTATTACAAGAACTAGCGCCTAATAAATTACCCTTACATAAAGATGAAGTGTGTAATTGTTTTGAAAAAGATAAGATATGGACTAATTTGTTTCATCCAAGTATGTACCGATTAACCGTAGCCATTATCATTTTAGCACTTATAACAGGTGTTAGTACAGGTTTATTGGCGGGTGGTTTACAACTCTATATGAAAATTTCATTGTTGGTTGCCTTTTTCTTTGCGTTATTTATTGTCCTGACAGTTCCTGACCATTTTATGAAAGAACATATTTGGAAACATATTGTAAAAAAACACTTGCCTAAGATTTTCTTATGGATATTCGGAACGCTACTAGTAATGCATTTTTTAATGGTATATATTGATGTAGAAGCATGGATTTCTACCAATATGTATGTAGTTTTACTTATTGCAGTAGTAATTGGAATTATTCCAGAATCAGGACCACATTTAATTTTTGTAACGCTATTTGCACAAGGCAGCATTCCTTTTAGTATTCTATTAGCCAGCTCTATAGCACAAGATGGACATGGTATGTTGCCCATGCTTGCCGAATCTCGAAGGGGTTTTTTAGCAGTAAAAGTTGTAAATATGATTTATGCAACTATTGTAGGATTAACAACTTTTCTATTAGGATTTTAATTGGTCGGTCGCAGAGCGACAGTCAATTTTGATATAAAATGAAGAACAAACATATAGAAATAAACATAAATAACTAATACCGTTTGACGGTAAAACATTTAAACAACAAATAAATATAATCACTAACAACTGCAATTACACAAAGAAATTAAAAAACTTAGCGCCTTTGTGTCTTAGCGGTAAAAAAAACTTAAACACATGAAAACAAAACAAGATATTCTCAATGCCATTTCAGATATACAACACCCTGCAATCGCTTATTCATTAGTTGACCTTGGAATTGTAAAAGATATTGATTTAAAAGACAATAAAGCAAAAGTCACCTTTGCTTTTCCTTTTCCAAATATTCCAATAGCAGAGCAATTAGTTAATTCAATTTATGGTCCTATATTTTTACTGGGCGTTGACTTTGAATATTCTATTGTGGAAATGAATGAGGAAGAAAAAGCTAAATTTATGCAAATGGAAACAGCAGGATGGAAACACTAATAATATATCATGCTACATGATAAAATCATATTATTAACTGGTGCTACCGATGGTATTGGTAAAGAAACGGCATTTTTATTGGCTCAAAATAGGGCGAATTTAATTTTGCACGGCAAAAATATTGAAAAAGGAAATACTCTAAAAAAGGAATTAATTCAAAAAACCAATAACCAAAATATCTCTTATTTTAATGCTGATTTTACTTCTTTTGATGAGATAAAGACATTTTCTGATGCTGTTCATAAGCAGTATTCACATATAGATATCTTGATTAATAATGTTGGAATATTTGAAATAACCAAAATAATTTTAGATAATGGTTTAGAGAAAAATTTTATGGTAAATCACTTGGCTAGTTTTTCTCTAAGCTTGCATCTTTTAGATTTGCTAAAAAAATCTAAGGCTGCAAGAATTATCAATGTGAGTTCTATGATACATGCCAATAGTATTGATTTTGAAAATTTGAATGCAGAAAAACACTATTCGGGCGAGCAAGCATATTCTTTATCAAAATTATGCAACGTGCTGTTTACCTATGAATTAGATGATATTTTAAAAGATGAAAACAGTACTGTAAACACTTTGCATCCTGGCGTGATTAACACCAAATTATTAAAAGCAGGTTGGGGTGCTATGGGAGATTCGGTAAAAGAAGGGGCAAAACGTATTTTTTATTTGGCACATTCGGCAAGACTAGAAAACAGTAGTGGTCACTATTATGTAAATGATAAACCTACAAAATCAACGGCTATTTCATACGACAAATCAATTCAAAAAAAGCTATGGAAAATTAGCACTAAATACTTAGACAAAAATGATAAATAACGATATAAAAGCACTTTTTGAGCAAGTTCCTACGATGGCACTTTCTACGGTAAATAACGACGGAATTCCCAATGTTTCAGTTATCGCTTCAAAGAAAATAATTGACAAAAACACGATTTGGACAATAGATACTTTTCATAATAAAACTTTAGAGAACATAAAGCAGAACGCCCAAGTTGCTATTGCGCTATGGAAAGATGCTGTAGGCTATCAAATAAAAGGAACGGCGACATACCATACAGAAGGTAAAATATTTGATGCTGGTAAAGAATGGATATTAAAACTAAAACCAACAAAGATTGTCAAAGGCGTAATCGAAATAAAAGTTACCAATATATACTACTTAACCCCAAGTTATGAATTAGCAGGAAAAGAAGTAAATAACGTGAAATAACAACCAAATCAAATATTTATGTTAGACTTAAAAAATAATTTTATCATGTCACCTGTCAAAACAGGTTATAGTGACGGAACAGGAATTATCACAAAAAAACATATCCAGTTTTACCAAGATAGAAGTAAATATCTTGGAGCCATAACCCTAGAACCTTTGTATATGGATGCTGGTTTGCGTGAAATACCGACACAAATAGGTATTGATAGTGATGCTAAAATAGCAGGATTAAAAAACCTAACTGATAGCATTCATCAGTTTGATACAAAAGTAATTGCCCATTTAAACCATCCTGGTAGAATGACAAATCCTAAAATTCCTGGCAATTATTATTGGTCTGCAAGCCCGCAACAATGTGAAGCAGGTGGTGCTACACCTAAGCAAATGGATGAAACGAAGATAAAATCAGTTATCAAACTATTCGCTGATTCAGCTAAACGTGCTGAACAAGCAGGATTTGATATTATTGAGTTACAATTTGGACATGGTTATCTTATGGCGCAATTTATATCACCAAAAGTAAATACAAGAACTGATAAATATGGTGGTAGTTTTGAAAACAGAATTCGATTTTCATTACAAGTATTAGATGCCGTAAAAAAGGCGACTACGCTTCCTATAATTATAAGACTAAGTGCTGATGAAATGATTCCTGATGGGATTAAATTAGAAGAAATGATTGCATTTTCTAAAATATTAAAAGAAAAATCAGTTGCTGCCATTCATGTATCAGCAGGAACGCTTTGCAATACGCCACCTTGGTATTTTCAACACATGTTTGTCCCCAAAGGAAAAACGTGGGAATTTGCCAAAAAAATAAAAGAAGCTGTTGGTGTTCCTACTATTTATGTAGGACAAATTAATACCGAAGAAGATATTGAAAACCTAAACACCAATTATAAAGCAGATTATATCGCTTTAGGCAGAGCCTTGGTTGCCGATGCCGATTTTGTTGGAAAAATAACACATCAAATAGATGAAATTATGCGTCCTTGTATGGCTTGTTCCGAAGGTTGTTTGGGTGGTGTTCGCTCAGGAAAAGGACTAGAATGTCTTGTAAATCCTAAAGTAGGTAAAGAAATTGATATTTGGACAAAAGCAGAAAACTCAAAAAAGGTGGCTGTTGTTGGTGGTGGTTTAGCGGGTATGGAAGCAGCATTTTCTTCATACAAAAAAGGACATAAAGTTACTTTATTTGAAAAAAACAAACTCGGCGGACAGTTTAATTTGGCTTATTTACCACCACATAAAGACTCACTAAAAAAGATTATCGATTATTACACACTCGTTTTACAAGATAAAGTTGAAATCGTTTTTAACGAAGCAACTGCAACCACACTAAGCTCTTTTGACGAAGTGGTGCTTGCAACTGGTGCTAAACCTTTTATTCCACCTATTGAAGGTTTGACAAAATACTATTGGGCAGAAATATTAGAAAAACAAAACCTACCTACAAATAAAAAAATACTCGTTATTGGTGGCGGACTAATCGGTACAGAAGTAGCGCATAAATTACTTGCTACTAACAACGAAGTTATCATGGTAGAAATGTTAGGAAAAATAGCAAGAGGTATGGAAATGATAGAACAAAAGCTAACTTTAAAATCCTTTAAAGATAAAAAAATCAAAATCTCAGTAAATACAAAAGTTCAAAAAATTGAAGGTAAAAGAGTGTATCTTGAAGGAAAAGATTTTAAAGAAACACTTACTGATATTGATATTATCGTAGTAGCAACAGGAATGAGAAATTACAACCCACTGAAAGAGCAATTACAAAATAATATTCCAGTTTATAGTATTGGTGATGCTAAGAAAGCAGGCAAAGCTCAGACAGCGATTAAAGATGGTTATGAAGTGGCTAAAATGATTTAATTAAAAATTATAGCAATTAAGCCTTTTTAACAGTTATAATATTTAAATTGTGCTAGCTGTTATTCGGAGTCAATTATAAGTATAGAAAAAAAATAATCAAACTATTTTATTTTCTTTAGTTGTTTCTTAATTTTAGCAATAGCTGATTCAATAGATCTTTCGGGTTCTATTACATTATAAGCTCCCCAAAACTTTGGATCAGAAAAACCGGAAGCTTCATCGCTTATAATAATAGATTTTGACATACGTAATTTATATTTTAAGACTTCCTTTTGTGAATTTAATTTCCAATCTGTAACTGCCATTTCGCTTGTTAAGGAATAAATAGAGTTAAATAGCTTTCGCTTTTTATTTATTTTAAAACTGAGTTGTGCATTACTATATCCGTAATACCATTTTCCATTTTTTTCTCTATAATCTACTCTATAAGCAATATTTAGAGGTGTAACAACAATGTCTTTGGGTTTCTTTTTTACAAATAATTTACTGGCTCGTTCTTTATTTTCAACGTTAAGATTAAAAATAGCACTTGTTAAAGCTAATGATTCTGCATCAATATACAATGTACCAAAATACAAGGGTTCTTCTATATAACTATGCTGTTTAAACTTAACCACATAAACGGGTTTGTCATTAATAGAAACAGATGGTGCAAAACTATAAGAATAATAATCAAATGAGTTATCTGTAAAAAGGTATTCGGGATATTTCATTAAATCTACATATAATGCATTGTACGGACCACCTTGTAATTTTACAGCAATGGTATCTAATCTAGTATAATCAGTACTTTTTCTAGATTTATAGAGTTTAACATCATCTTTTCTTAATGAAGTATAGGGCTGTTTGTAGATATGTACAATAGCTTCTGCCAAGG
The DNA here is from genome assembly GCA_029934835.1 of Flavobacteriaceae bacterium. Taxonomy (GTDB): domain Bacteria; phylum Bacteroidota; class Bacteroidia; order Flavobacteriales; family Flavobacteriaceae; genus DQTL01. The sequence continues at coordinate 2,930 of JAOZLL010000054.1, read as the reverse complement.
AAACATTTTTCTTTCTTTTTTTGATAGTTTCTCTATAAAATGCAGTCATTAAAAGATGTTTATCTAGTGTGTTTTCCCCTTTCTTTTTAAAAGTTTTTCGTACTAAAGATTTGGCATCTTTTGATAGTGTAAAGACAACTTCTGATAGCTTTGTAATAGCTGGAGCAAGTGTAATAGTACTTTTTGTTTTCTTTAAGCTACTCAATGCTATTTCTCTAGAATGATAGCCCAAAAACGAAACTAAAACTTTGGCATTATGTAACTTAGAAGGAACTTTTAACAAAAATTCACCATCAGAATTGGTAATAGTACTCACATTTGTACCACTAATTAAAAGTGATGCAAAAACCAACTTGTTATTTGAATGTACATCAACAACTTTTCCACTATATTGTTGAAAAGTAATACTATCTTGTTGAATAGTAGTATTAGCCGTAGATAGCGCAAAAGAATTCGTAGAAAAGAAAAATAAACAAAAGATAAAGAGACCTAAACTAGTTATGCTAAGATAAGATTGTGAAAGTGAAGTTTTCATGATAAGATATATTTGTAATTTAGTTAGCTGATTTACTTTATGATAAGTAAGATCAGACCCTAAAATTACAAAAAAAAAATAGTGATGGCAATAAGAACCTATTTTTTTGGAATAGGACCTCTTAAATGAATAATTAATCCGTTAAGAAAGTTACGTAGAATTTGATCACCACATTCGACATATTTGGGATGGTTTTCGTTTCTAAAAAGGGCTCCTAGTTCACTTTTTGATACTTTAAAATCTACTAAAGCTAGAATTTCAACAATATCAGTATCCTTAAGTTTGTGCGCTACCCGTAATTTTTTAAAAATATCGTTGTTTGTCAATCCCATGATTAGTGTGTTATTTCTTCAAATTTAATATTCAACTTCTTTTGAATATCATAAACTTGTTGTAATTCACTAGGTAAAATCAAAGCAATAGAAAATCCTTTTTTACCTGCTCGTGCAGTTCTACCACTACGATGTGTATAATATTCTAATTTTTCTGGAAGTTGGTGGTGTACTATAAAACCTAAATCTCGAACATCAATACCACGGGCAGATACATCTGTAGATACTAAGTATTGTAAGGATTCATTTTTAAAAGCACGCATCACTTTATCGCGTTCTTTTTGTTGCATATCACCTTCTAGAGCTCCAACTGAAAAACCTTCTTCTTTTAATTCAAAGGCAAGTTTTTGGGCTCCAAGTTTTGTGCGACTAAAGATAATACCTCTTTCCTCATTTTTACTTTCTAATAAGCGAATTAAGACATCAAGTTTATCTTTAACAGCCGTTAAAATATACTGATGTGTGATATTTTCATTGATTAAAGTTTTTTTGTTCACTTCTACCCTAGCGATGTCACCAGTCATATAGGTTTTAACAATACGTTGAATTTCTTCGGGAAATGTAGCTGAAAACAACCATGTTTTTCTGTTACCACTCGTATATTTAAGAATAGTATTTAATTCTTGTTTAAAACCCATACTCAGCATTTCGTCTGCTTCGTCTAAAACGATGGTTGTGATATTTCGAAGATCAACGGCTTTTCTCTCAATAAGATCAATTAATCTTCCAGGAGTAGCCACAATTACATGTGTAGGCCTTTTAAGGTTACTAAGCTGTCTATCAATCTTTTCTCCGCCAAAAACAGCTTCGACAAAGATCTTTTGATCAGTATATTTTGTAAACTTAAAAAGCTGCTTTTTAATCTGTTGTACCAACTCTCTTGTTGGGGAAAGAATCAAGGCTTGAACTAAGGGCAAACTCGCATCTATATCCTGTAAAATAGGTAATCCATAAGCCGCTGTTTTACCCGTTCCTGTTTGTGCTAATCCTATAAAATCAGTTTTTGATTTAAATAACACAGGGATAGTTTCTTTTTGAATTTCAGTTGGAGTATTAATTTGAAGCTCTTTTAAAGCTTTTATATAGTATGATTGAACTCCTAATTCTTTAAATGTTGACATATTTTTATTGTGAAGTGTAAAACACTTATTTATTTGAATTTAATAGACTTAATATACTACCACTGATTCTAGTAGGTCTTAAAGTTTTTACATGAACCAAACACCATGTTGTTTTTGCTTTTGTCAATAGAGTGTCACCTTTAAAAACACTTACATACCGAATAGAAGTAACACCAGAGGTCTCTCCAATCCATGTTTTTATTGTGATTTCATCGCCTAAAATGGCTTGTCTTTTATAATCTATTTCGTGTCTAACAACTACCCAAACCACTTCATCAGATTCAATTTCTTTTGATAGAATACCCCAATGTTTTGTAGCTGCATCTTGCACCCATTGTAAATAAACCACATTGTTCACATGGTTTAATCGATCAATTTCTTGTTCAGAAACGACATGTTTATAGGTAAATGTATTGATTTTCTCCAACGTTTATTTATAATACTGATTATAGAAAACCAACAAGCTAACTGTAGGGTTTGTGAATAAATAACCTAACTGTTTTGACTTGTTCTTTTGCACGCTAACTTCGTTAAAAAGCCTCACCGTATCTATGGCTATGCCTGCGTTTTTTGTCTTGTTATCGTACAAAATAACTTCGTCAATTCCAGTCATATTATTTATTCACAAACCCTTAGCGTTGACTAGATTGAAAAGTACTAGTTATACTTTTTTAACACGAACGGCATTCATCCCTTTCATACCACGTTCTAGTTCGTAAGTTACCACATCTTCTTCTTGAATTTTATCAAGAGTCCCACTTATATGAACAAAGAATTTTTCTTTGGTTTGGTCATCAATGATAAACCCAAAACCTTTAGAATCATCAAAAAAGGAAACTTTTCCTTGTCTTCCTGTTGGTACATCATCCTCACCTCTATCCTCTTTTTTAGGAATACCGAGTTCAATATCATCGGCATCTATTACCAGTTTTTGAGTTGGAT
>JAOZLL010000129.1 GCA_029934835.1 Flavobacteriaceae bacterium | reverse complement strand
TTTCTTTTAGTGCAATAAGCTTTCCGTTCTTGGATAAACTCACCGAACAGTTTTTAGTTGTAGTTTCTATGTTGAGAATTAATACATCCATTTTTTACTGCTAAGACGCTAAGATTACTAATTAATTTATATGATTTTTTCAATTCTTACTGCCTAAATACTATTAATACTACCAACATTTTATAATCCATCAGTTCTAGACTGTGCTCGAACTAATATTTTATCTATCTCACTTTCTATTCACCAAATATATACCCATTAAAATCAAGCCACAAGCTATAAATTGCCCAAAACTCAATTGCTCGCCATCCATCATGCCCCAAAAAATTGCCACAATTGGAATAATATAAGAAACCGAAGCCGAAAAAACAGGTGTAGCAATTTGTGCCATTCTGTTATACATAATAGTTGCGATTCCCGTTCCAAAAACAGCTAGGATAGTGATATATCCTATCGCTGCTTGAGTTTGTGATTCCCAAACAAAATCTTTTAAAAATCCCGAAAATAATAAGGTAATAATTGAAGGTATAATCAGTACGGTAAAAACACCAGTTGTTACTGCCAATGCTGGCACATCTGTTAAATATTTTTTAAGAATATTGACGTTAAAAGCAATCCCAATGGAAGATATAACAATATAAATAGCAAACCAATAATTTTGATCTGAACTGATTTCTGCTCCTTTTAAAATAAGTAAAATAGCTCCAACTAAACCAACAAAAACACCTAAAAGTTGGTGTTTTTTAAAGGCAAATCCAAATATGCTAAAACCTATGATCAATGTATTTAAAGGCGTCAACGAATTTAGTATTGATGCCACCGAACTATCAATGCCTGTCATAGCTAATGGATACAAAAACGCTTGAAAAAAAGATCCCAATAGAGCAATGTATACAATATATTTCCACTTGTGTTTTGGAATTTTCTTTAGTGAACTATATCCGATTAGTAAAAGAAAAAGAGCTGAAATCAATAAGCGTAATACACCAATTTGAATATAAGTGAGACCCGTTAATGCAAACTTATTTAAAATGTAAGAACTACCCCAAATAAAGGAAAGTCCGAATAGTAAAAGCCACTTTAAATAGTTGTTTTTCATTAGTTAAAAAGTAATAATCCTCAAATAATTTGCAAATAAACAATAAATGATACTAACTTGCCTATGAAATGCTGTTAATTTGTTTAGCTGTGTATTTGTTAAGGTGTTGTTTCCATAGTATCCATAGCATCCATAGCATCCATAGTATCCATAGTATCCATAGTATCCATAGTATAAAAAGAACCTCTCAACGTCTATTCACCAAATAAACACCAAAAAGAATCAACAAACCGGCAAGAATTTGAGTAATATGTATTTGCTCACTATCAAAAACACCCCAAATTAAGGCAACGACAGGTATTAAATAAGTTACTGACGAAGCAAAAATTGGCGAAGATATTTGAACCAGTCTATTGAAAAATATTTTAGCAATTCCCGTTCCAAGAATAGCTAGAATACTCATATAGCCTAGGGCTGGAAGTACTGGTGTGCCTATTATATCTTGTTGAAAAAAACCCGTATTTATTAATACAATAAAGGCTGGAATTAATACAATTAAAAAATTACCAACTGCAATAGAAGTAGCATCTAAATCTGCTAAATATTTTTTAAGAATATTAACATTTAGGGCATAACCAATTGACGCAATAATAACGGCTAATGCATACCAATAATTATCATCAGGGTTAAGTGTAGCACTCTGCATAATTAAATAAAGAGTTCCTAGAGTCCCTATAAATATCCCTAAGATTTGTTTCTTTTGGAACAAAAATCCAAAGAACATAAAACCAAGAATTAGAGTGTTTAATGGAGTTAAAGAGTTTAAGATTGCAACAATACTACTATCGATATTTTCAACCGCAAAAGCAAATAGAAAAACAGGAATAAAAGTACCTAAGGCAGCATTAAAGATTATATATTTCCAATGACGTTTACGAATAAGTTTAATTTTGTGAAATCCAATAGCAACCAAAAATAAACCAGAAATAATCATTCGAAGCGATCCTACTTGTACAGGTGTTAGACCATTTAAAGCTAGTTTTATTAGAATAAATGAGCTGCCCCAAACTAGTGCTAAACCCACTAAAAAATACCATCGTAATTGTTTGTGTTTCATATAATTAGTGCCTATCAAAAAACACATTAAAATTTATCCTTCTTGCAATATCCTTACTTTTATCTATATCGCTGATACTTAGGCATCAACTCATAGAGGAAAAGTAAAAAATCTCATCAAAAACAATTTAATTTATTAAAGTTGCCTGTTTTCTGACAGACACTAATTACAAATATCGTTTATTTAATTTTAAAAATAATAGATTTGCAAAACAAAACCTATTCCATGAAACGAGCAGGTTTGATTATGACACACAAAGGAAGGACTAATAGCGAACAGCATGTGTCACCAATAAAAAATTATAATTTAGACACATGAAACGAGCAGGTTTGATTATGACACACAAAGGAAGGACTAATAGCGAACAGCATGTGTCACCATTAAAAAATTTAAATTTAGACACATGAAAACAATCAAACTATTCACTTTACTATTGACACTAAGTCTTAGTTTCTATTCTTGTGATACAAACCAAAATAAAGATACTTCAAACAATTCAACAGAATCCAAGTTTAAAAGTGTTGAATTAGGCATAAGTGGTATGACTTGTGAAGTAGGATGTGCAAAAACTATAGAATCTAAGATTTCTAAAATGAAAGGTGTTCGCTACTCAAAAGTCTCTTTTAATGATAGTATTGGATATTTTACCTATAATACTAACCTGACAAGCTTAAAAACTATTATTACGAAGATAGATGGTATTGCCGATGGTAAAACCTATAAAGTCATTGAGAGTAAAGAAGTTGTAACTTTTGTTACCAAACAGTGAATTCCGATATTCCACTAGTTGTTGTTTAAAAAAATAGTTGTTAATTTGTTTTAGGAAAATCATTAACTTAAAACAATTCAATTATGAAAGTTCTCAAAGGAATGCTTATGATCGCAATGGTAAGTCTATTTTTGACTTCTTGTGAAGAAACTAAAAAAGCAAAAGACACTGCAAAAGATGGTGTTGAAAACGTAAAAGATGCAGCTGGTGACACAGCTGAAGCTGTAAAAGAAACTGCAACTGATGCGGTTGATGCAACAAAAGATGCTGCTGAAAAAGTAGCCGAAGGCGCTGAAAAAGTAGCTGATTCAGTTGCTGCAAAAACAGAAAAAGCTGTTGAAGCAGTAAAAGAAGGTGCTAAAGATGCAGCTAAAAAAGTAGAAGAAGTGGTAAAATAATTGCCTTCTCTTTAACAAAACAGTAAAAACACTCCAATTTTTGGGGTGTTTTTTTTATTTTTGCACTATCCTAATTTAATTTACAGATATGAATATAATAATACAAAATCACTTAGATTCTACATACCTTAAAACTGCAGAGCAAGCTGGTATCTCTGAAAAAGAAACCGTACAACAAGTAAAAAATTTAGTACAAGAATGTATTGATCATAATTTTGTATTAGCTATGATTCGTCCTGAGTATGTTACAATAGCTAAACAAATGATAGCTGAAGCCACTTCAAAAGTGGTTGTAGGAACAGTTATCGGGTTTCATGAAGGAACAAAAAGCATTCAAGATAAATTAGATGAAGCACAAAAAGCTATTGATGATAATGTCGATGAATTAGATTATGTAATCAACTATACCGCTTTTAAAAATGGAGCTATTGATTTAGTTAAAGATGAAGTTTATAAAGGTACAAAGTTAGGCTTAGATAATAATAAAAAAGTAAAGTGGATTATTGAAATAGCGGCGCTAACTGACAAACAAATAGCCGATATTTCTGCTCTAATTCGCGACGTTGTAGAAGCTAATTTTGATAAAGAAAAATATGCTGATGTCTTTGTAAAATCATCTACAGGGTTTTATAAAACTACTGATAACAAACCTGTTGGAGCTACTTTTAAAGGTATGAAAATTATTAAAGAAAACTCAGGCGCATTATCAATAAAGGCTGCTGGTGGTGTTCGTAATTATGAAGATGCCGTAAAAATGATAAAACTCGGCGTATCAAGAATCGGAACTTCATCTGCTAAAAAGATTGCCGATGGTAAGACTTCTGAAGAAGAGTATTAGCTTTTTATTCTACTGAACTTGTTGTTCTAAACAAATTGTGTAACACACATAATATATTTCTTAAGATCACTCCTATTTGTATAAGGAATCACAAGGAAAATTATTACAAAATATATTTCCATTAAAAAAGGTAAAGAATAAAAAATCTCTACCTTTTAACGTAATCAAGGAGTTACCCGAGAAGCGTTTTTCAAATTTACAAAATAGTTGTGAATTGCTTTAGCTCACTTTCATTCTATTTTTTGCGGATAACGGTTGTGAATTGCTTTCAATTTGTATTTTTGCGTGAGGAATCACAAG
>JAOZLL010000128.1:2594-4491 GCA_029934835.1 Flavobacteriaceae bacterium | reverse complement strand
CTTCCTACTCGTACCATTGTGGTTCCTTCTTCTATAGCTATTTTATAATCACCACTCATTCCCATTGAAATAGTTTCTAGTTTTAGGTTAGTAGTTTCTGGTTTTTTTCTTAATTCATTAAAAAAATTATGGAGTGTTTTAAACTCATTTCTTACTTGATTGTTATCCTCTGAAAAACTAGCCATTCCCATTAATCCAGTTATCTTAATATTCTGAAGCTGAGCATATTCAATGTTATCTATTAAAGCTTTAATATCAGAAAAGTTCATTCCAAATTTAGTATCCTCTTGAGCAATTTTTGCTTGTAAAAGACAGTTGATAATCCTGTTGTGTTTTTTGGCTTGTTTGTCTATTTCTTTTAGTAGTTTTAAGCTATCTACTCCGTGAATCAAATGTACAAAATCGGCCATATATTTGATTTTGTTACGTTGTAAATGCCCAATCATGTGCCAATGAATATCTTTTGGTAATTCCTCATACTTGGCAACCATTTCCTGTACTTTATTTTCACCAAATTCACGCTGACCAGCATCATAGGCTTCCATGATAGCAGCATTAGATTTGGTTTTAGAAACAGCAACTAAAGAAACGTGCTTTGGGATACTTTCTTTTAAGGTATGTAGGTTTTGTTTTATTTGCATGATTTTAATCAAATCTTGTGAATCACTAAGCCAGAACGTAATTTAGGTTCAAACCAAGTAACTTTTGGTGGCATAATATTACCCGTGTCAGCTATATGCATTAATTGATGCATACTTACTGGAAACAAAGCAAAAGCTACAGCCATCTCACCGTTATCAACTCGTTTACTCAATTCACCTAGACCTCTAATTCCTCCTACAAACTCAATACGGGTATCCGTTCGTAAGTCTTTGATATCTAATATAGGTTCCAGAATATGTTTTGATAAAACACTGACATCTAAACTTCCGATAGGGCTATTATCATCAAAAGTGTCTGAATTAGCCGTTAAAGCATACCATTTACCATCTAAATACATGGAAAAATCATGTAATTTACTCGGTTTAATAATTGATGTACTTTCACTAGTAATTTTAAAACTGTTTTTGATTTTATCTAAAAATGCTGCTGTACTTAATCCGTTTAAATCTTTTACCACACGATTGTAGTCAATGATTTGTAATTGATTATCTGGAAAATGAACTGCCATAAAATAATTATAGGATTCATTACCAGTATGATTTGGGTTTGCTTTGGTTCTATCTGCTCCTATTCCTGCAGCGGCAGCTGTTCTGTGATGTCCATCGGCAACATAAGTAAAAGGAACTTTATTCTGAAATAAATTTTCTAGTTCTTTATTTATTTCTGCGTTATCAATTACCCAAAAATGATGTCCAAATCCATCTTCAGCTGTAAAATCATACTCAGGAGCTTTGTTAAGAACAATATTACTAACTATTTTATCAATTTCAGGAACTGCTCTGTACGTAAAGAAAACAGGCTCAATATTCGCATTTAGATAATTAGTTAATACTTTTCTATCTTCTTCCTTATCAGGGCGCGTCAATTCGTGTTTCTTAATTATACCATTTTCATAATCTGCACAAGCTGCTGCACCAACAATACCGTATTGGGTTTTCCCATTCATAGTCTGTGCATAGATGTAGTAATGAGGATCCTTGTCATCAGTTAAATATCCTTTTTTTTGAAAATCATTAAAATTGGCAACAGATCTATTATAAACTGTATCACTATGTGAATCAATTGAATCATCAAAGCAGATTTCAGCACGTGTAATTTGTAATAAGGATTCTGGTTTACCTTCTGCCATTTTTTTGGCTTCTTGTGAATTCATCACATCATAAGGTAAACAAGCTAATGTTTTAGCTAATTCTTTAGGAGGTCTAAGTCCTTTAAAGGGTTTTATTATTGCCAT
>JAOZLL010000128.1:0-2494 GCA_029934835.1 Flavobacteriaceae bacterium | reverse complement strand
TTTTAGCTAATTCTTTAGGAGGTCTAAGTCCTTTAAAGGGTTTTATTATTGCCATTGTGGTTATGTGTATTTGTTTAGTTGTTGATTTGTGTAGTTGATTATATTGATTATTATCTAATTTTTAAATCAATACATTTTCAAATATTCAAATTATTGTTCTTTAAAAAAACTAATAATTTGTGAAGCTAACTCTGTACCAATACGGCTTTGTGCTTCTACAGTTGCTCCGCCAATATGTGGTGTTAAAGATAGATATGGATTCATCAATAACTGTACTTCTGGTGTAGGTTCTTTCTCAAATACATCTAAAGCTGCTGCACTTAATTTATTGTTGTCTAATGCACTAACCAATGCAACTTCGTTAACAACTCCACCTCTTGCTGCATTAACTATAAATGCTCCTTGTTTCATAGATGCTATTTCCTTATCAGAAATTATGTACTCATCTTGAGCAGGTACATGTAAACTTAAAAAATCAGTTTGTTTTAGGACTTCTTCTTTAGAAATTGTTTTGATCGTAAAATCTACTTTTTGTCCATCAAAAAAGTCTAAACTTAGTGTTTGCTCTTTAATAAATGGATCAAAAGCTACTACTTTCATTCCTAATCCTAATCCTATTTTGGCAGTTTCTTGACCTATTCGTCCAAAACCAATAATTCCTAGAGTTTTTCCCAGTAATTCAGTTCCTTTAGCATAGGATTTTTTTAATCCTTTAAAGTTATTTTCACCTTCTAATGGCATATTTCTATTAGAATCATGTAAAAAACGTGCCATACCAAAGAAATGTGCAAAAACCAATTCAGCAACTGAATGTGATGAGGCAGCTGGTGTATTTATGACATGTAAACCTTGTTCACGAGCATAGTCTACATCAATATTATCCATACCAACGCCACCTCTACCAATGATTTTTATAGAAGGACAGGCATCTATTAACTCAGAGCGTACTTGTGTGGCACTCCTAACTAAGATAACATCAATAGCGTTTTCATTGATGTATTTCTCTAATTGATCTTGTGGGACGTTGTTTGTGATTACTTCGTAACCTACTGCTTCTAAAGCATCAATACCTGCTTGAGCAATTCCATCATTTGCTAGTATTTTCATTATTCTAAACTTTTACCACTAAGGCACAAAGGCGCAAAGTGTGTTAATAATAAATAATTTTTTAGTTATTACACCTCGGCTTCACTCGGTGTACATTTCTATATTATTCGCCACTTACCTATTTATAAGACATCAATCGAAGTCGAGATGAGTATTCTAATTATTTCCTAAAATCAAAGGCAAACCATCTTTTCCACCGACGATAACCACTTTAGAATTTGGAGATTCCGACAGTTTTAAAGTAGCCTCTATTCCTTTATCTTTTAAAATTTTTTCAGTTAGTGAAGCACTTAATATACGGTTTGCATCTGCTTTACCTTGTGCATCTATTCTTACTTTTTCGGCTTCTTTAGAGGCTTTTACCAAGCGAAATTCATATTCTAAAGCTTCTTGTTCTTGTTTTAATTTACGTTCAATTGCCGATTTAATAGTTGGAGGAAGTGTAACATCACGAACCAATACCTTATTCACTTGAACAAATTGATTTTCTAAAATTTTCTTAATTTCTATCAAAATCTCATCCTGGATAACGCCTCTTTTAGAAGAATATATTTCTTCAGGTGTATATCTACCTACAACTTCTCTTGTGGCAGAACGCAAAGCAGGTTTTACCAATCTTTCTAAGTAACTAGTTCCTTTTGTTTTGTGTAAAATTCCTAAGTTTTTTTCTTCGGGTTGATACCAAATAGTTGCATCTAACTCAATGTCAAGTCCATTTGAAGATAATACCTTCATTTTATCATAATATTCTTGTTGACGTAATTCATACACTTGTACTTCGTTCCAAGGAGCAACGATATGAAACCCTTCACCCATTGAAGGTTTGTCAGTTACTACACCACCAGCAAAACGTTTCCATAAAACGCCTCCTTCACCAGCATCAATGGTAACCGCAGATTTTAGTAATATAAATAGTAAAAAAATTCCCACTACAATAAATAGAAAGGAAGTTTTTGGTAATTGAAATTCGGGTTGTCGTCTTGTGGTCATAATTTGTTTATTTAGTAAGTGTATAATTATTTAATTAATTGTTAATCAGTAATTTATTTATATTTCAATAAAGTGTTTCTTTAAGTTTATAAGAAAGATATTTCTCTGTTTTCTAAACAAGTCCTTTGTATTTTCTAATAAACCATTCTAATGACAAAGATACTACTATAAAAGCTAATAACCATCTAAAATCTATTAATGCCGTGCTTACTATTTTACTTTTTTGAATACTAGTATATTGAGGATTATTTTGAATGTTTTCTAATAAAATATCTAGTTCGTTTATATATCCAATTTTTCCGCCAGTTTGTCGTGCTAATATTTCAAGTTTAGACTTGTTAGCAGTAGTAAATTGTTGTTCAATATTATAATCTAAGACCTTAAAACTGCCAAAACT
>JAOZLL010000127.1 GCA_029934835.1 Flavobacteriaceae bacterium | reverse complement strand
AATTACAAGAAAAACTATATCCAGGTTCATCAGTTGCCAATCCTATAGATTTTTTGGCTACAGGAACAGCAGAACAACTAGGAACAATTATAGATTACTGTGATACCTATTTTGATGAAATAGATGCGATGGTTGTCATTTTTGGAAGCCCAGGCTTGTTTGATGTATCCGAAGTTTATGAAGTCTTACATCAAAAGATGAAATCTGCTAAAAAACCAATTTATCCTATTTTACCTTCTGTTGTTAATGTAGCTGATGAAATAGATGAATTTGTTAAAAAAGGTAATTTCGCCTTTTTTGATGAGGTTTTATTTGGAAAAGCTTTGGTTAAAACATCAAAATTAAAGCTAGCTGAGATAAGTAAGGCTACATTAGATGACACTAAAAGAAAAGAACTTAAAAATATCCTTGTCAATCAAAAATCAGGTTATTTAGAGCCAGTAATTATACAAAAACTCTTTGATGTGATTGGGATTTCGCGTGTTGTTGAAAATGTTGTTGTTTCAGAAAAAGATTTGCTTTTGATTGAAAATACACTAAGCTATCCAGTTGTGATAAAAGTAATTGGACCCGTTCATAAGACAGATGTTGGTGGTGTACGTTTAAACATTAAAAATAAATCAGAATTACTACTTAACTTCAAAGAAATCAAGCAAATACCCGAAGCTACAGGTGTTTTAATACAACCCATGATTACGGGAATGGAATTGTATGTCGGAGCAAAAAAAGAAGATAATTTCGGACATACTATTGTCTGCGGTTTAGGTGGTATATTAATTGAAATTTTAAAGGATGTTCAAATAGGTTTGGCTCCTTTGAGCAATTCCGAAATTGAAGGAATGATTCAAAACCTAAATGCTTATCCAATATTAAAAGGCTATCGCGGAAAAGAAGGAGTTAACCTATCGCAATTTGCTGAAATTATTCAAAAAGTATCTGATTTGGTGACATATTTACCCGAAATAGCTGAATTTGATATTAATCCGTTGATGGCAAATGAGACAAGTGTTATTGCGGTTGATGTTAGGATTCGGATTGAATACTAAGTTGAATAACTTCACCCTTTCCATCTTTATCATTACTACCAATGATAAAATATGTGTTTTTAGGCCTAATTTTAAAATTTAATCCCTTGTTTTTTAGTGAAGTCATATAAAAAATAATCTTAGAAAAGTCATTGGATTGATTATCAAATACAATCTCATCAATTTGTTTTGCTTTAATTTCATTTTCTATTTTATCAAGGTCGTCATATTTAGATATAACCCTTGTTTCACAAACTGCAAAAAGATAGATTTTACTTTTCGAATAGTGTTTTAGGAGACTTTCATAGATAGTGTTTTCACTTCCAATATAGAGTATATTTTTTGGTGGAGTAGAGGGCCTCTGTATTTTTTTAACTTGAAAATATTTTAGCCATTTCCAGAAATAAATTCCCATATTCATACTAAAATCATAAAATACATTTAGTTTAAAATGTTTTTTATAGAAAATACGCATTGCTCCATAAAAGTTATTCAGATACTTTATGTCTTTTGCTGTGCTTTCTCCTTTATAATGAATGATTTGTGTTTTGGGATAATAATAGTTTTGATAGCCTTTTTTTAGTATTTTATAGCTTAAATCTATGTCCTCACCAAACATAAAATAGTCTTCATCAAAACCACCGACTTCGTTATAAATAGCTTTTTTGATAAGCATAAAGGCACCTACGAAAATATCGACTTTACCTGTTTCCTCTTCCTTAAGGTGCGTTGCATAGTATTTTCCTTTAGTGGGATTAGTGATTCCAAACATTTTATTAAAAGCAACTTTTGGAGTGGGTAATCCACGTTTGCTTTCTGGTAAAAAGTTTCCAGTACCATCAACTAATTTAACACCTACTATTCCTAGATTTTGTTTTTGTTCGGCGAAATTTAAGATTTTAGAAAAAGTGTCTTCTCCAACTATCGTATCGGGATTTAAAATGAGTACATATTTTCCTTTTGCTACGGCAACTCCTTGATTGTTTGCTTTTGAGAAGCCAACATTTTCTTTGTTTTCAATAAGAATTACCTCAGGAAAACTTTCTTTAATCATTTTACTACTTCCGTCTTGCGAAACATTATCTACTACAATAATTTCACCCTCAATACCTCTTAAGGCTGCTTGTACACTTAATAAACATTGCTCTAAAAAGTAGCGAACATTATAATTTACTATGATTACGGATAATTGCACTTCTTACTTACTTACTTACTTACTTACTTACTTACTACTTTTACTTTCAACTCATTTTTTATCTTTTCAACGAATTTTCAAACGGAATACGATTTATTATACTTCTACCTAAAGTAATTTCATCAGCATATTCTAGTTCATCTCCTACTGAAATTCCACGAGCAATAGTAGTTATTGTTATATTTAAGCCTTCTAACTGTTTGAAAATATAGAAGTTAGTTGTGTCACCTTCTATAGTTGAACTAGTGGCGAAAATCAATTCATTTATTTGATTTTCCTTGACTTTTCTAACCAAACTTTCTATGTTTAGGTTATGTGGTCCAATACCTTCTATTGGCGATATTTTACCACCTAAAACATGATAATGTCCTTGAAATTGAGCCGTATTTTCTATTGCCATAACATCTCGAACATCTTCAACTACACAAACAATATTACTATTTCTTTTTGGGTTGGAACATATTTCGCAAATTTCACTATCAGATATATTATGACAGTTTTGACAGAAATTAATATTTTCAACTAAACTATTTAAGGCATCTGTGAGTTGTAAAGTTTGGTTTTTTGGTCTGTTTAATAAATGTAAGACTAAGCGCAAAGCAGTACGTTTGCCAATGCCCGGTAACTGTGAGATTTCGTCGACTGCCTTTTCTAATAATTTAGATGAAAAATTCATTGGGCAAATTTAAGAATTTATACTTTAATAAAAATTTTCTTTTTGTAAAGGAATCTTGCTAATAAGTAATAAAATGCAATAATAGTAATTGCGTAAATTAAAGAACTTAACTTAGGATTATCAATCCATGAACTAAATAAATAATTATATAGGTTTGAATGAATACTTTTTCCGTTAGAAAGTTTAATGATGTAAAAGGATTTTGCAATAAAGCTTGATAGAAAGAAAATAGTAATAGCATTAGAACCGTAATATACAGAGGCTTTTCCCCATTTTTGATATCCTACTATATCTGAAATATAAAATATAAATCCATACACTAAAAAAGCCAATCCTCCTGAATACAATACATAGCTACTTGTCCATAATGCTTTATTTATAGGAAAATATTTTCCCCAAAGACTTCCAACTATTAAGCTAATAACACCTATTAATACAATATAAATGAGTTGCTTCTTTTTAGAGAGGTTTCTACTTTTTAATACTAGTCCTAAGAACATACCCATTATTGCTGTTGCTATTGCTGGTATTGTACTTAGTAGACCTTCGGGATCATATTCTGGTTTCCAAATATGGTTTTGTGTGAGGATTTTTAAGTCGAGATAAGCGGCTAGATTAGACTCTTTTGTAAGTAAAGGCATTTCGCCGTTGATTGGAATTTGTGTCATCAATAACCAATAGCCAATCAAAATAAAAATAAATGTAACTAATAAAGTTTTCCAATTGCTTTGTAAGAATAGGAGAGCAGCTATGAAAAATACTAAACCAATACGTTGTAAAACTCCTGGAAATCGCAGGTTTGAAATAGATTTAAAAAATGGAAATTCCAATAAAAATCCTGCAAGAATAAGTCCTAAAGCGATTAGTTTAAGACTTCTTATCGTAATTTTAGAATACACGCTAAAATCTTTTTTCTCTTTTTTAGAATGATAGGCTAATACAATAGAAGTCCCGACAATAAATAGGAAAAAAGGAAAGACCAAATCGGTAGGAGTACAGCCATGCCAATCAGCATGACGAAATGGAGAATAAATATTTGCCCAAGTACCGGGATTGTTTACTAAAATCATTAAGGCGATGGTCATTCCCCTAAAAATATCAACAGAAATAATACGTTTTGAAGTGTTCATTCAATTAAAAATATTAATGCACTAAATTACAAAGAAAAAGCCATATTTACACCAATAATAAATGATGTAAATATGGCAGTTTGTCAAGTTATGGTATAAATTTGAATTATTTTCCCATCAACATTTTATCAATTCCAAGTGTTGCATAATAACCATCGGCTATTGCAGAAATAGCATCTACATTTCCGTAACGTGTTGCATCTCCTCCAGCATATAATTTTGGAATAGAAGTCTTTCTATTGTCGTCTATTACAACTTTACCTCTGTTCATTTCTAATTTGTCAGCTATTTCTTTAGGTAGTAAACTAAAGTCTGCTTGTTGACCAATGGCAGCAATAATACTATCACATTCAATAATGGTTTCACTACCTTCGATAGCGACTGGTCTTGGTCTTGCACCTTCTTCTGCAACCATTTCTGCTTTTAGATATTCTAAACCAGTTACTTTTCCATTTTTATCAGAAATTACTCTAGTAGGAATAGTTTGTTTCAT
>JAOZLL010000126.1 GCA_029934835.1 Flavobacteriaceae bacterium | reverse complement strand
TTTTTTTTGCCTTAGTAGCTGCTTCCTTGATCTTTTTGTCTATAAAAAATTGTTGGATTCCCATTAAAAAACTATATATTTACACGTTATTTGTTGAATCAACAAAGCTACTCAAAATTATTAAAATAGCTGCTGTTGTAGCTTTAAACATACGTTAAAATCAATGAAATATTTTATTAGACTCAGTATTATTCTACTCATTTTTATTTCTTGTAAAAATGAACCTTTTAGCCTCCAAAGAATTGAAGGAAAACAACTTCCTATTGAAGCAGAAATCGTTGCAGATTCAGTTGTTAACGAACTTATTTCTCCTTTTAAAAAAAGTGTAGAAGCTGAAATGAATCTAGTTTTGGCCTATTCACCTACCGATTTATACAAGGATAGAGAAAAAACAGAAACTGCTATTGGTAACTTTATGGCAGATTTGTGCTATACACGGGGAAATCCGGTTTTTAAGAAACGGACCAATAAAAATATAGATTTTGTATTACTCAATTTCGGAGGAATCCGCGCAAGTATTCCTCAAGGAAATGTTACTACAGGAAACGCTTATGAACTCATGCCTTTTGAAAACAATATGGTCGTAGTGGAACTAAGTTATAAAAAAATACAAGAATTACTTGAATATATTGCTAGAGCTGGTAGTGCCCATCCTTTTTCAAAACATTTACAACTACAGTGTAAAGAGAAAAAAATACTATCAGCCAAAATAAACGGAAAAGAATTTGATGAAAATAAAACTTATTTTGTGTTAACTTCTGATTACTTGCAAAACGGTGGTAATCACATGAATTTCTTTAAAGATCCTGTAAGCCTAGTAAATCTAGATTATAAAATTAGAACAGCAATTATTGATGAATTAGATGCTATAGATACTATTTATGCAAAAGAAGATGGACGTATTAGGAGGTGAAAGTTGAAAGTTGAAAGTAAAAAGGCAATAAAAAAAATAAGAACTACTCATGAACAGACGAAAATTCATACAACAATCAGGAGCTACAGCAGCATTTTTAGGTATAGGAAGCCTGTCCTTACAATCTTTTAACAAGTCAACTGCAAAACATATTACAATTCTTCATACTAATGATGTTCATAGTCATATAGAAGCATTTCCATCTTATGACAAGAAATACCCAAATATGGGTGGTTTTGCTAGACGAGCAACTTTAGTAAATAGTATTCGTCAAGAAAACCCAAATACCTTATTATTAGATGCTGGTGATATTTTTCAAGGAACTCCCTATTTTAATTTTTATGGAGGTGAATTAGAATTTAAATTAATGAGTCTATTAAAATATGATGCTGCCACTATCGGTAATCATGATTTTGATAATAGTATTGAAGGTTTATACAAACAACTACCTCATGCCTCTTTTGACTTTTTATCTGCAAATTATGATTTTAAAAACACTATTCTAGACACACATATCAAACCCTATAAAGTCTTTGTGAAAGATGGAATTCGGATAGGTGTTTTTGGACTCGGAATAGAGTTAGAAGGTTTAGTAAACAACAAAATGTATAAAGAAACAAAATATAATGACCCCGTAACTATTGCTCAAGATATGAGTCATATTCTAAACGAAGAAGAAAAATGTGATTTAGTTATTTGTCTTTCACATTTGGGTTATCATTACAAAACAAACACTAATAAAATTTCTGATTTAAAGCTGGCCTCCTTAACAAAAGGAATAGATTTAATCATTGGTGGACATACACATACTTTTTTAAAAAAACCCACAGTCACAAAAAATGTTAACGGTAAGAATATGCTTGTGAATCAAGTTGGTTGGGCAGGAATCAATTTAGGACGAATTGATTTTTACTTTGACAACGAAGAAGTAGGTGCATCAGGTACTACAATAATTGTTTAATCCACTGTAAGAATTTAAAAAGAACACACTTAATTTACGTCCTTTCAATCGGACTTCTTTTGTTTTCTTGTAAATCTGAAAAAAATACTCAAATAAAATTTGAAATAAGTGGTAATTTAAAATCCTATGAAAATAAGGTATTATAATACAAAGTGAGGAAATAAATTAGTGTTAATATAATAGTTCCAAGCAATTAGCGAACTTCTTAAGACAGAGCTTGAACACTCGTGATAAGGTAATTTATATTACACAGGTTTTGGTAATTTAATAGTACTTTTGTAGTGTAATTTAGAAAAACAATTTATGAATACTAAAGTAGCCGTTACTTCCCAAAATAAAAAAACAATAACTGGTCATGCTGGAAAATGCCGTCATTTCTATATCTATACCATTGATACTGAAGGTAACTTTGAAAAAGAGTTAATTGATTTGGCAAAAAATGAAACTTTACATCATACGTTTCAAGATGATCCATCTACAAACCCACATAATTACCTTTATGATATGGATATCATTCTAACTGAAAGTATGGGACAAAGTGCTGTTGTTAGATTAGCTACTCAAAATGTTACCGTATATTCCATTCAAGAAACAGATCCAGAGACTGCAATTAAAAAGTTAATTGAAGGTACTTTAGAAGCTTTTGCTCCTGTAAGTAACCATAAAAGTCATACTTCTTGTAATTGTGGTGGAGGACACCATCATCATTAATTATTATTTTTAGTTTAGGTTGATTGAAATCCAATAAACACCTACTATTATCGCTACCAAACCACCCCAAAATTGTAAATTAGTATATAGGGGTTTCGAATGATTTTCAGGATGTTTATTATTAAGCTTTCCTAAAACAAGCGTATATCCAATCATAGCCGTTAAGATACCAATAGCAAAGCCAATAATATACTGTAAGGATTCTATTTTAGTTGCAAAACCCAATACAGGTAACAGTAACACAAAATGTGCAATACCGGCAAAACCATGAATAACTCCAACTGAAAGTGCCGTTAGATTTTTCTGTTTGATTTGTTTTTCATGTGTATGTGTATGATCTAGAACTTCATGTTTATGATTATGAATGTGTACCATAGAACCTTTTCCATTTTTATCATGAAAATGAGGATGTTTATGGTTTGATTTTTTATTTTTAATACGATAAAAAGCCCAAATTCCCAATCCAATTAATATAATTCCTACAAATTGTTCACTATAAGTTGAAATTGCTTCAACAGGAATAAAATCTTTAAAGAAATAGAATAAAACACCAATTAACAACATCCCAATAATATGACCTGTACCCCATAAAAAACCGATACGCCAATGTCTTTTTTGTGTGTCTAATACAAGCGGAGTTACAGCTGCTAGATGATCGGGTCCCATTAAAACATGAACTATGGCTGCAGTCATTCCTATGATGATAGGAAAATTGATATTCACCGCTAAAGTGCTAATGTGCAAAGAAATATTTAGTGTTTCCATAAATAATACTTATGACTGATTTACTAATTGTGAACGGTTATTTTATAAGATTCTTCACTATGTTCAGAATGACATTAAAAGTTTAACAAATTCGTGGTAATTGTTCACCAATTGGCATGTGTACAACTCGCTTTCCTCCCATTGGGTTTGTTATCAAAACTTTTCCTTGATGATCGTCTACTACTTCACCAATAATAGCTGCATTTTTTGATTCCTCAAAAGTATGCAACAATGTAATTACATCATCAGCAATCTCCTCAGATACAAATGCCATAAAAATACCTTCGTTTGCCGAATATAACGGATCTAATCCTAATATTTCACAAGCGGCAGCAACTTGCGAGTCAATAGGTAAATCTTGATCTTGTAATACAATTCCAAGGTTTGTTTCTGTTGCAATTTCATTTAAAGTTGCCGCTACGCCACCTCTTGTTGGATCTCGAAAAAGATGAATATCTGTTCCAAATTTATCTAATAATTGAAGTGTAATATGTCCTAAACCACGGGTGTCACTTTCTATACTAGTTTCAAATTCTAATCCTTCTCTTACCGATAAGATGGCTGTTCCGTGTGTGGCAATGTTATCACTTACAATTAATTTATCACCTTCTTGAATATGCTGAATATCAATAGCTGCTTTTGGGTGTAATTTTCCAATACCTGTAGTATTAATAAAAATCTTATCACCTTTACCTTTGTCAACTACTTTAGTATCTCCTGTCACGATTTTAACTCCAGTTTTTTCAGCAGCATATTTTATAGATACCAAAATATCCCAAAATTCTTTCATGGGTAAACCTTCTTCAATGATAAAACCTAAGGATAAGTATTGTGGAATTCCACCACACATGGCAACATCATTTACGGTTCCATTTATCGCTAAATCACCAATATCTCCACCAGGGAAAAATATGGGAGAAACTACAAAACTATCTGTTGAAAAGGCAACTTTTCCATTAAACTCTAATACGGCTCCATCATGATGTTTGTCTAATTCTTTGTTTTGTAACAAATCAAAAACACCACTTTCTAATAATTTATTGGTTAATAATCCGCCACTACCATGTGCCAAAGTGATGATATCAAAATCGAATTTTGGCATGGGACAACTTAGGTTGAAAAGACTTCGTTCGTTCATTTGTTATATGTTTATTCGTTTAGTTGTTCATC
>JAOZLL010000125.1 GCA_029934835.1 Flavobacteriaceae bacterium | reverse complement strand
CATTTTCTTTATTATTTTCATCTAATAAAAGAAATTCACCTCCTAAAGCTTGTGTGGAAAAAGTACTTGGAATATTGGTTTGTACCAAAGTGCTGGTAACATAGCCACCACCTATTTCGGTACCACCACAATATTCAATAATGGGTTTATGATTTGCCAATTCCATTAAATACTCATAATCTATTAGGTTAGATACTTCACCTGTGGAACTAAAACACTTTATGGTACTCCAATCAAAAGCTTCCATACATTCGGTGTTTTTCCAATGTTTGACAATACTTGGCACTAATCCAAGCATCGTAACTTTTGCATTTTGTACAAATTCTCCAAATTCTGCACCTATGGGTGCACCATAAAATAACGCCATTGTAGCCTTATTCATCAAAGAAGCAAAAACGAGCCAAGGTCCCATCATCCAACCTAGATTTGTAGGCCATGCTACAACATCACCTGAGTGAATATCTTGGTGATAATAGCCGTCTGATGCACTTTTTATCGGTGTGGTATGTGTCCAAGGAATGGCTTTGGGTTCTCCTGTTGTTCCCGATGAAAAAAGAATAGTCATTGTATCATCAGGATTACAAGAAACAGATTGAAATTCGGTTTTACTAACTAAAAAATCATTCCAAAAAACATCTGTTTCACGTAAAGATATTGATTTCTCAACCACAGGAATCACAATAGTTTTGGGTGCATCTGCCTGGACTAATTTTTCGTATAACGGTAAAGTTTTTCCTGTACGTAACTGTACGTCTTGCGTAAAAACCAATTTAGGTTGGGTGATCTGTAAACGAACCGCAATTTCTTTTGGTGTAAAACTGTCTGCAATAGTTGCTACAGGAATTCCAGTTTTGATACCCGCCAAATAAATGGCTACTGCTTCTACAGTCATTGGCATATCAATAGCTATAATGTCTCCTTTTTTCAAACCTTGCTTTTGTAGGGAATTGGCAATTTGGTTTACTAATTTTTCTAAATTTTGATAACTTATTTTTTGAATTTCCCCACCTTCTTTTTGATACACAATCGCCGTTGTTTGCGGAGTATGGTTCAGACAAGCGTCTGCTATATTCATTTTGGCACCAAATAACCATTGTGCTTGGGTAACTCCTTTAGAAAGATTTAAAATTTGAGTTGGTTCTTTATGAAATGGAATATCCAAATTTTGGATTGTTCTTTCCCAAAATGCCTCTTTATTATCAACAGACCATTGCCAAAATTGGGTGTAATCATCAAAGCCTAAGGCTTTCATGTTTTGGAATATATTTGTTTTTTCAATTGATTTTTGGCTGGGTTGCCATTTGGCATGTTGCATTCAGTAAAGGTGTTTTAGTGACACCGTGACTCAAAGTCATGGTGTCACTGATTTATGAGAAGACCTTACAGGGGTAATACCTGTTAGGAATGTTTAGTGATATATAGTGCTTAATAAAACTTCCAAAGTCACCTCACTTCAGCCATCTGAGACTTTGTGAGAAAAGGATTATTAAAACTCTATTGGCATATCTTCATCCTCAATAGGTTTGTCACCTTCTTGTCCTTCATCAGTAGCTTTATCACAATCTAGTTCGATACTTATATTCGCGGGTTTTACAAAATCTTTATCACTAATATGTAACGTTTTATCTGCATAACACTTTTTCATATACAATGCCCATATTGGTAATGCCATGGAGGCGCCTTGCCCTTTTGAAATTCCATAAAAATGTGTTGACCTATCCTCACCACCAACCCAAGCGCCACTCACTAAATTAGGGACAATACCCATAAACCAACCATCAGATTGATTTTGTGTAGTACCCGTCTTACCGGCAATAGGATTTGTAAATAGATAAGGAAAGCCTGTTATAATCTTATCAGGATTTGCCGTCCAACCACTTTTTAATCGAGCACCTGAACCGTTTTTTGTAACTCCTTTCATTAAGTCTAACATGACATAGGCGGATTCTTCACTTAAAACTTCATTTGTTTTAGGTACAAACTCTTGTAAAACCGTTCCATTTTTATCTTCAATACGTAATAACATATTTTGCTCAACACGTTGCCCTTTGTTTGGTAAATTGGTATATGCACCGACCATTTCGTACAAACTTAAGTCTAAGGCTCCCAATGCAATAGACGGGTTTGCTTGAATTTCAGATTCAATACCGGCACGTTTGGCTAAATTGGCTACGTTTATAGGACCAACTTCGTCAATTAAACGAGCAGTAATTACATTTATTGAGTTTGCTAGTGCATTTCTTAATGTACGTTCACCTCCATAAGATTCACCAGCATTTTTAGGTGTCCAGTCATCCTCCATTCCATATTTTTCTTTAGGAATCGTGTATAAAGTATTTGGATATTTGTCGCAAGGAGATTTTTTTAACTGGTTAATTGCTGTTGCATATACAAAAGGTTTGAAGGTTGAACCTACTTGACGTTTTTGTTGTTTTACGGCATCATATTGAAAATGCTTATAATCGGTACCACCAACCCAAGCTTTAATGTGTCCTGTTTGTGGTTCAATTGACAAGAAACCAGCACGTAAGAAATGTTTGTAGTATCGAATGGAATCTTTCGGTGTCATAATGGTATCAATATCACCTTTATATGAAAAGATTTTCATTTTTACTTTCTCGTTAAAAGAAGCTATAATTTCTTTTTCTTTTTTGCCTACTTTTTTCATTTTACGCCAACGTTCTGATCGATGCATGGCAGAATTCAATATTTTAGTAATCTCTTTTTGTGTTTCTCTTCTCGTTAATTTTGTAAAATAAAAAGGAGCATTTTTATTTGTTTTATGTTCTTTTAAAAAGGATCGCTGTAGGTTTGCCATGTGTTCTTGTACAGCTTCTTCAGCGTATTTTTGCATACGAGAATCTATAGTAACATATATTTTTAAACCATCTCGGTATAAATCATATTCAGAGCCATCAGGTTTTGGATTATCTTTAATCCATGATTTCATATAGTCCCTCAAATATTCCCTAAAATAGGTTGCCAAACCATCGCTATGACTTTCACGATGAACATTTAAACCAAGTTCTCTTTGTTGCAAAGAATCTTTCCATTTCTCTGTTAAAAATTTACTTCTGGTCATTTGTTTTAACACCACATTTCGACGTTGTTTAACTAGTTTTTCTCGTCGTAATGGATTAAAATAGGATGAGTTTTTAAGCATCCCAATCAACATAGCAGATTCTTCAATTTTTAAATCTTTAGGTTCTTTTCCAAAATAGATTCGTGATGCAGAGCGAATCCCGATAGCTTGATTTAAAAAATCATATTTATTGAGGTACATGGTGATTATTTCGTGTTTAGAATAATTACGTTCTAGCCTTACCGCTATAATAATCTCCTTTATTTTTTGAATAATCCGTTTAAAAATATTTCCAGAAGCTTTTCTTGTAAAAAGCATTTTTGCTAATTGTTGTGTAATCGTACTTGCGCCACCTCCTTTTCCCATTTTTAACACTGCTCGAAGTGTTCCCTTGGCATCCATTCCAGAATGATTGTAAAAACGTTCATCTTCTGTGGCTACTAATGCTTCTACTAAATTCGAGGGTAAATCTTTGTACTGAACAGGTGTACGATTTTCATAAGCATATTTTCCTAGCGTCTTATCATCAATAGAAATAACCTCACTAGCTAAATTGTTTTCTGGATTCTCAAGTTCTTCAAAAGTGGGAAGTTTACCAAAAGTTCCGATTCCAGCTAATAAAAATAATAATGCTACAAAAGCTACTCCTGAAATTATAGCAATCCAAAACCAGCGTGCAAATTTTTTAAATTTTGGGTTGGTTGTTGTGTTTTTAGTCATTTTTTTAAAGTTTATAGCGTTGGCGTACATAAATAGCACGCATAAATAACTAATAATTGACGAAATTATTTTACTTTTTCGATACTAATTCCGATATCTGAAATACCGTGTAATGGATTTATTCCTGAAACTTCATTACGTTTTCTCATCGCTTGTTGTATTTGTAAAAAGTATTTTCCTTTTTGATGAAAGCGAATATTTTCTTTGTAAAATAATTTATTTTCTTTTATATCTGAAAAACCACTTCCTAAAAAACGTCCATTAACATCAGTCATCTCATATTCTAGTGTATCGACAACTATTGTTTGATTCGGAAAAGTCATTTGGGTTATTAAAAACAAGTTACTAAACTCATAGTCTTTTGTATTCCGCAAATTGATAAATATATTATAGGGTATAATACTATCTTGCATGGCTATTTCAAATTCTACAATGTGATTTTGAGCCCATTCAGCTTTGGTAATTTTCTGATATTCATTAAAGACCATATCAGACTGACAAGATTGTATCAACCACAAAACCACTAATAAAACTCCAGTTTTACGCATTATTTTGATTATTATTGTTGGGTTTGTTTCTTGGGTTATTACGTCTTTTTGCTTGTGATTTATTATTTTGCTTATTTCTAGTTTGCTGATTGGGTTTATTAGCTTGCGGTTTCTTGCCCTTTTGATTCTCCTGCTTATTCTTATTTTGATTATTTGCAGGTTTATTTTGGTTTCTAGAATTGT
>JAOZLL010000124.1:3197-4684 GCA_029934835.1 Flavobacteriaceae bacterium | reverse complement strand
ATAAAACTTGATTTAATCATTTTTTTTGTCGAAATTCGCTTATCAATTGATAAAGTCCATTCAAACGGAAATTTATCTTAATGTTGGGCACAAGATCAAACAGATGAACAAAAAAGATGATTTATATATAGCAGTATTAAAGTTTGGAAAAAGTAAACTTGGAACTCCACTCCTGTTTTCCGAGTTAGAAAGTCATTTAAATAAACTTGGATATGATTATCAAGAATTTGCATTACGACAACTTTTTGCAGCAAAGTTTATATCATCTGAATATCCATCAGGTAATGATCCAAACGGACCAATTAGCCAGGAGCATCATTTTTATTTAGAAACTCATGGGTATTTTGATTTGCTTGAACATGAAGAATTAAAAAGTGCAAGGAAATCTTCTTTAATAGCTACGTGGTTTGCATTTGGTGCAATAGTTGTCTCTATTATCTCCACAGTTTATTCCATTTACTATACAAACAAGCAACTAAATTCTGCGGTATCTATTGAAAGGAGTCAAATTGAAGAACTGAATCCAATGTTATTGGAGTCAACAATAATTGAATCGACAGGCAATATCCAAAATGAATTAAACAGTTTGAATTCTAAACTGACGATTAAATTGGATACATTAATTGATGAATTAAAAAAGTAAGATAAAAATACAGTGCTTAATAAAGGCTATACCCAATAAGGGTTTTGAGGATAAATTGAGAGTGAATGCAAGTAACAAAAATTAGTAATAAACTGAAATAGAATTACTTCGAAACTCTTATTGGGTATAGTCCAACCGATAAGCAAAAAACTTTATAACAAAAGAGAAGTATCAACTCTGACTACCAGTCACCTTAACAGAATTGATGAAAACAGTATCAAAACAATAAATAGGTTTATCTTTGTGATTCCTAAGTTTTAGGTTTGGAATAGTATGTTTTTAACCACTATAAAATATAAGAATCATGCAAGTATTTTTTAAAATTGTTTTAGTCTACTTTTTTTTACCCTTAACTCTTTTTTCTCAAACAGAAGTAGAAATTGAATTCCCAAATACTCTTTTTGTAGATAATTATATTACTCAACCTGTTATTGAAGCCAATCCTCCCAATTCATTAAATAATGATTTTAAATTTATATTCAATAATTATGATGCTAAGAAAGATCAGAATATTAAAATTAAGATTTTAGTACCGAAATCATTAGAGATTAGTACTTCAGGAATTCAATTAGAAGGTAAAGAAGTAAAAAATCCAAAACAGAAGCTCTATGAATTTTCTGTAACAGAAGAATTATTACAGAAATCAGATGCTATCATTTCTTTTAGAGTAGTGGCTCGTAAAAAAGGAAGTTTTGATTTTATATGTCTTGTAAAAAGTGATCAAAACGAAAATATTTTTTACAAAGAGAGTTCTATAAGCGTATACGGTTTATCTAATTTAGAATTGCTAGTTGAAAAAGAACCTATTCATTTACAATTAAATGAGGTTTCCATTCAAAAGATA
>JAOZLL010000124.1:0-3097 GCA_029934835.1 Flavobacteriaceae bacterium | reverse complement strand
CTTTTTCGATAGGATAATCAGTTCCTAAAGCAATTTTACCATATTTGTTTAGTAGATCTTTATAGGCATAAGCGCCTTTTAGGCGTTCAGCTCCTAAGCGGTCTTTTGCCCAATACATATCAGAAGTAGCATGTGTAGGTTGTACGGAAGGCAAAATATTTTCAAAGTAATCAAAATCATTTGGACTGATAACTTGTGCATGTTCAATTCGCCAACGTCTGTTTTTTTCTCCGTTTAAAGCTTCTGTATAGGTTTTTAGCATCACATAATTTGCTGAATCGCCAATAGCATGTGCATTCATTTGAAACTTGGATGCTGCTATTTTTTCAGCATATTCTTTAATTTTAGATAAAGGCGTGACCATTGCTCCATAATGTTCGTGTTGGTCGCTATACGGCTCTTTTAGTGTTGCGCCTCGTGAACCCAAAGCACCATCTGCATAAACCTTAAATGAACGAACGTTTAATCGGTCTGTTTTGATAATTCCTTTTTTGGTATAGTAATCTATATTCTCCTCGCTTGCAGAAACCATGGCATAGATTCTAATTTTTAAATCGCCGGTTTGTTGTAAACTGTCAATTAATTCAATGGTTCCACGAGAAAGTCCAGCATCGTCAACTGTTGTTAAGCCATACGTGAAATTGATTTGTTCCGCATCTTTTAGGGCTTGAATCTGTGTTTTTCTTG
Source organism: Flavobacteriaceae bacterium (assembly GCA_029934835.1). Taxonomy (GTDB): domain Bacteria; phylum Bacteroidota; class Bacteroidia; order Flavobacteriales; family Flavobacteriaceae; genus DQTL01. The sequence goes on along the minus strand of JAOZLL010000124.1, from coordinate 2,410 downwards.
AAGGTTTTGGAATTATTTTATCAATTAAGTCCATCGGATTATCAATAAAAACACCAGTAAGTTTTCCGTTTTTTTGAAGGATATCTCCACCTGAAAAAGTAGTTTTTGTAGTAACTCCAGCTAAATCTATAGCAGCTTGATTGGCTAATAACGCATGACCATCAATACGGCGAATAATCACAGGAGTATTCGGGAAAAGTTGATCTAATTTGTCTTTTGTTGGATATTCTTTGACTTTCCAATCGTTCTGATCCCAGCCACGACCTGTGATAAAATCAAGTTGGTGTTTTTTTTGAAAGGCTACAATCCGTTGAATAACAGTCTCAAAGCTTTTAGTATCGGTTAAATCTACTTTTTGTTGTTGTAAACCTAATCCGTAGAAATGGCAATGTGCATCAATCAAACCGGGAACAATAGTCTTTCCTTTGGCATCATTTATATATTTTGCTCTATACTTAGCTTGTATTTCTATTGTTGTACCTACATCTACAATTTTACCATCCTTTACAGCAAAAGCTTCTACTTTATCAAAATTCTCATTTACGGTATATACTTTCGCATTGATAACGATACTATCGACTTCTGGTTTTAATGTACAAGAAATAAGAAGGCTTAAGAGTGATATAAATACAATTTGTTTCATCTGGTTCAGTTTGATTTGTAAAAATCAAAACTACTTAAAATTCAATAAATGGATGCTGATGAAGTGTTTTTCTTTTTAGTACTTTTGTAAGACAATATTTAATTTATAGACCAAGATGAAAAGAATAATTCTAATTCTGATGGGAATAAGCTTATTGGTAAGCTGTAAAGACACCAATAAAGCTAGAAATCCTATTAAACAAACGACAAATGAAGTTAAGACAACTAGAAGTATGAAAGATAAACTGAATGATTATGTATCTGTAAGATTGACTACGGATATTTCAAAACTATCTGATGATGAAAAGAAAATGATTCCGTTACTAATTCGGGCAGCTGATATTATGAACGAACTGTTCTGGTATCAAACCTATGGTGATAAAAACGAATTATTAGCAAAAATTGATGATGAGGAAATAAGGCAATTTGTAGCTATAAATTATGGTCCTTGGGATAGAATGAATGGAGATATCTCTTTTGTGGAAGGAATAGGCGAGAAGCCTCTAGGAGCAAATTATTATCCTACGGATATGACTAAAAAAGAATTTGAAAAAATAGACCTTGAAGGTAAATCGAGTCTATATACGTTTTTACGCAGAGACGCTGAAGGTAAATTGAGTATTGTACCTTTTAATACCCAATTTAAAGGACAATTAACACAAGTAGCATCCTATTTATTAGAGGCAGAAAGATTAGCAAAAGACCCTGGTTTTAAAAAATATTTACAACTTCGAGCGCAAGCTTTACTAAATGATGATTTCCAACCTAGTGATATGGCTTGGATGGATATGAAAACCAATCATATTGATATTGTAATTGGTCCAATCGAAACTTATGAGGATCAACTATTCGGAAACAAAGCCTCGTATGAAGGCTATGTTTTAGTAAAAGATATGGAATGGAGTAAGAAGTTAGCAAAATATGCTGCTTTTTTACCTGAACTTCAAAAAGGCTTACCTGTTGATGCCGAATATAAAGCAGAAACTCCTGGAACAGATTCAGAGTTAAATGCTTATGATGTGGTATATTATGCAGGAGATTGTAATGCTGGAGGAAAGACAATTGCGATTAACTTACCTAACGATGAGAAAGTACAATTAGAAAAAGGCTCACGACGTTTACAGCTAAAAAATGCCATGCAAGCAAAATTTGATAAGATATTAGTCCCTATTTCTAAAGTATTAATTGATCCAAGTCAACGTCAACATATTACGTTTGATGCTTTTTTCGCCAATACCATGTTTCATGAAGTAGCACACGGTTTGGGAATAAAAAACACCATTAATGGCAAAGGAACAGTACGAGAAGCTCATAAGGAACATTTCTCAGCCATTGAAGAAGGAAAAGCAGATATCCTAGGTTTATACTTAGTGCAAGAATTACATAAAAAAGGAGAGCTTACTGGTGATATGAAAGATTATATGACCACTTTTATGGCGAGTATATTTCGTTCAGTTCGTTTTGGTTCCAGTAGCGCTCATGGAAAAGCCAATATGATTCGTTTTTATTTCTTCCAAGAAAAAGGTGCTTTTACACGTAACGATGATGGAACTTATACGGTAAATTATGATAAACTTGGAGAGGCAATGAAAGATTTATCAAACCTAATTTTGACTTTACAAGGAAACGGTGATTATGATGCTGTGGCGAAATTGGTAGCTGAAAAAGGAGTTATTAAAAAAGAGTTACAAGCTGATTTAAATCGCTTAACAGAAGCCAATATTCCAGTTGATGTTGTCTTTGAACAGGGCGTTTCTGTTTTGGGGTT
>JAOZLL010000123.1:3175-4711 GCA_029934835.1 Flavobacteriaceae bacterium | reverse complement strand
AGTAGTGCAGTATGACGCGTAAAGATTTCGTCGATTTTTGTTTGAAAAGCAGTTTCATCTAGAGTAAAATAGGTATAAAAATTTCCGATCTCTTTTTCATTATTCAAGAATAAATCTAGGAGCAATTCATTTTTATCTGCACCTTCTCCATCAAAAACCAAAGTTTCATCGAAATCCCAAGTGTTTAAACGTATGCTAATACTGTCATCTGCTTCTAAAAATAAGTATTGAAACTCATAGGCATGCTTAAAATAATATAATCCCGTATTTAAATTAGAAATATATTTTCCGAAAGTATGATCAGGTTTTAATAAAATACTATCAATTATTTTTTCATTTTGCATTAAAATGACAATATCAGATTTAGGATTGATGATTTCACCACCAAAGAAAATTTTTTTTTCATCAGGATAATCACAACCTATAAACAATAGACCAATAATAAAGAAACCAAAGTATTTCATTAGTACAAATGTAAACAGACAATAACGAGCTCTTGTTAATTCAGTGTTAAAATCATGAAAATGTATAATTATCTAATAGTCAAATCAACTAATTAGTAAATAAATCTTACTTTCGCGCCATCAAAACAAACTAATACATGTTATCAGTATCAAATCTATCCGTTCAGTTCGGAAAAAGAATCTTATTTGACGAAGTAAGCACCAAATTTACCCAAGGCAATTGTTATGGGATTATAGGAGCAAATGGTTCGGGAAAATCAACTTTTCTAAAAATAATTACAGGACAAATGGATCCTACAGCCGGACAAGTACATCTTGATAAGGGTAAACGGATGTCCGTATTATCTCAAGATCACTTCGCTTTTGACGAACATCCTGTTTTAGAGACCGTTATGATGGGTAACAAACCCTTGTTTGATCTAAAAAAAGAAATGGATGCTATTTATGCCAAACCAGATTTTTCGGATGAAGATGGTGTAAAAGTTGGAGATATGGGTGTTCTTTTTGAAGAAATGGGTGGTTGGAACGCAGAAAGTGATGCGGCAAATTTATTATCCTCTTTAGGTGTTAAGGTAGATTTACATTATACTTTAATGGGTGATCTAGATAATAAAGCTAAAGTACGTGTCCTTATTGCACAAGCCATTTTTGGGAATCCAGATGTATTGATAATGGATGAGCCTACCAATGATTTAGATTTTGAAACTATTGGTTGGTTAGAACATTTCTTAGCTAATTTTGACAATACTGTTATTGTTGTTTCGCATGACCGTCACTTTTTAGATGCAGTTTGTACTCATATTTCTGATATTGACTTTGGTAAAATAAATCACTATTCAGGAAACTATACATTTTGGTATGAATCAAGTCAATTAGCAGCGAGACAAAAAGCACAACAAAACAAAAAAGCAGAAGATAAAAAGAAAGAACTCGAAGAATTTATTCGTCGTTTTTCTGCCAATGTAGCCAAATCCAAACAGGCTACAAGTCGTAAAAAAATGATAGAAAAGTTAAATATTGGTGATATAAAACCGTCAAGTCGTCGTTATCCTGGTATCTTTTTTGAACAAGA
>JAOZLL010000123.1:0-3075 GCA_029934835.1 Flavobacteriaceae bacterium | reverse complement strand
CGTGAAGAAGTTCACTTACGTGGATTTTTGGGTAGAATGCTCTTTAGCGGAGATGAAGCCTTAAAACAATCTAGCGTGTTATCTGGAGGTGAAAAAGTACGTTGTATGTTATCACGAATGATGATGATACGTGCTAATGTTTTATTAATTGACGAACCGACAAATCACTTAGACTTAGAAGCGATTCAAGCTTTTAATAATGGTTTAGAAAAGTTTAAAGGTACGGTACTATTTAGCACGCATGACCACGAATTTGCACAAACTGTTGCCACTAGAATAATAGAATTAACACCAAAAGGAGTCATAAACAGATTTAGTACGTTTGATGAGTATCTTGGTGATCCAAAAATCAAAGAATTACGTAATAAAATGTATTCAAAACAATAAATTTGTATTCGATGAATTCAGATGCATTTTATAAAAAACTAAAAGTAACCTTAGACGAAACGACTAAGTTTCCTGCTGACTATTTGTATAAATTTATTGTACCAACTAATGGTGATGGAGTAAAAGAAATACAGCAGCTTTTTAATGATTTAGGAGCCGTTATCAAGACAAAAAAATCTAGTAAGGGTAAGTATACTGCTGTTTCAATTGAGGTAAAAGTACCTTCCTCAGATTTTGTAATCTTAAAGTATAAAGAAGTGGCAGAGGTAAAAGGAGTAATTTCATTATAAAAATCACTCTATTTTTATCATTTCTAAATCTAACTCAATACCATTATTGATGGTATGACATTTATATTTATTTCTATTTGTCTCTAGGATATTTACATGAATTTCACTTCCAATTAAATCAGTAAAATTGGTATTTTTCATTTTTTTATAGGTCAAAACATACTCACAATCTGAGATCCATTCAATAGAACTTTGAATTTCCACACCACTTTTACTACTAGTTTCAGTTTGAGTAGTAGCAGTTCTAATCACCGTCCATTCTGAAAAATTGGGATGTAAGTATTCAAAAGTTCCTGTTTTAAAATCAGTACATTTACTTTCAGTAGTACAGGCATTAAAGCTGATGAAGATACTTAGTAATAGAAGTGTTGTTTTCATAAATCTTGTGGTTTAACTAAAAGTATTTAGAGCTTTAAAAATACAAAATTAATTAAGGTTAAAATATAGATGTCTTTGGTTTTATTGGGTTATGTAAAAAAGTTGGGGATTTAAGAATTCCTATCAGTTTATGACTTTGGTAAATCATGGAGATTATCTATATCTATCCAGTGTTTTGTATATAATTTATGAATTTTTTTATTTTTTTATAAAAAACTTTCTGTTAATATTTTCTTTGGGTGTTTTAATATTCAATATTAAAACTTGGGATGATGTATTCAAACTATTTAAATTAAATGTCATTTCTGAATTTGGAAATCCTGTAAAAAGAGACTTAACCTTCTGACCTGTCAAATTATATAACTCAATCTTTGTAAAACTATTTTGAACAAAGGAAATATTCAATTGGTTTTGAACTATAGTTATTCTGTCTATACATTCCGTTAAATCTGAAGGAGTTGAAAGAACAATACTATTTAAATCTATAGAAATAACAACTCCACGTCCATCTTTTATTGATAATCCTCGTAATATATTTCTATCTCTAAGAACAGCATCGTTAATCTCTCGTAAAAGATAATTATCATCACCACTAGGAATGTCGGAGTCTGATAAAGAATATATTATTCCTCCATCGGCAAAACTTTCTTTAATACAAATCTCCTGCTTCCCAATAATAACTATAGAACCATCATTTAAAGTACAGTGTTCCCCTTGTCGGTCTATAACATTTATGTTAAAATCATCAGTAATAGACTCTTGAATATTTGCGTCATAATAGCAGTAACGACCATCCATAGAGCTAAGTTGTCTATATTGAAAACCCGGATTCAAATTTTTATCCCAAAAAAGGCTAAAGTATTCGGCATAAAATTCATCAGGGTCGCCTTGGGTCATAAGTATTGTACCTTGATTAATGATATTTTCTGTCGCACGAATAGGAAGTGAGTTTATTTGTGAACCCTCTAAACGATTAAATGTATTACCATCATCATCTGAGAATGCATATAAGACATGTGTTGAACCATCATAAGTGTCATCAGCATTTACAAGCGTAAGAAGGTGTATTCTGTTATTTTGATCAAACTTTAAACTATGAGAATAACTTTGATACCAAACTTCATCTATAGGAACCCCATCTCTACCATATCCATGAGGCTCCCATACAATACTAGGGAAAACGGCATCGTGACCTGTAAAACCGTAACCATTATCCGGAACTCCTCCTAATTCATCCCATGAGCTTGTCGACAAATTGTATCTCCAAAGCGAAAGCCCCATAGTTCCTGGAGTATGTATTCTTGGGTCACGCACACTTTGCCGACCTGTCATATATAATACGCCATCATTATCTGTTTCGAGAGTTTCGTATGTTAGCCCATTACATGGAACTGCTTTAGAGGCGTCAAAACCAACAAAGCTAAAAGATGATATATCTTCAGGGTTATCCGATATCCAATACATCTGGTCTCCAATAGACCCATTAAATCTGTCAGGTAAAGGATTGTCAGTACTTTCGTCTCTACCAGAGCCTAAATTCCCATGATGCATATCGCCTAGAATATGAATATATCCAAGTTGGTCAATACCGATAGTAAAACGATGATGACCATTGTCAAAAACACGATAAATATCATTTTCATCAGTGTCTATTAGAGCTGTTTCAATATTACTACTATTATTCTCATCAATTTTATTAATATATGGTTTTCTAAGATCATCCATAGAAAAAACATAGATATTGCCATTGAAAGTAACAAGCGACGAATATTTATTATGCCCTTGAAAATGATGTCCTTCAGGAGCGTATGCATTTATTGTTGTTTCTAAGGTCTCTTGTGAATAACTATTTGATACTATTAAAAGCACTATAATTATTGCCATGGATATTTTCATATTTCTAATTTCGTATTCTTTTTGTATGACGCACAACACAAATATATCTACAGTTTCTTTTAAGAAATATTGACATATATATGTTGTTGTAAAGTAAGACTAAATAATTGAAAAATTCAAGTAA
>JAOZLL010000053.1:11098-14568 GCA_029934835.1 Flavobacteriaceae bacterium | reverse complement strand
TATCTTTACCCAATGGATTCAAAAGCAATTTCTACAGGTATTTTACGAGCATTAGCAATAATTATTGGAATTTTAATACTCCTATTCTTTTTATATAAAATTCAGTCTGTTATTATCTATATAGCCATTGCAGCAGTGGTTTCATTGATAGCACGACCTATTATTCGGTTTTTAAGAACTAAACTAAAGTTTAAAAATACATTAGCCGTTGTGGTTACCATGATTTTATTTATCATGGCACTTTTTGGATTGGGAAGCCTTTTTGTACCACTAATTATCAAACAAGGTGAAAACCTATCATTGCTTAACTCTCAAGAGTTTAAGTCAAATTTAACAGAGATGTATTCTCAGGTAAATGACTATCTACTAGCAAGAAACATCAACCTATTTGATGAAATTAAACACCTTGATTTCTCAGCCGGATTTAAAGAAATTCCTAATTTATTGAACTCGGTTTTATCTACTTTTGGTAGTTTTACCATTGGTTTGTTTTCAGTTTTATTTATCACTTTTTTCTTGATGAAAGATAAGCATATATTGAATCAAGCCTTGGTTGCCATTGTTCCGAATAAAAGTGAAGGTCGCTTTACCAAATCCTTTGAAAAAATTAAAGATTTATTATCACGCTATTTTATTGGTTTAGTATTTCAAATTAGTATCCTTTTTATAATTTACACTACTACTCTACTAATTGTTGGTGTAGAAAGTGCCATTGTGATTGCATTTTTAGCTGCTCTTTTGAATTTGATACCATATATCGGACCCATGATTGGGGCAATTTTAATCCTATTTTTAACCATGACAGACAATTTAGGTCAAGATTTTCAAACAGTAATCTTACCTACTATTTCATGGGTAATGCTAGGTTATGTTATTGCACAATTGGTCGACAATTTCTTTAGCCAACCTTTTATCTTTTCAAAAAGTGTTAAATCGCATCCATTAGAAATATTTCTAATTATTATTATTGGTGGATTATTATTTGGCATTGCAGGAATGGTATTAGCAGTTCCTACCTATACGGCACTAAAAGTGGTTTTAAAAGAATTTTTAGCTGAAAATAAGATTGTAAAATCTTTGACTAAGCAATTGTAATCGAATAGAATTATATCAAAAAAGTATCTTAAAACTAAGCTTCATTTATTCATCATAGTGGTATTTTATTTGAATTCAAAAGTAGTATCTTTGAATAAATTTACACATTAGAAACCACCAAATGGCAAATAAAAATATTCGTTCCTTATCATCTCGTAAAGAACTTAAGACCAATCTCTTTGAACAAATATCTGAGAAAGCACGTGGCAATGCATCTGAAACAGAATTTAAAGAATTGGCTAAAAAATTTCTTATAGATGACTCTGTAGTTTATGGAACAGCCTCGTTTTATGATTTTACCAAAATAGAAAACCGTAAACAAAAAATACATATTTGTAATGGCACTGCTTGTATGACAGCTGGCACGCAAGACAAACTGAAAAAAGAAATTCACAAACATTTTGACAAAGATGAAATAGGGCATGCCGCTTGCTTAGGACATTGTCATACAAATTCGGCTTTTCTTTATGAGGATAAAACCTACTCTCTAAAAAATCCATCCGATTTAAAATCAATTTTAAAAGATAAATCCGCCAGTAACAATTCTTATCATATAGCAAGTAATACGACACCTATTCTAACAAGCAAGGTTGATAGTATTGAACATTTTTATGCTTTAGCAGATGTATTTAGTACAAAACCAAAACAAGTGATTCAAGAGATTAAAACCTCAAACTTACGTGGTCGTGGTGGCGCTGGTTTTCCTTTTTGGTTTAAGTTAGATGCGGTAGTTAAAGAGCAAAACACTCAAAAATATATTGTTTGTAATGCTGATGAAGGTGATCCTGGTGCTTTTTCAGATATGTATATATTAGAACAACAACCTCATAAAGTACTTTTTGGAATGTATATGGCAGGTTTAACGGTTGGTGCTGATACTGGTGTACTTTATATTCGTGGAGAGTACCCAAATTCCATGAAAATTATTAATAAAGCAATAACTGATTTATACGATAAACAATTAGTAAACAACTTTAAATTCAAAATAATTCGTGGTCAAGGTTCTTACGTTTGTGGAGAGGAAACAGCTCTTTTAAACTCTATTGAAGGTTTACGTCCTGAAGTTCGTGTACGTCCGCCTTATCCCGCACAATATGGATTATATGGCAAACCAACCGTCTTGAGCAATGTAGAAACTTTTGCAAATATTCATTGGATTTTACAAAATGGTGGTCAAGCTTACGCGGATTTAGGTACGAAACAATCAACAGGAACAAAGTTAGTTTCTTTAGATAGTTTTTTCAACCAACCAGGAATGTATGAAATTGAAATGGGAACATCTTTAGAAACTGTCTTTAATGATTTTGGCAAAGGTTTTAAATCGGATATCAAAGCCATACAAATTGGTGGTCCTTTGGGTGGAATTGTTCCGATGCATAAAATTAAAGACTTAACACTAGATTTTGAATCACTCAACCAAAACGGATTTTTATTAGGACATGCTAGTTTTGTTTGTATTCCTAGCGAATTCCCGATGATTGAGTTTATTAAACATCTAATGAAATTTACAGCTGATGAATCTTGTGGTAAATGCTATCCTTGTAGAATTGGTTCATTTAGAGGTTATGAAATGTTGGAAAAAGCGCAACATGACAATTACAAAATAGATCGTCAACTGTTTGATGACTTATTAGAAACTTTAGAAATCGGCTCTCTTTGTGCATTAGGTGGTGGCGTTCCGTTACCGATAAAAAATGCCTTGGAGTATTTTGGGGATGAATTGAATGAATATTTTAAGGAATAAAAAGCTATTACACAGAGATTCACAGAGAATTCACAGAGATACACTGAGAATTATTTTTGAATCTATATTCTAAGTAAAATTATGTAACAGCAAAAAGATAAACTATGTTTAAAGAAAGTGAATTAACAAGTATTATTATTGGTAAGGCAATAGAAGTACATCGTCATCTTGGTCCAGGATTACTAGAATCTGCATATCAAGAATGTCTACATTATGAATTAGTAAATGAAGGATTAAAAGTTGAAAAAGAAAAGGCATTACCAATTATCTATAAAGACATTAAACTAGATCATGGTTATAGAATTGATTTATTAGTTGAAAATAAGATGGTTATTGAATTAAAAACAGTTGAAAGTTTTACAGATGTTCACACTGCTCAGCTATTAACGTATATGAGATTAGGTGAATTTGATTTAGGATTGCTCATTAATTTTAATGTTAAACTATTAAAAAATGGAATTAAAAGATTTGTAATATAAGTTTTAACAAAAATCATTAGAATTGCATTCGAGTATAATAAAACTCTGTGTATCTCTGTGAAACCTCTGTGAATCTCTGTGTAACAGCAAACAATATGACAATAAAAGCATTTAAGTAAATAATTAAAACTCTGTGTATCTCTGTGAAACCT
>JAOZLL010000053.1:0-10998 GCA_029934835.1 Flavobacteriaceae bacterium | reverse complement strand
TGAAACCTTTGTGAATCTCAGTGTAACAGCAAACAATATGACAATAAAAGCATTTGGGTAAATAATTAAAACTCTGTGTATCTCTGTGTAACAGCAAACAATATGACAATGAAAGCATATATAAACAACATACCTCACAAAATAAAAAAGGACGAAACAATCCTAGAATTTGTCCGTAGAGTGGAAAATAATAAAAATGCCATACCAACCATGTGTCAAGATGATCGTTTAGATAATTTTGGTTCTTGTCGTGTCTGTTCGGTAGAAGTAGCCCGTGAAAAAAATGGAGAAACAAAAACGGTAGCTTCTTGTCATACACCAGTTTCAGATGGTTTTTATATCTATCCAGATACCGATAAAATAAAGAGATTACGTAAAAATATTGTAGAATTAGTACTTACAGATTATCCATCAGATAAAGTCTTTCCTGATGAAGGAAAAGCGGCTACCGAATTCCAAAAAACGATTGCTCAAATTGGTATTCCAGATATACGTTATCCAAAAGGAGAAATACATTTAGACCTTGATAAAGACACGGAACATCCATATATAAAATCAGATTTAAGTCAATGTATTAACTGCTATCGTTGTGTAAGAGCTTGTGAGGAAATACAAGGCGAAATGGTTTTAGGCATGTCAGGTCGCGGATTTGCAACCAGCATTATCAAAGGATTTGACACCACTTTTGATCTTTCGGCTTGTGTTTCTTGTGGTGCTTGTGTGCAGACTTGTCCGACAGAAGCTTTAACCGATAAATTTACTACAAAAACACTAATTCCAGACAAAACAGTACAAACAACTTGCACCTATTGTGGTGTTGGTTGTCAACTAGAGGTTTCTGTAATTGATGGTGAAATAAAAGGAATTCAAGCTCCTGAAACAGCAGAAGTTAATTATGGACACACCTGTTTAAAAGGACGTTTTGCCTTTCAGTTTTACAATCATCCAGACCGATTAAAGGAACCATTAATTAAGAAAAATGGCAAATTTGAACCCGTTTCTTGGGATGAAGCTTATGATTTTATTGCTCCTAAACTTAGTAAAATAAAAACTGAATTTGGCTCAGATAGCATCGGTGCCATCTCCTCATCACGTGCAACCAATGAGGAAAATTATTTAATGCAAAAATTCATTAGAACGGTCATTAACACCAACAATATTGACGGTTGTGCACGTGTCTGCCATGCTCCTACCGCTTATGGAATGCAACAAGCATTTGGAACTGGTGCTGCAACAAACTCCATTAACGATCTTGATCAAACAAATGCAATTTTGGTATTTGGTGCTAATCCAACAGAGGCGCATCCGGTAACAGGTGCAAAAATAAAACAACTCTTTATGAAAGGAGTTACCAGTATCGTGGTGGATCCTGTAAAAACAAAATTAGCCAAACTAGCCCAATATCATTTACAATTACGACCTGGAACAAATGTTGCCATTTTAAATATGATGGCACATTATATTATCAAAGAAAACCTAATACATCCTGAATTTATTAAACAACACACCGAGTTTTATAAGGAGTTTAAAGAACATGTTATTGATTTGGATATGGATGAATTAGAAATCCTAACTAGTGTATCAAAAGACTTAGTAAAAGATGCCGCCATTGCCTATGCAAAAGCTGATAATGCTATGGAGTTTCATGGTTTAGGTGTTACAGAACACTATCAAGGTAGTAAAACAGTAATGTTACTATCCAATTTAGCATTAATGACAGGAAATATTGGTCGTAATGGTGTGGGTTTAAATCCGTTACGAGGTCAAAACAATGTGCAAGGAGCAGCAGATATGGGTATTCAACCACATCAAACTGCAGGTTATATGGATGTCAACAACCCAGATGTGCAAAAATATTTCACGTCAAAATATGGCGTAAAAATGCCTACAAAAGAAGGTTTAAAAATTCCAGAAATGATCAATGAAACCATAGCTGGAAACTTTAAAGCTTTGTGGATTATGGGTGAAGACACACTCATGACCGATCCTAATTCAAATCACATTCGAAAAGCATTTGAAAAATTAGATTTATTAGTGGTTCAAGAATTATTTATGTCTGCAACAGCAGAAATGGCCGATGTTGTCTTACCTGCTTCCTCTTATTTTGAAAAAAACGGAACCTTTACTAACGGTGAACGCCGTGTGCAACGGGTTAATAAAGTAGTTGAACCTATCGGAAACAGTAAACCCGATGGTCAAATCATTATTGATATGATGTATAAAATGGGCTATAAACAACCCACTGGACGTACTTATGAAGCTCCCCAAATTTTAGCAGAAATTGCGGATGTTATTCCGTTTATGAAAGGAATTACATGGGAACGTTTAGGAACAAATGGTTTACAATGGCCTGTTGCTGAAGACGGAACAGACACAAAATATATTCATAAAGATGGAGCTTTTAAACGTGGTAAAGGTAAATTTCATAATTTTGATTTTGAAGAGACTCCTGAACTAGTTGAACATCGTGCTAAATATCCATTTATATTAACCACTGCAAGACAACTAGAACATTATAATTCAGGAACGATGACTCGCCGAACTGATAATCAAACTTTATCGCCCAGTGATTATTTAGAAATAAATCCGTTAGATGCTGGTAAAAAGGGATTGTCTGCTGGTGATTCTGTTCGAATATTTTCAGATCGTGGAAGTGTAGAAATACCTATAAAATTAAACTACACGGTAAAACCTGGAGTAGTACGTACTACATTCCATCAACCTGATATTTTTATCAATATTATAACTGGAGATGTTGGAGATAAAGAAACTTTAACACCTGAATACAAAGTAGTTGCTGTAGATTTTGAAAAAGTTTAGAATTAAAATAATTGTTATTGAAAAAGAAAAGAATTAATCATTAAACAAATTATTTTAATAGTACTAACTAAGTGAAAAAATATCTTTTATTATTTGGCTACCTTATTGTGAACCTTTCATTTTTTGCACAGAGTTTGGATGATTTAGACTTTGGGACAGATACTACTTTTGAAGTAGTGACTTGGAATATTGAATGGTTTCCAAAAAATGGTGAGTTAACCATGAATTACGTTGCTGATATGATTGAAGCACTAGATGCAGACGTTATAGCTGTGCAAGAAATTGACGACCAAGAATCATTTCATAATATGCTTAACAATATGACAGACTATGATGGATATTATGTTGATTATGGCTATCTAGCATTAGGCTATATTTATAAATCAGATGTAGTTCAGATTAATTCTATTTATGAAATTTATACCGGTTCTGCCTATTCAAATCCTTTTCCTAGACCACCTTTGGTTCTTGAATTAACATTTATGGGTGAAAATTATATCATCATCAACAATCATTATAAATGTTGTGGTAACGGAATTTTAGAAGAAGATGATTCTTGGGATGAAGAAACAAGACGTTTTCTAGCCAGTGATTTATTAAAAGAATATATTGATACTAATTTTCCAGACGAACAAGTACTCGTTTTAGGCGATTTAAACGATGTTATAACAGATGTGCAAGAGAACAACGTTTTTCAATCTTTTATTGATGATAGTGACAATTATGTTTTTGCTGATATGGATATTGCCCAAGGTAGTAACACCAATTGGTCTTATCCCAATTGGCCTTCTCATATAGATCATATACTCATTACAAATGAATTATTTGATGAATTTGGCAATACTAATTCAAGTATTCAAACCATAAAGATGGAGAACTACTTAACTAATGGATGGAGTGAATATGATACTAATGTTTCGGATCATAGACCAGTAGGGTTAAAAATTGCATCAGATTCTTTTATAGGTGTGGACGATTTCGATATTGCAAATACAAAACTCCGTAATTATCCCAATCCAGTTAGTTTTGAAACTACTATTCATTTCAATACAAGTCAAAATATGTCTAGAATAGAAATCTTTGCTAGTACTGGGCAAAAAGTTCATACTATCCATATTTCTAATGGACAAAATACATCGATTTGGAATGTAGAAAATTTCCCTAACGGATTGTATTTGGCAAAATATAGAACCTCAAATGGTGTAATGGCTTCTTGTAAAATACTTGTTGTAAAGTAATCTTATAATCCTACTAATAAACCTAATTTTTTTTATCAAAAAAGAGAAATCAAAACTATTTAATTTCTTTTTATTTAAAAATTTTATCGGCTTATCACTTCCAAAAGAAATATTAATAGAATTAAGAATACCACAATAATGTGCTACTTATATTACATAATTGATTAATATATAGTAAGTTTATTGCAAACTCATCATTACTAATAATACTATTTATTATTAAAATACAATATATAAATTACATATATATCAATTTTTTAAGTTTAAAAAACAATATTCATAAAATATTCGTTAATTTTTCCGTATATTCGTTTTAATATATACAGCCATAAATTTATGGTTTTTTTTACATAACTAAATAGTATAAAGATGAGTAATTATCACATTAAGCACTTAGAGGAGTATTTCCATGTGTATCGCAAGTCAGTTAATGAACCTGAAAACTTTTGGGAAGAAATTGCCGAAGAAAACTTTGTTTGGCGTAAAAGATGGGATAAAGTTTTTGAAGGAGATTTCGAAAATGCCAAATTTGAATGGTTTAAAGGAGCAAAACTTAACATCACTGAGAATTGTATTGACAGACACCTAAGAACTCGTGGTGATAAAACGGCAATTATCTTTGAGCCAAATAGTACAGAGGAAAAAGCACAACATATAACCTATCAACAACTCTACGAAAAAGTTAACAAATTTTCTAACGTTCTTAAAGGACAAGGTATTCAAAAAGGAGATCGTGTTTGTATTTATTTACCCATGATTCCAGAATTAGCTGTCGCAACATTAGCTTGTGCAAGAATCGGAGCCATTCATTCCGTTGTTTTTGCAGGATTTTCATCAAATGCATTAGCTACTCGTATCAATGATAGTGATTGTAAAATTGTATTAACATCAGATGGTTCTTATAGAGGAAAGAAAACAATAGATCTAAAAGGAATTGTGGATGAAGCCTTAGAAACTTGCCCTGGTGTCGAATCGGTATTAGTAGCCAAAAGAATAAATACTGATATCCCAATGAAAGAAGGTCGCGATAAATGGCTACAACCACT
Source organism: Flavobacteriaceae bacterium (assembly GCA_029934835.1). Lineage (GTDB taxonomy): Bacteria > Bacteroidota > Bacteroidia > Flavobacteriales > Flavobacteriaceae > DQTL01. The sequence goes on along the minus strand of JAOZLL010000053.1, from coordinate 5,894 downwards.
ATTAGACAAAGCTTCAGCCGAATGTGAACCAGAAGTAATGGATGCTGAAGATCCTTTATTTATTCTCTATACATCGGGCTCTACAGGTATGCCAAAAGGAATGTTACACACACAAGCTGGTTATATGGTTTTTACCGCATATACCTTTAAAAATGTGTTCCAATATAGAGAAAATGATGTGTATTGGTGTACTGCCGATATCGGATGGATTACAGGCCACAGTTATATTGTTTATGGACCACTAGCAAATGGAGCAACTACAGTTATGTTTGAAGGTGTTCCTAATTATCCAGATTGGGGAAGATTCTGGGAAATTATTGAGAAACATAAAGTCAATCAATTTTACACCGCACCAACAGCCATTAGAGCTTTAGCTAAAGAAGATAGCTCATTCGTTGAAAAGTATGATTTATCCTCACTAAAAGTACTAGGATCAGTAGGAGAGCCTATAAACGAGGAAGCTTGGCACTGGTATAACGATAGTATTGGTAAAAAGAAAAGTCCAATTGCTGACACTTGGTGGCAAACAGAAACTGGTGGTATTATGATTTCACCTATTCCTTATTCTACACCTACAAAACCTACTTATGCTAGTTTGCCTATGCCGGGTATTGTTCCTTGCTTGATGGATAAAGAAGGAAACGAAATTATAGAAAATCAGGTAAATGGGCGTTTGGCTTTTAAAACAGCATGGCCTTCAATAGCAAGAACAATTTGGGGTAATCACAAACGTTATAAAGAAACTTATTTTTCTACTTATAAGGGTAAATACTTTACAGGAGATGGCGCATTACGGGATGAAGTAGGTTATTATCGTATTACAGGTCGAGTTGATGATGTTATTATTGTATCTGGACACAACCTTGGTTCAGCTCCTATTGAAGATGCTATAAATGAGCATCAAGCAGTTGCTGAATCTGCGATAGTTGGATTCCCTCATGATATTAAAGGAAATGCACTTTATGGTTATGTCATTCTTAAAGATGCTGCTCTTGAAAGAGATCATGATATCCTACGTAAAGAGATCAACCAAAAAATTACTGATCGTATTGGACCTATTGCTAAATTAGATAAAATTCAGTTTACTAGTGGTTTACCAAAAACACGTTCAGGTAAAATTATGCGACGTATTTTACGAAAAGTTGCTTGTAACGAAGCAGATCAATTAGGTGATACTAGCACATTACTTAATCCTGAAGTAGTTCAAGAGATTATTGATAATGTGTTGCTATAAATGTAAGATTTAAGACCGCTTACTTCGACTTTGCTCAGCACAAGTCGCTGATAGATAAAAGAAAAAAGACTGTTAGGTTATAACATTGGACTTATGACTTTCTTTACAAACTTTTACAATTTTGAATTAAAACAGTCTGTCAAATTTTTTGACAGACTGTTTTATGATATTGGTTATAGTAGTTTTTTAGTGAATAACAAAAGTTAGTGATTATTAATTATTTCATTTAATTTTGCAATGTTGCTATATATGCCAAATCATTATGTATAAAACTGTATTTATAACTTCGTTGCCAACACTATGAAAAAATTTCAATTTTACTTACTACTTGCCCTTTCTCCAATAATTATCTACATTATTTTTGGTGGAATTTTTGGTGGAAATCATAAGTGGATAATTTCTCTAACATTACCTTCAGTCTTTATCTTGTCTTACGTATTGTTTAGAAAAAATGAATTGAAAAAACATCTGAAATTAAGCTTGATAATGATTTTGCCTATTTTTTTATTATTCTTAATAGCATCTTTTTATTCGGAGTTTTCAATAATACTGATTTACTTGGTTTTTATCCCAGTAAGCACATTTTTTGGTTGGTTATTTTCTAAACAAAAATCTTTATGGATACCAATATTTTCTTTTATACTATTTCCTCTTGTTGGACATGTTATTTTTCCTAATTTTTTAGTTTTACAAAATAATATTGGAGCTCGTACAAATAAAGAGTTTATGAAATTATCATTAATAAATAAAGATCAAGAAACAGTCGAATTAGATAAATCAAAAATTATTGTTCTTGATTTTTGGACAACTTCCTGTGGTGTTTGTTTTAAAAAATTCCCTGATTTAGAAAAGTATTATTTAGAATACAAAGACAATCCCAATGTTGAATTCTACTCAATAAACGTTCCATTAGAAAGAGACAAATTCAATAAAGTTATCAAGTTAGTGGAAAACTTAAATTACAAATTCCCAACTTTGTATGCAACATCTATAAACGAAGTTGAGAATATAGGCATTTATTCATATCCTCATCTTATAATATTAAAAAACGGAAAATTAAGATATGATGGTAGATTAGAAACTGATAAGTACATTTTCGTTAATCATCTAAAATCCGAAATAAATAATTTATTAACGGAATAATATCAGAGGACAACATATTCGCTCACCGCTCCCGCTAGCTTGTAGCTGGTGGCACACAAACTAACCTAGAAAACCAATATCATCAATCTCTAGAATTGTATTGTCTCCAACAATATTTCGAGCACTAGAATATTTCCAATCAGTTGGCAACGAAACAAAACCTGATACAACTGGATTATTATGGATATAGTCTAATTTTTGTTTAATAACTTTAGTACTCCACAATTCTATTGACTTATTGTTATGTTGCCAAAATTGATACTGTGATACATTCCCTTTCTTTTTTGCCGCTCGTTCAAACATCCATAACATCCATTCTTTTCTACTCTCTTGCTCATTTTTTTCAATTACTTGTATCATTTTTTTTGATGTATGAGTTTTATAATCTCGTAATAATCCTGCTGGGTCTTCGTTTGTTGAACGAAAGATAAAATGAACATGATTGGGCATAAAACAATAAGCAAATAATTCCATTCCTTTATGTTTCCTACAGTAATTTATACTTTCTGACAGCACGTTATAGTATATCTGCCTTGTAAATACATCAATCCAATTAACCGTTGCAAAAGAAACAAAGTAAGCTGCCGAAGGATTATGAAACTTATAATTTCTACTCATATAACAAAAATATAGAAATGATGGTAATTTACTATATTTGTAGCTATTGATTTTACCTATGTGGTTACGGAGTATTAATTTTACTATTATGCGCCACTAGCTAGAAGCTAGCGGTAGCGAAGTAATTATTTCTGTATAAAAGTTTTATAAATATAAATAATTGATATTATGAATAATATTGAAGAGAACAAGACATCATTAAAACTAAATATCAATTGAATAATTAACACAAACAACATTACAAAAACAAAATACTTATAGTTTTTCATTGATTTCATTAGTTAGATAAAACTCTATATTTATTCAGTGTAATATTTTCTTATGCATTTCCCACTAGCTACAATCTAGCGGTAGCGGTGTTTTGATTCGTTGCATGAATTAAACCACAATAATTAAATTATTACAGATAAAGTAAACTATTAAAATAAATAATAAGAAATAGTCATATTAAGATAACTTGTCTTTACTTGCTGATCTTCATTACTGATTGTTCCAGCAATATCAGATGAATTTTTTACTGTGAATTTATAACCTGGGCTATATTGAATATTGATATTAAAAACCTTTTCTTTAATTGTGAGGTCTGAACCTAAATTAAACCCATAAGATAAATTCGAAAAAGAATCCTCAGCGTATAGATTTGGATAAGGAGTATCATCAATAACTTTAACCTCAGTGAAATTAAAAATTAAATTAGCATTAATCCCTAAGTAAGATTTAATATTTTCATTTTTATAAAGATAAAAGTTCAAATCAGTACCTAATCCTACATACTGAATTTTTTCTTTTATCTGTGTTATACTTTCATTATCTACATAATTTGACCATCCTTGAGTGACATAATCAACACCTAATTCTAAAAAACCTATTTCTTTAAAAAAGCTTGGAGATAAAGCAAAAGAAGCATGAACATTATAAGAAATAGAGTTGTTTTTGTAATTAAGGTCAGAAACCCGCAACAACTTAGTATAATCTGTAACTTGATAACCAACTCCTAATCCAATCTTAAATCTACTATGATCATTAGAATTTGCATTAACTATTGCGGTCTCAGCAGGAACATTATCTTTTAAGATATAGCTATCACAGTTATTAAAAATAGCTACAATCTCTCTAAGTTCAAAAGCATTAAGTAAGCTTTCTCTGAAAACCCTATCATGTGCTTTCTTGCATTTACTAACATATTTTGTGGTAATACCTTTGTTATAAAATTTCTCTATCCTACCATAAGAATCAATTGAACTAATATCATTTAGTCCCAAATCATCACTTTCTAAATAAATTCTACCATTATTTTTTAGTATTGATACTTTTCCCTTCTTTACTAGTTCAAAATATTTTAAGTATTTACTCTTTTTAAGATGTCTTAAAACTAGAGTTTTGTTTGATACATCTATTTGTTTTATCTCACTAGCTTTCAATATAGATTCCTCTGATTTCTTGTCTTTTTTATAAATAATAAAAGCATCTTCTTCTACAGAATCATTACTCTTTATCTTAATAAAACCTTCAATAGCTGAGTTGTCATTCTTAAACAATTTAGCTTCTTTAAAACTGGACTGTCCGTATACAAAATTTAAACTAAAGACAAAAAATAAAAAATAAAACTTCATAAAAATAATTTTTAATAAATGAAACATATAAGACAAAGATAAATAAAATACCACTTAAAAAAATGAACTAATCAAAAAATGAATCTACAAATTCGGTTTTATTAAACACTTGTAAATCATCAATTCCTTCTCCTACTCCAATATATTTCACGGGAATTTGAAATTGATCTGAAATTCCGATAACAACACCACCTTTTGCCGTACCATCAAGTTTGGTAACTGCTAAAGAGGTAACTTCAGTTGCTAAAGAGAACTGTTTTGCTTGTTCAAAGGCATTTTGACCTGTAGAACCATCTAATACTAATAAAACTTCATGAGGTGCGTCGTCAACTACTTTTTGCATGACACGTTTTATTTTGGTGAGTTCGTTCATTAAGTTAATCTTGTTATGCAAACGTCCTGCAGTATCAATAATAACCACATCAGCATCTTGGGCAACAGCTGATTTTAAAGTATCAAAAGAAACTGATGCTGGATCACTACCCATTTCTTGCCTGACCATTGGAACATCAACTCTATCAGCCCAAATTTGCAATTGATCTATTGCAGCAGCTCTAAAGGTATCAGCAGCTCCTAAAATAACTTTTTTACCTTCTTTTTTAAACTGAGAAGCCAACTTTCCAATGGTTGTTGTTTTACCAACACCATTTACGCCAACTACCATTATTACATAAGGTTTTATTCCTTCTGGGATAGAAAGATCAACTGCATCTTCCGTATTTGTTTCGGCTAACAAACCCGCTATTTCCTCTTTTAAGATACTGTTTAACTCATCGGTACCAATATATTTATCTTTTGATACACGTGCTTGTATTCTATCAATAATTTTTAAAGTAGTATCTACACCAACATCTGAGGCGATTAACACCTCTTCAAGATTATCGAGCACATCATCATCTACCTTGGATTTACCGGCAACTGCTTTAGATAATTTTGTAAAGAATGTAGATTTTGATTTTTCTAATCCTTTATCTAAACTTTCCTTTTTTTCTTTTGAAAATATTTTCTTAAAAAGACTCATCTTATTGTAAAATTATTTTTTCACTATTAAGTTTGTAAATATAGGCAACCTCTATTAATTCAAGCACACTTTTTAAAGAATCCTAAAATGCACCTTTTTTACCCAAAATCTTATCAAATATCTAGATATTCTCCTCAATTTTGAATAAAATATGCACAATTTATGCTTGTCATAAAGCACACTTCAATTAATAGAGGTTGCCTATAGAATAAAAAAAAGCTACTCTCAAAAAATGAAAGTAGCTTTACTTAGTCTGTTTAAAGAT
>JAOZLL010000122.1 GCA_029934835.1 Flavobacteriaceae bacterium | reverse complement strand
TGTGTCTGAATTTTTATTTTTTATAGGTGACACATGCTGTTCGCTATTAGTCATTCCCTTGGGTGTCAAAATTTGTCTTGCTCGTTTCATAGATACTATTTGTAAGATAACGTCAAAACTACAAAAGTAGTACCAAAGTGGATAAATTCCAATAGACAAATTTCAAATTCCAAAAATTATTGTCTTTATGAGGGGAAATAACAAATGAATCTTTCAAATAGTTATTTTCATTTAGTTTTTTTGCCAATCACAAATGGCAAATCGTCAATAACTAAATTATTATCTTTGTCTAAAATAATTCTTTGTCTCAAAAAACAAAACATACAAACCTTATAAAAGCAGAAGCTTTGCGTTTAGGTTTTACTTCAATCGGTATTTCAAAAGCTGATTTTCTTGAGGAAGAAGCACCTAAATTTGAAAAATGGCTTAAAGAAGGATATCAAGGTGATATGTACTATCTTGAAAATAATTTTGACAAGCGATTGGATCCTAGATTGTTAGTAGAAGGTAGTAAGTCTGTGATTTCACTTAGTTATAATTATTACCCAAAAGACATACAAAATTCTGACACGTATAAGATTGCAAAATTTGCTTATGGAGAAGATTATCATCAGGTAATTAAAAGTAAACTTCAAGTATTAATGGAGTTCATTCAAACAAATATTGGGGAAGTTAACGGACGTGCTTTTACAGACTCTGCTCCGGTCATGGAACGGGCTTGGGCGACAAAATCAGGCTTGGGTTGGCAAGGGAAAAACTCATTATTACTCCAGAAAAATAAAGGCTCATTTTTCTTTTTAGCCGAACTTATTATTGATTTAGAACTAGATTATGACCTGCCATTTAAAACCAATCATTGCGGAAGTTGTACTCGTTGTATTGATGCCTGTCCAACACAAGCCATTTTACCTAACAATACGATCAACGGAAGTAAATGTATTTCCTATTTTACCATTGAATTTAAAAATGAATTACCTCAAGAACTAAAAGGAAAATTTTCCGATTGGATTTTTGGTTGTGATATCTGTCAAGATGTTTGTCCTTGGAATTCGTTTTCAATTCCGCATACTGAACCTCTTTTTAAACCGCATTCAGATTTGTTGTCTTTAACAAAAAAAGATTGGGAAGAAATCACCGAGGATGTCTTTCGTAACGTTTTTAAGAAATCAGCTGTAAAGCGAACAAATTTTAGTGGATTGTCAAGAAATATTAAATTTATATCTTAAAAATATTTTTTGCAAAAATGACAAATATCAGTTATTCTAAATTTTTAATTAGGCTACCTTTGTAGGCTTAAATTTAAAAGACAAATAAGATGTCACAATCTAGATTAAAACAGGCAGCACTTAACTACCATGCCAAACCCACACCAGGGAAAATAGAAGTAGTTCCAACTAAAAAATATGCAACTCAAAGAGATTTAGCCCTAGCGTATTCGCCAGGTGTTGCGATTCCTTGTTTAGAAATTGCAGATAATAAAGAGGATGTTTATAAATATACCTCTAAAGGAAATTTAGTTGCTGTAATCACAAATGGTACAGCAGTATTAGGATTAGGAGATATTGGACCTGAAGCCTCTAAACCCGTAATGGAAGGAAAAGGTTTACTCTTTAAAATCTTTGCTGATATTGATGTGTTTGACATCGAGATAAATGAAAAAGATCCTGAAAAATTTATTCAAATTGTCAAAGCCATTGCACCGACTTTTGGAGGAATTAACTTGGAAGATATTAAAGCTCCTGAAGCTTTTGAAATTGAAACACGGTTAAAAGCGGAAACTGATATTCCTGTCATGCATGATGATCAACATGGTACAGCAATTATTTCTGCCGCAGCCTTACTCAATGCCTTAGAAGTTGTTAATAAAAAAATTGACAAAATAAAAATAGTCGTTAGTGGGGCAGGAGCTGCCGCAGTATCTTGTACGAAATTATATCAAAGTATTGGTGTGAAAGCTAAAAATATTGTCATGATAGACAGTAAAGGTGTAATTCGAGATGATAGAGAAAACCTTGACCCGAGTAAACAACAATTTGCTACCAAAAGGGATTTATATACACTTGCAGATGCAACAAAAGGAGCTGATATGTTTTTAGGCTTATCTATAGCCAATGTTATGTCACCAGATATGCTAAATTCTATGGCTAAAGATCCCATTGTTTTTGCATTAGCTAATCCTAATCCAGAGATAGATTATAAATTAGCCATGAAAACACGTAAAGATGTGTTAATGGCTACTGGTCGTTCTGATTATCCAAACCAAGTTAATAATGTATTAGGCTTCCCTTATATATTCAGAGGTGCTTTAGATGTTAGGGCTACTGGAATTAATGAGGAAATGAAATTAGCCGCCGTGTATGCTTTGGCCGAATTAACCAAAGAAAGTGTACCCGAACAAGTTAATATTACTTATAAAGAAAAGCATTTAGAGTTTGGTAGAGAATATATTATTCCTAAACCTTTTGACTTACGTTTGATGGAAGTAATACCAGTGGCAGTTGCAAAAGCTGCAGTAGAATCTGGTGTTGCTCGCAAACCTATTGAAAATTGGAAAAAATATGCCGAAGAATTAGCCGAAAGATTGGGTTCTGGTAGCAAATGGATGAAAAAATTAACAGCTCGCGCAAGACGAAGCCCTAAAAAAGTAGTATTTGCAGAAGCAGATCATTTAGATGTCTTAAAAGCAGCTCAAATTGTATACGATGAAGGTATTGCAAAACCAATTTTACTTGGAGACAAAGAGGTAATTATTAAATTGATGGAAGAAATCAATTTTGAAGTTGAAAATGGTGATGTACCTATTATTGATCCAAAATGTGAAGATCAAAAGGAACGCCGAAAAACTTTTGGCCAAGATTATTGGGAAAAAAGACAACGTCGTGGAATCAAACAATTAGATGCTTTTAAGTGGATGCGTGAACGTAATTATTTTGCTGCCATGATGGTAAATATGGGTGAAGCAGATACTTTGGTAACTGGGTATTCTAGAAGTTATCCAAATGTAGTTAAACCCATGCTAGAAGTTATTGGTCGTAGAGAAGGTATACAAAAAATAGCTGCAACCAACTTAATGTTAACCCCAAAAGGACCCTTATTTTTATCAGATACTGCGATTAATGAAGTTCCTGATGCAGAAGAATTAGCTACCATTGCAAATATGACTGCTGAAGCCATGCACATGTTTGGAATCAAACCTAGAATGGCAATGCTTTCTTATTCTAATTTTGGTTCATCTGATACAGTCCAAGCACGAAAAATGAAAAAAGCAGTAGCCTATCTTCATGAAAATTACCCAGAATTAGATGTAGATGGAGAAATACAAGCAGACTATGCTTTAAATCAGCGGATGATGCAAGATAATTTTCCTTTTTCACCATTAGCAGGAAAAAAGATTAATGCATTAATTTTTCCAAATCTTGCCGCTGCAAATATCAGCTATAAATTAATGAAAGAACTTAGTGATATCGAATCAGTTGGTCCAATTATTATGGGATTAAAAAAGCCAGTACACTTATTACAGTTAGGTGCAAGTGTTGATGAAATTGTCAACATGACTACTATTGCAGTTGTTGATGCACAAAATCATAAAAAAAGACTAAGAGACGTAGTTGAATAAAGATATTTTTATAATTTTATTGCCAGTTGCCAAGAAATTGACAACTGGCATTTTTATTGAATTAAATTAAGTATTTATGTTTTTAAAAATAGTTGGATTTACATCCTTATTATTCTTGTCGTTTTCGTGTCAAAAAAAAATAACCTATCAATTTCTACGAGGGAATGCTTTGGGAACAACATTCTCGGTTAAATATGACGAGTCTAATAATACAAATTACAGTATATCTATTGATAGCTTGTTTACAGTAATAAATCATTCTTTATCAACCTATCACTCTAATTCACTTATTTCTCAAATAAATAATGGAACTACTTTAGTCAAAGTTGACAAGCACTTTATAACAGTTTTTAAAAAAGCTAAACGTATTTATACTGAAACTGACGGAGCCTTTGACCCTACAATTGGGAGTCTAGTAAACGCATGGGGATTTGGCCCTAAAAAGCCCATACAAAACTTAGATTCTACTACCGTAAAAGACTTAATGCAATTGGTGGGATTTGATAAAGTGAGTTTAACAAACGATGTTATTTCAAAAACAAATCCTAAAATATTCATTGATTTTAATGCCATTGCAAAAGGCTATGCTGTAGATGTTATCGGTCGCTTTTTAGAATGTAAAAATTGTACAAATTACATGGTTGAAATAGGTGGTGAAGTTCGTGTACGGGGAATAAATTCAGAAGGGAATTTCTGGAGAATTGGTATTGAAAAACCTGTAACTGATGGGACACGTGATTTGGAAACAGCTGTTAGTTTAAACAATAAATCTATGGCCACTTCGGGTAATTATAGAAAATTTAAAATAGATTCACTAGGGAATAAATATGTCCATACCATTGACCCCAAAACAGGATTTACTATACAAAATGATATCTTGAGCACCAGTGTTATCTCTAAAAAAGATTGTGCGGATGTTGATGCTTATGCCACTGCTTTTATGGTGATGGGTTTTAATAAAACAATAGCATTTTTAGAAGTGCATCCTGAACTAGAAGTCTTTTTAATCTATCTAGATGATAAGGGAGAAACTCAGTTTTATGATAGTCTGATTAAAAAATAAGTCTTAGCGGCTTAATTTAGATTGATTATAAATAATAGTATTATTATTTGCTATCTCATAATTCTGATAAATGTCATATTAAATCGTAAACCATCAAACTATATTTGCGCAGTT
>JAOZLL010000052.1 GCA_029934835.1 Flavobacteriaceae bacterium | reverse complement strand
TTATTTTTCCTTTCTATTATGATTATATATTCGAAAAAAGTGGTTTAAAAGAAAAAGATATGCATAATTTGGATTTACTTTTAAATTATTGTTATACTATTGATAAAGCAATGTTTGTTAAGGCGACAACTACTGATAATAGGATTTTAGGAGGTGCTGTTTTTTTAAAGGATAATAATAGATTATATTATTTATTTTCAGCTCTCAGTGAGGAAGGAAAACAAGATCAGGCAATGTCACTTATTATGGATTATGTGATTAATAAACACTCAAAGAAGCCAATAGTTTTAGATTTTGAAGGTTCAATGATTAGAGGTATAGCATCATTTTTTAAGAGTTTTGGGGCTAATAATATACCTTATTATGTTCATGAAAAATCCTTACGATTGTTTTTGTAGCACAATTATTATTGAATAAGATAACGGTATTTAATTCTACAAAAAAGACCACCTAATATTGAAAGCTATTGAGTGGTTTTTATATAAAAAAGATTAAGATAAATTTGTAATTACTACTAAAAAATTTAAGATATAATTAAAGATTAAGATTATTTTTCCTAAAACCATCAAACTTCTCTTTTTTAATATATCCAAAATATTCAAATTCATTTTTAAAAGAAACACATTTATCTTTATTAATTCTTTTAATCAATTTGGCAGGATTTCCAGCAATAATACAATAACCTTCATTGAATGACTTTGTTACTACTGAACCTGCACCCACAATTGTGTGATCTCCAAGATTTACATTAGGCAAAATGATACTATTCATACCTACCCAACAGTATTTCCCGATATTTATTTCTCCTTCTGTGTGTTTTTTATAATTGTAGATGTCATGATTTGAACTTATGATACCTACATTTGGAGCAATTGTCGAATAGTCCCCAATATATATTTTACCATTACCTTGTATATAACATCCAGGCGATAATCCTGGCGCGGTACCAATTCCTATTTTTATGTTTTTATAATTATTAATACTACTTGTATAATGTACAGGCCAATAGGCTTTGCCATTAATTCGTAATATCTTTTGATAAAAATATACGCCTAAAGTGATAGGAGCAGATGTATTAATTGTATGATAGCATTTTAAGCATACAATTTTCAGGAATAATAAATATATTTTTTTTAAAAAGCTTCTCATGTTTTTCCTTTGGATAGTTTATAATAATAGATGATAAATATCCCATAAAAAATTGATAATACAATGGAAAATACTTGTAGAAAAGAAATAAAATCTTTAAACATCCATATAATCCCAACACTTCCAGAGATTAATAATAGGTTAATTACTAATTCGCTCTTTTGTTTTTCAAATACAGTTAAGGTTCCACTAAGGCTTGAGCTAATAAATTTGACAAAGAAAAAAGGTGTAGTTATTTGTGCATAAACTCCAGCAATTCTCCATTCTTCACCAAAAACGAAAGCAAATAAATCTTTTGAAACAAAAAATATAAGTCCAAAAGATGGAATTGCTATTAGAAGTAGTTTTAGAAAAGTAGATTTAAAAGTTTTTAATGCTTTTCCTGTCATTTGTTTTTCTTTTGATGCCTCTTGAAAGTATACTTTCCCGATAGATTCACCGATTAGTGCAGAAGGTAAACCTAATACTCTTTGCACAAGTGAATATAATCCTAAAGTAGCTAAAGAAAACAAAGAAGGGATAAGTATTTTTGTAAGATGGTGAGATAGCGAATTGGCCAAAATTCCCCATAATGAATATTTTGGAAAATTAATATATTTTTTAGCCAAAGCAATGATTTTCAGTCTATTCACATGGGGTAATAGTTTTTTATTTTTTAAGGTATCTTTAAATAGTTGAATATTTTCAATAGCTTGAGAGATAATTTGCCCACTAATTAAACCACTAACGCCACCTTTAAATAGCCCAACACTTATTTGAATGACAGCTAATACAATAGATTTTATGACAGAAGCAGTTGCCATATTTTTATATGATTTTAACCTATTATTAAAATGCACCAATATATTAAACAGACCTATAATAAAAACAGACAAAGGAATTAAGTAGAGCCATATACTAATAGAATCATTGTTCAGTAATTTTGTAAAAAAAGTATTAAAAACAATTACAATTATTAATAGTGATAAAGAAAGTATCGAATTAATTATGAAACCTAACGCGAATATATTTATGGCCTCTTCTTCCTTTTTTGGGAGCATTATTGCTAATTCATATCTTCCATTAGAAATTGAGGCAAAAATAGAAGAGATAGCTGTAAACAATATCAAGATACCAAAATCATCAGGTGTGTATATTCTAGTGAGTATTGGACTAATAGCTATGGGTATAGCTTGAGCAATGGTTGTCCCTGTTAATAGGGTTAGGACATTTTTATTAAACTCCGATTTCCAAATATTTGAGTGATACTTCAATATATTTTTATTATAATGTCGTTAATAATATTTAGCAGATACATTTATTGTTTTTTAAATACAAATAGGAAACAACACACACAAAGTAATAAAAAAATACTCAATAATTGCTATAAGTTCGTAAGGCTTTGTAAAATAATAAATGCTTGGAGTTTAACGTAGCTATTTTGTTTTTTAGCAATTTAATAAATCGGCGTATAGCCACCGTTTATATAATGATTTAGTAAAGAATATAAAAAGCAAAAGAACAGCTAAAAACGAGTAGTTATTGTTTTACAATGCCTAAATTTGCTCCGATGATAATAAAACACATCTTTTTTGATTTAGATCACACTTTATGGGATTTTGAAGTAAATTCAGAAAAAGCTTATGCTTTGTGTTTTCAAGAACATAGTATTAAGATAGATTTTCAAGAGTTTATGTCACGATATCGTCCAATTAATTTAGCGTATTGGAAAATGTATCGTAAAGAAAAAGTTTCTAAAAAAGAATTAAAATATGGACGATTAAAAGATGCTTTTGATGCTATAAATTATTCTTTATCCGATGATTTACTTTGTCAAATTGCAGAGGATTATCTACAGAACTTACCGAAATTCAATCAATTATTTGAAGGGACTTTTGAAGTTTTAGATTATTTAGTTGAAAAATATACACTACATATTATTACAAATGGGTTTAAAGAAATTCAAAGTCATAAGATGAAACAATCAGGTCTTGAAAAGTATTTTGATCAATTTATTACCTCTGAAAGTGTTGGAGTTAATAAACCAAATCCAAAAGTTTTTCATCATGCACTTAAAAAAGCAAATGCATTGGCAAACGAAAGTATTATGATAGGTGATAATTTGGAGGCTGATGTTCAAGGAGCTCTTAAAGTTGGGATAGCTGCCATACATTTTAGCCCAGAACTAAGTAAATCTAATGGAGTAACGACAATATCAAAACTTTTAGAACTAAAGAATTACTTATAACCTATCATCCAACTTTTAGTTATATGATAGGTTTATAGACATTAAAGTTTCATTTGTATTTTTAATGTTAGATATAAAAGGATTATGATTTAAAACGTTGATTATTTTGCTTTTACCAAGCTGTCTAAATTCTAAAATCTAATAGTGTAGCGGTCTAATGTTTTATTAGACAACAATAATTAGTAACTAATCTGTTATGAGATATTAACTTAACTAGCATATAATAAATCTAATGTCGAATTCAGGCTATAAGTGTTTTATGATTATTTCACGCAAAGACCACTAAGAATATGCAAAGAGTGCAAAACAATTAGATAGTTCATAATCAGACCTGTGCGTAACTTTGCGTTTTTCTCTTTGCATCCTTTGCGTGAAATATATTCTGTAATCATCTTGTTATCAGTAATATATATTATCTGATTAGTTGCAATAATTTTTAATAACCATATTTCCCTTTCCAACGATTTTTTAAAAACGCTCTAAAACTATTCTCTCTTGTATTTTCTCCAGGTTCGTAGAGTCTTGTATTTGAGATTTCATCAGGCATAAATTCTTGCTTGGCGAAATTACCACTAAACCCATGAGCATATTTATAGTCTTTTCCATAGTTTAGCTCTTTCATTAGCTTTGTAGGTGCATTTCTTAGATGAAGTGGCACAGATAAATCATCTGTTTTTTTTACCAAATCTAATGCATCATCTATTGCTTTATAAGAGGAATTACTTTTAGCAGAGTTGGCAAGATAAATAGCACATTGACTCAATATTATACGAGCTTCGGGATATCCAATTGTAGTTACAGCTTGAAAAGTATTATTAGCCATTATCAAAGCTGTAGGATTTGCATTACCAATATCCTCTGAAGCTAAAATCAGCATTCGGCGTGCAATAAATTTCACGTCTTCGCCACCAGCAATCATTCTTGCTAACCAATATATGGCAGCATTAGGATCACTACCTCTTATAGATTTTATAAATGCCGAAATAATATCATAGTGTTGCTCTCCAGTTTTGTCATAGCGAGCAGGATTACTCTGAACCTTTTTAAGGACTAATTCATTAGTAATTGTTATAGGATTATTTTCTGAAGTCACAACCAACTCAAATATATTAAGGAGTTTACGGGCATCACCACCTGATAAATGCAAGAGTGCATCAGTTTCTTTTAGATTGATCTTTTTATTAGATATAAACTCATCTTTCTTTAGAGCCACTTTTAAAAGTGTCATGAGATTATCTTTATCAAAAGAGTTTAATACATAGACTTGACAACGAGAGAGTAGGGCAGGAATAACCTCAAAACTGGGGTTTTCAGTTGTTGCCCCAATTAAGGTAACCCATCCTTTTTCAACAGCACCGAGCAAAGAATCTTGTTGTGATTTACTAAAGCGATGAATTTCATCAATAAATAAAATTGGATTTTTAGTAGTAAATAAACCAGTGTTTTGCTTTGCTTTGTCAATAACATCACGTACATCTTTTACGCCAGAGTTTATAGCACTTAAAGCAAAAAAAGGACGTTCACTTTCGTTAGCAATTATGTGTGCCAAAGTAGTTTTACCAATTCCTGGAGGTCCCCAAAGTATTAGTGAAGGTATAATCCCATGTTTGATGCTTTGAGTTAGTGTTCCATTTTCACCAACAATATGCTCCTGGCCTATATAGTCTTTTAAAGTTTTTGGTCTGATACGTTCGGCTAATGGTATATTCATAATGTTAAAAATAGTATCTTTTAATGATAATATATGGTGTTTGTTATTAATTATCTAGTTGTGTTAATCTTGATAGCTATCGTGATGATGTACTTATTTCATGTCGTAAAATTAATAATTTAATAGTTGTCTGACTATAATGACAAGGAAATTTGTAAAAATGTCATTATATTTGAAACGGATTGGTTCTTGATATATCAGTAACTATGATGACAGATAATTCGACAAGAGAAGTACCCTTTAAATATGATGCAACCGTATTTATAGTTCCATTAGTATTAGTGGTAAGTATTTGGTTTATATATTGGATTGAATATATGTTTGACCTAAACTTCAATAGATTAGGTATTTATCCACGTACATTAAAAGGTTTGAGAGGTGTTCTTTTATCTCCATTTATTCATTCTGGACCTCAGCATTTATTTAATAATTCGAGTCCGTTGTTTGTTTTAGTGGCAAGTGTTTTATATTTCTATAGAAAGATTTCGATTCCAATATTACTGTATGGTACTCTATTTACAGGACTTTTAACATGGATTATAGCAAGACCTGCTTATCATATAGGCATAAGTGGAGTAATTTATATGTTAGTTAGCTTCATATTCTTTAGCGGTATAATTCGTAAGTATTATAGACTAGTAGCATTATCGTTAATCATTGTTTTTTTATATGGAAGTATGATTTGGTATATTTTTCCTGTTAAGGAAGAAATATCATGGGAAGGTCATTTGTCTGGGTTCTTGGTTGGATTATTTTTTGCACTATTTTATAGAAAGGTTGGTCCTCAAACACAAACCTATGTATATAAACAAACGGAGTTTGATACTTATTTTGATGATGATGGAAATTTTAATCCGCCTTTACCAGAAAGTAAAGAGAATACAGAGTTAGATAGTGCAACTACCATTACCACATTCAAGAATATCATTTTTAAAACAAATGATAAAATATAAAATTATCTGTAATAATTTCTTTAATCTTTCATTGACAAATAATCCTACAAACAAAAGTATCACAAACTACTGAGACATTAAGCGATACTATTGAACTATAAAAGGGTAATTTGATTTTATGATTAGCCATTTAAATTTAGTTTCTAGCTATTCAAGTCAAGAGGAACAAAACTAGTAGTTTAATATGCTGAATTAATTCAATGCATACATCGCCTTATAAACTCTTTTAATTAATGTTTTATCAATTACTTTATTTGTATTGATTACTTCAATTATTGTTCTAATACCCAAGAGGTAGTGGCTTTGTTTTCCATTATACAAGAATATGTAAAAAAAATCCCTTTTAGCGTATAGCTAAAAGGGATTTCAAATAAATATTTGATACTATTATTTGATAATTAATTTTGAACTATAAGAGACATTTTGTGTTTTCACATGCACAATATAGTTTCCAGATTCTAGTTTATCAAGGTTTATGGAGTAAGTGTCGTTAGAAGGAGAATCAATTTCCTTATCAAAAACTAGTCTACCAGTAATATCATATATGCTTACTTTAGGATTAGTTAAATTATTAGGTAATTTAAAACTAACATTTCCTTCTGAAGGATTTGGATATAAAGCTATTGAAGTAGTTTGATCTAAATCATCAAAACCTACAGTACCATCATCCACAGTGAATTGTCCGGAAAATACTCCCCTACCATAGGTAGATGCAAATACCATATTATCATCACGTAGTTCTAGGTCTGTAACCTTTACTGAATTCATGCCATTAGTTCCTCTGTACCAAGTTGGTGATGCATTCGAAAAGTTTTGTGTCCACCAAGTACCCAACTCAGTACCTATAAGTACTTGTTCTAGATTAAGTGGGTTTTGAAGAATACACTTAACAGGTAAATCGGGTAAATCTCCCTCTTTCTCTTGCCAAGAAACTCCACCATTATCACTAAACCATACATTTGTAACACCATAGTTATGTACGGTAACAAATATGTCGTTCTCAGTTTGACCAAATTCTATATCAGAAATACTACCAATAATCTCATCTGTTAACAATTCCCATGTGGGAGAGTTATTCGCATTACTAATTTTTAAAATCTTACCATTTTCCAAACCTGCATAAAGTGTAGAGTTTGCGGCGTTAAAAGGGGAAACTCTCAGTGCCGTAGGTGAACTATTCATCATATCATCAACTAAATATGAAGAAGTAATAAAGCCAGAACCTGTAAGTGATAATATTTTATAAGCTCTTATTTTATTTTCATCACCAGATGAATAGTTCGAAAATAAGACATTATTATTAGAATCTAGAGTTTCTATATTTATAAAATCACCTTTACTTCCAGATTCAGAATTAATGGTAAACTGTATACCAGTTGCATAATTATAGAGTTTAATATTATCGTTATATACGTAATTACTTATATAATATCTATCAGAGCCATCTTGGTCAAAAAAACAATATGCACCATCACCACCTTGAGCAAGAACGGCTGAACTTATTCCAGCTGGGGCATCTTCAAACTTAAGAGACCCGTTGTCTTGTGCTCCAGCCAAAAAGTAATCACCTGTAAAGGAAGTTGTTGGTGCAACAGCCATATGATAGAATTGGGTAACATTGAAATTATTATTTTGATGAACAATTGTAGCTCCACCATTACTAGAATAAGCTAAGCCTCCATCATTTCCAATTAAAAATGTATTAGAATTGGCAAAAACGATATTATGCTGATCAGGGTGCAAACTAGGAGATCCACCACCATAACTATGGGAAAATTGACTCCAAGCATTACCGCCATTACTAGATTTAAACCAGTTAATTCCACCTATGTAGACTGTTTCATCATCAGTTGGATTTACTTCAAGACCCAAATTATACCATCCTTGACCATTAGTAAAATCATCTGCAGGAATTCCTCCATATGAATCATTTGGTAAACCTAAATAGCTCACATTTGAAAAGCTATCAGATGTTTTTAGAATTTTAATAAAAGGAGCAACTAAATTTTCACCAAGAACATTTCTTACTATAACCACAGCATAAATCTTAGTTTGATCTGTTTTTGATACTGCAATTTCCACTCTTCTTCCATTTGTTTCCTCGTGTTTTAATGTAAAAGTGCTACCATCAGGAGATGAAAGAATACATCCTCCGCCCGTTCCAGTTAGCAAACTACTAGTTGTACTCAACCATATTGTACCATCAGCACCTAGTTCTAAATCCATAGGTGTATAAGGGTCTCCGTCTGTAGTAGTAGGTAACGTAACTTGAGAAAAAGAAGCGCCGTTGTCTAAAGATTTATATAAACCAATATTGTCACTACCAATAACGGTAGAAGCAGAGGCAGAAGCATAATAAGTATCGGCTAAAGCCACATATAGTTCAGTAGAACCAGCATTATCTTTTATAAGTAAATCATTAATATGAGTTTTTCCTGGTATAAGGTATATTCCTGCAGCCAAAGCTTCTTGAGCATTAACCGTTATATTTACGGTTTCACTAGCCATTGCAGTCAAGAGAGTTGCACCATCAATATCAGATATCATAACTGAAGATATGGTAACTCCACTATCATCGTAACCATCTGCAGTTCCCATGATAATTGGAGTTCCAGGAACGTTATTAATTACAACAACAGCAGTGGCACCTGCAGCAACTGCAAATTCAACTTTATCTGTGAAGTTACATTCCCCTCTTTTTATTACAGCGATATTTCCATTAATTTCTGAAGCATTAGTTATTTCAGTACAAATATCATCAAAAGGTGTGGTGTCATCTTCGGCTAAAACTAAATTACCCGTAAATGATGTTAATTCTAGACCAAAAGCGGCTTGTATTGCTGGATAATCACCAGCAATTGAAGCAGGGCTATTTACTGTTAACAATGCATTTGATTGGTATTGAGCTTCACCATCTATCCCGCCAAATATTTGTGACCAAGAGGCTCCTGCATCTGTTGATTTCCAAACTCCGTTTCCATAGCTATCTCCATTAGTGTATGATTCACCAGTTCCTAAATAGAACGTATTCGAGTCGTTGGGGTCAGCTACAATTGAACTAACACCAAGGTTTTCAGTTACATCAATTAATTGCCACTGTGAACTAGGATTTGAAATATTGGTGTTTTTCCACAATCCACCACTTACGCCTCCAGCAAAAACAGTTTCGTTTGTAGCATCATTAGGATCAAATAGTATAGCTTTAGTTCTACCGCCAATATTATTAGGACCACGTTCTACCCAGAAGTTGTTGGCATCACCAGGAACACTTCTAGAAGTTTGACTTAAAAGAGCTTCTTCATCTAATTGTTTTTGAATTAGAGCTAATTTTTCGGGTGTAGGATACCCTAAGGAAGGGTCCATTGTTAATTCCCATTCTCTTTCTAAATACTTATTAGGAGGTATACCAATTGACTTTCTTTCTTTTTTTGAAAGTGTTAATGTTTTTTTAAATGGGCTGTTTTTTAGATGTTCAGCATGTGTTTTTTTTAATTCGTTTTTTTCAACCTTTTGAGATGGAAAGAATACATAGCTAATCAAGCCAAGCAAAAGAAAAGTGAATATAATTTTAAGTTTCATAAATAATGGATTTAACCACAAAAGTAATGTTTTTTTTATTTTAATCAATTTTTTATAAAGTTATTGCAAAAAAAAAAAGAGGCTAGACTAGTCTAACCTCTTTTTTAAATAATATTAAATGTACTATGGTGTTACAACATAATTGTAACCACCAGATACTTCTAATACAGCAATAATATACATACCACTTGTATCATTAGTATTATAGCCATTATATACAAATTCTCCTGAACCAAAATAATCTTGGTTATAAGAAACAGTAATTGGCATATCCTGATTTGTATTTAAGGCAGCCAAAGGATTATCCCACATATCAGATACTAAATAGTAAGAACCATCAGCAAGACCTGATAGATCAAAATGTTCTGGACAAGAGCCTGTAGCAGCATCCCATGGTGGTATATTATTAAAAGCACTATCGAATAGCAAGAAATCCATATCAATATCACAGTAATCAGCAGTTACTTCTACACTTCCAAATGGAGTATAAGAATAGGAACCTGACCAATCAAAAGTAAATGAAATTACATCATTAACGTAGTCATCCTCAATAGTAAAGTTAAATACATCAGAACCATTTACATTAGCTGAATTTGCATTAGCTGTAAGTTCTAAAGTTTCGTCACCTTCAACATTTCCTGTCTTAAAAAAGGTTACAGTTCCTGTACCAGTAGTCTGAAGAGAAGGTATATATATTCTAGAAACTTCATAATCACTACCATCTACTGTACCACCAGTTTGTGTTAAATCAATATAAATATCAAATTGAACTGCTTCTGAAAGAGTTGCCTCAATAACAACTTCTTCACCATTATCAACATCAATTGATGTTTCTTGAAAGCTAATATTGTTACCACCTGAGGTAGAAAAAGTTACAGTTGGAGCTACATAATTTACTCTGCTGTGTCCTGTATAATCATCTTTGTCACATCCTACAAACACTAAAGCTAGTGTTGTTATAACAAAAAGTAATTTAGTTATATTTTTCATAATTGTTTAAAGTTTTAATATTATTGTCTAATATAAGTAGATGTATATTCAGCATCAGCCCATGAGAAAAAACCATTTCCATGTGTCATATTCAGTGTACCTGTTGATTCATCCCATGTTCCTCCTAAGATACATCCTATTCCATATCCAGGGCAGAATGCTAGGTCACCACTAGGTTGTACTGCACCACAAGAAACTGAAAAGGTTCCATTATTTTCTAAAGTAGGATTTGATGAACAGAATTGTAATAAACCACCATCAGCTGTTGATGCATACCATGAGCCATCAGGGTTTCCAGTTATCGTTACCATTACTTCACTAGTACAAACACTGTTTGTCATTAGATATGTACCTGATAAATCTGCTGCACATGCGACAGATATTGAGAACGTACCAGAATCGGGACCTCCATCATGGATGAAGTATTGCTCTCCATTTTGTTTAGTTATTCTAGTTCTAAATTTAAATGTGTCACCTATTCTAAGATCATCAGAATCACTTACTTCAGTTCCTGACATAAAATCATCAATTGATGCATATGATAAGTTAAGAGGTAAATCCGCTATTTCAGCAACTACAGATTCCATTCCACCATTTAGTGATTTTAGTAATTCATACTTAACCACATCACCAAAGGCAAATCTTTCGATTACATTAAGATCTAAAGCTACATCAGAAAAATCAACAGTAGAATTTTCTAAATCAGTTCCGTCTGCTGGAGCGCCAAAAATTTGTCCACCTCCTTGTAATTGAAGTGTAACTCCTCCTTGTGCTGCATTTTCAGTAACAATGTTTTCCATTTCTACTTCACATGAAAAGAATGACACAAAGATTACAGAAAAAAATAAATATTTAATTGTTTTCATTTTTATAAATTTAATAGTTAATAAATTAAGGCATCCACCAAATTGGTGTACTTAATACATCCTCGCCTTGTAACGAAACAGCATTTAGATAATTGTCTCCATTTAATGATATTTCATCATTATTATAGAAATATCTATAAGGGTTTGAAACAGAAGGATTAGCATCTGCTACAGGTTGAAGTACAGGGAAACCTGTTCTTCTCCATTCTGTCCATGATTCAACACCTTGCCAGTATAGTGAGATGTATTTCTCCTCGGCTATTTTTTGTAATGTAGCATTACCTTGTCCTCCAGCGTAAGAAGCCCCACTTAATAATTCATTTGCTTCATAAGAAGCAATCATTCCATTAGTAAAATGCTCTGTAGCATCCGCACTAGATACATAAGAATTAAAAGCTGCTTCAGCAATTAAAAATTCTAATTCAGGATAAGACATAAAGAAAGCCGGAGCTTCAGGTCTTAAGTAGAAATCACCAACAGGAGAAACATTTGTATAGTTATAGGTTGCACTTGGAATATCAGCAATACCAGGAGTTTTACCTCTGATTTCATCAGCATCATTTAATCCAAAATATACATTCAAACGATCAGTATCTCCTTTTGAATTCATTAAATCTACTAGTGTAGAACAAGCTTTCCATTCATTTCTTGTACCGTATACAATATTCTCATATATAGGATTTGCATTTGGTTGAGCCGTTGTATAAACTAATTTTGCTTCATCATCATTAGAAGAAAATAACATACCTCCATCATATAATGTTTGAAGTTGACTAGCAACATCTACTTTAGCAGAAATACGCATTAAAGAACGAAATTTTAAAGAATTAGCGAATTTTTCCCATTTTGTAGCGTCTCCATGATATATTACATCTGTAGTTCCACTAATAGTACCGCCAGTACCCAATAGAGCAGCAGCTTCATCTAATAAACTTAAAATTCCTGTATAAACTTCTGATTGTGAATCATAAACAGGTTTGAAATTTCCTGATTCACCTTGTAAGGCTTCAGAAAAAGGAATCATACCGTAACAATCAGTTAATACTGAAAATCCGTAAGCTTTTAGAACTAAGGCAACTCCCATTAAATTATTATTACCTTCAGCTTCAGCTAGAGTGTACATTTTGTCAGCATCAGCAACGACATCTTCATACATATTGTTCCAAAAAGCATCAATGATACTATTTCTTGGATAGAAACGTTCTTCGTCATTATACTGTACTTTAGAAATTTGTTGAGACCATACGGCACCCATGTCACCTCCTACAAAACTCCAGTACATGTTATTCATAGCAGCTGTGGTAATTCCAGGAATCATCAAGTCAGCAGGTACGCTGGTTGGATTGTTAGGATCTTTATTCATTTCTTCAAATCCGTTATCACAACTTGATAAAAACAGAAGACCGATGAACAAAAATAAATATATTTTGTTTGTTTTCATTTTGTCTATTTTAATGATTAAAAAATTATAGTTTAATACTTATGTTAACACCCATACTTCTTGCGGATGGTAATTGACCAAACTCTTGTCCTTGATTTGCATTACTATCACTAAAACCTGTTTCTGGATCAATATGAGGAACAGTTTTGTATAGTATTGCAAGATTTCTACCGACAAGGGAGATATCAATTGCATCAACTTTACTTTTAGCAATTAATTTTGATGGCAATTTATAAGATAACATTACTTGACGTAATTTCACGTAACTAGCATCAAACACTGAACTTTCAACGATACTATTTGAATAAGCCGCTTTGTTATATGTTTCAGCACTTTGAACTACGTTATTTGGCATATACCCACCAGCACCATCACTCATAACACCTTCTCCAACGATTCCATCTTCACGACCTAAAAGTGTTTCTTCTAGTACACCTGCATAACGTCCCCAAGTGGTACTCATAGAGTAGATATCACCACCCATTTTAGCATCAACTAAAGCACTTAATTTTAGGTTTTTATAACCAATAGCTAACGACACACCACCAGTCCAATCTGGAGTTATGTTTCCAAGAACTTTTGTTCCAGAAGAAACTACAGGTAATCCATTATTATGAATGATATTTCCGTTATCATCTCTTTCGAAATAAGTACCTACTATATCTCCGTATGCGTGACCTGGACGTGCTTCTAAGTTCATACTCCATTGTCCACCAATAACTAAATTGTCGAGTTCTCCTAGAGAAACAACTTCATTTTTGTTTTTAGCAAAGTTAACACCGAAGTCAACATCAAAACCACTATCAGAACTATATAATTTAGAATGTAATTCTATTTCAATACCTGTATTATTCATTTCACCAACATTTAACCAAGTTGAGCTATAACCTGAAGTATTTGACACGGTTGAACGTAACAAAAGATCAGTACTCGTTTGGTTGTAATATGTAAAGTTAAAACGTAATTTACTTTCTAGCATCTTAACATCAAGACCTGCTTCAATACCTGTTGTTGTTTCTGGTGTTAAATTAGGGTTATTAAGTGTAGAAGGTAAGTTTGCATAAATAGCTCCTCCAAAAGGTGCATTTAAATTATATGTAGCTTCTAAAGAATAAGCACCTAATGCTCCAGCACCACCTACTTTAGACCAACCACCTCTTAATTTTAGGTAATCAACCACTTTACTATCCTGCATTCCTAGCATATCTGAAATTACAGCACTTACAGTTACTGAAGGATAGAAGAAAGAATTATTATCCATTGGTAAAATACTCATCCAGTCATTTCTACCAGAGAATTCTAAGAATAAGTAATCATTATACCCAATTTTACCATAACCATAAACACTATTGATGGCTTGCTCATATACATCATTAGCTAAAGAATAGTCTGATCCAGATTTCAGATTAGATAGGTTATACAAACCTGGTAATTCTAAAGCTGGAGCTAGAGTAAGATTTCTCTTATAATTACGAACCATTTGATTTCCACCAACTGCCATTTCAAAACTAACTTGTTCTGTAAAATCTTTATCAAATGATAAAAGTAAATCAGCATTAGTTTCAGTAAAATTTCTCACACTTTCTTGATAAGAACCATCAGGAGCATTATTAGATCCTATTGATTTTCTATAGGTTTGAAGTGTAGTCCAATGATCTGTACCTACTTTACCCATTAAAGATAAATGATCAGTAAATGCGTAGTTTAAACTAACATTTCCAATAATTCTATCACGATTCCAAGTATTTGTGTTCGTTTCAAGTACCCAAAAAGGGTTATTTTGAAAAACAGTATTCCAGTTTATAGGAGTTCCTTCAGCAGCAGTTCCAACAGCAGC
>JAOZLL010000015.1 GCA_029934835.1 Flavobacteriaceae bacterium | reverse complement strand
GATTATTACTGCTTTGGTGATAAGTCGATTTTTTGATACAGATATAAGTTTTGTAATAAGAGGTCTTTTATTTATCGGAGTAGGAGTAGGATTTTTCGCTACAAATTATTGGTTACTTAAAAAAAGAAAATAAAATGAACAATAAAAAATATTTAATACTCGCTTTTATTGTTGTTGTATTGGTACAACTCTTTGTACCTGCCAAGATGATTTATGATAGTGAGAATGTAATAAAAGAAGGTGTTGCCTTTAAATTTAATACTGCGCCTGTAGATCCCAATGACCC
The DNA here is from genome assembly GCA_029934835.1 of Flavobacteriaceae bacterium. Classification (GTDB taxonomy): domain Bacteria; phylum Bacteroidota; class Bacteroidia; order Flavobacteriales; family Flavobacteriaceae; genus DQTL01. Next base: position 38,683 of record JAOZLL010000015.1, on the reverse strand, counting down.
ATTTAGAGGGAAATATATAACACTACGTTATAAAGAAACCAATTTTAAAGTTTCTAATGAGATGGACTGGAAAAAGAATGATTTGGTATATGTTACACTAACAAAAGATACTGAAGGATTTGCAAAAATTCAAGCAGTTTCAAAAGAAAAACCATCGAATAATGATAATTTTGTAAAAGCTACTGTCGATTATGTTTCAAATAAGAAAGTATTACATTTTCATTATAGTTTTGACAGGTATTATATGGAAGAATCTAAAGCTTATGATGCAGAGATTATCTATAATGAATCTTTACGTGATACAAAAGAGCATAATACGTATGCTTTAGTTTATATAAAGGATGGAGAAGCGGTTTTAGATGATGTATTAATAGATGGAATTTCGATAAAAGAAATAGTAGAAAAATAATTTAATGAACAAAGATTTAAGCGACAAAAGGCAAGTATACCAACAACGTGAGTTGTTAGAATCAATGATTCCAGAAAACCCAATGGAGTTATTTCGGGATTGGTATTCTGATGCAGAAAAAGAGGAGCAAGGTGAGGTAAATGCTTTTACTGTAGCAACTGTAGATGCCAATTTACAACCTACTAGTAGAGTAGTGCTGCTTAAACGATTTACATGGGAAGGTTTTATTTTTTATACCAATTACAATAGTCAAAAAGGAATTTCAATTGCACAAAACAATCAAGTTTGTTTATCTTTTTTTTGGGATAAATTAGAACGTCAAGTAATCATAAATGGATTGGCAGAAAAGGAAATTGAAAATCTTTCTGATGGCTATTTTGAAAGCCGACCACGTGGCAGTAGATTAGGATCTATGGCTTCTGACCAAAGTCAACCAATAGCTTCTCGTGAAGCTTTAGATTATAAATTGGAAATTCTTGAAAAACAGTATAAAAACAAAGAGATTCTACGTCCTAAAAATTGGGGTGGCTATTTGGTAAAACCAACACGTATAGAATTTTGGCAAGGTAGACCTAATCGCATGCATGATCGAATACGCTATACTTTACAAGCTGATTATAACTGGAAAATAGAGAGAATTCAGCCCTAAAACACTCTAATTATTTAACAAAAAGATGGTTACCCAAACATTTTAGGATAAAAAATAAGTATTTCAACGATTAATGCAGCCATTGCAGAAAACCAAACAGCTCCTGCAGCCACATCTTTGATAAAACCAATCTTATCATGAAAATCATCATGAACAAAATCACAGAGTTTTTCAATAGCAGTATTAAGTGCCTCAACCGCTAAAACTAAGGCAAGCACAATGACATGAAACATCCATTCAGTTTGCGAAATTTGATAGTAAAATCCAGCAGTAGTTAGTAATATAGCTAGTGTTGCTTGTACCATACCACTATGTTCTGTGGTAACGAATTTAAAAGCACCTTTCATGGCAATTACACCACCACGAACTCTACCTTTTACAAATCCTAAGTTTTGATTTTCTGAAGCCAAAATATATTGTTTTAATGAATCGTAAAAATACTAGAATATAGCGAAATAAAAAACTCCAAATTTCACTAGTGAAATTTGGAGTTAATTTTTATAAACCTTAAGTCTAATTATTATTTTAACGTCTAACGTCTAACGTCTATCAACCATCAACTACTTCAAAGCATTCATCACTTCTTCGTAGTTTGGTTCGTCTACGATTTCAGGTACTTGTTGTGTATAAGTAACAGTACCATTTTCATCAAGTACGATTACCGCGCGAGAATGTAATTTGGCTAAAGGACCATTTTCAATTTCTAAACCGTATTTTTTACCGAATTTACCTCGTTTAAAGTCTGATAAAGTAATCACATTATCCAAACCTTCTGCACCACAAAAACGTGCTTGTGCGAAAGGTAAATCACGTGAAATACATAAAACTTTAGTGTTTTCTAATTCTCCAGCAGCTTGGTTAAAATGTCTTACTGATGCCGCACAAGTAGGCGTATCTAAACTAGGAAAAATATTTAGAACAACTTTAGAGCCTTTAAAATCTGAAAGTTTTTTTGTACTTAAGTCAGCAGCTACTAATTTGAATTTTTTTGCTTTAGAACCTACTTTTGGTAATTTGCCTGAAGTCTTAAACTCCGTTCCTTTTAGTGTTATTTTTGCCATTTATATTTGTTTTATAAAGTTAGTATTTGTGTTCTATAAATATAATCCAAAAAGAACAAAAACTCACAAATTATAGGTGAGTTTTTGTTGTTAGTAGTTTTTAGATTGGTTTAGTGTTTTTTAAGATAGTCAGCAACTCCTTCATGAGTAGCTTCTAATCCTTCTTTATCTGCATTCCAGTTAGCTGGACAAGCTTCACCGTTTTCTTCGTTAAATTGTAATGCATCAACCATACGTAGTGCTTCATCAACATTACGACCTAGTGGTAAATCATTTACCAATTGATGACGAACAATACCTTCTTTATCAATTAAAAATAAACCACGATATGCAATTAACTCACCATCAGCTTGTAACTCTTCATTTTCGTCATAGAAAAAATCACCAGCTAAAACATCATAGTTTTTTGAAATAGTTTTGTTAGTATCAGCAACTATTGGATAGGTAACTCCTTTAATTCCTCCAGCTCCTTTTTCCATTTGTAACCAACCCCAATGTGATTGTTCCGTGTCTGTTGAACAAGCTACAACGGCTACACCTCTTTTTTCAAATTTAGCTAAATTTTCTTGAAATGCATGTAATTCAGTAGGGCAAACAAAGGTGAAATCTTTTGGATAAAAGAAAAACACAACATGTTTTTTTCCTAGATATTGATCTAATGAGAAATTTTCTACAAATTCTACTCCGTTTACAACGGCTTGTGCTTCAAAATGTGGTGCTTTTTTACCAACTAATACTGCCATAATATTTATTTTAATTTTTAATTATTTTCTACTGCAAAGATAGATTCTAAAATTAGTTTTTTATTGTTGAATGATATTAAAATTTTATTTGCGAATAGATTTTTTCAATATGTGTTTTTTTGATAGTGGCTATTAACCTGAGACATTCCATTCCTTTTGCTCTTTCTTATTTAAGAAAGTCCAAGCTACAATACGACTGATTTTATTTCCGTGATGCATAGGAATTGTTTTGATCTCAATAGCACCCAATTTTTCCAAAGAAGTGTACATACTCTTTAGATTCTTTTTATTTGAAACTAGTGTTGTAAACCAGAAACAGCTTGTTTTTAATAAAGAACTTTCATATAAGTAGTTATGTAGGAATGCTTTTTCACCACCTTTATACCAGATTTCCTCATTTGTTCCACTAAAATTACGAATTGGTTTTACATTTTTAGCATCACTTGTTTGTGTTGGATTTCTTTTCAAAGATGATAAATTTAATCCTTTTGACTTGGTTTCATTAGCCTTTGAAGCTTCCTCTGCTGATGCATAAAACGGAGGATTACAAATACTTGCATGGAATAGTTCTCCATCTTTTACAATTCCCTTAAAAATTAAAGATTTATCAGGTTGTATTCGTAATTCAATATCTTTTGACAGTTGATTTTTTAAAATAATATTTTTGGCACTTTTTAAAGAATAGGTTTCTGTCTCAGTAGCTACAAATTTCCATTTATACACTGCATTTCCAAGAATTGGGTAAATACAACTCGCTCCAGTACCAATATCTAAAATCTTAATAGGATTTTTTAAAGATGAACTCATTAATAAATCATTTAGATAATGCAAATAATCAACTCGACCTGGTATTGGTGGAGTGAGATTCTTATCTGAAAAAATCCAAAATTTTATATTGTAATATGTTCTAAGTAAAGCCGTATTAAGTGCTTTTACTGCTTTAGGCTTAGAAAAATCTATTGTTGTAGTTTCATGTTGATTTACAAAAACATATTCTTCTAAAGCTGGATATTCTTTACCTAATTTCACAAAATCATAACCTGATTTGTGAATATTTTTTGGATGTAGTTTATTTTTTGTTGTATTCATTTTTTTTAAATTCTAAGACTAATGTGCAAGTTAACAAATTATCTAAAACTCCATTGTTTATAACTACTTGATGATTCTAGTTTATCTTCAATATCATCAGGTAACGCCGAGAAAAAATCAATATTAGTTAAGTTTTCTATAGTATCAATACTGGTCACAAAAGAGTATAAAGCTTTGTTAGATTCCAAATGTGGGATCAAGAAAGCTATGGCTTTTATTTCGGGTTGCGTATAGTCTAAAATAATTTTATAGAAAGCATCAGGAACTGCGACTTTCTCTGTACCTATTGTAGGTAGATTTGGTTTTAGTATTCCACCAGTAATAACATAAATTCCTTTGTATTTTGTTGTCCAAAAGCGTGTTTTTTGTTCTAATCTGTTCCAAATACCTGCATTAAATTGATGTTCTTGCGGAGATACATTACTCATTAAAAAGGTGGCATCGTGTGCTTCTTTAGAAAATTTGCGATCTCCAGCAGGACAGAGGTGACCTTTGTCATAACCCGAATTTTTATAGTTCTTATAATGTGCTGATTTGGTTTTAACTTTCTTGTCTTTTTGAAAATAGGGACGTTTAAATTTGGTGCTAGTAATTTGTTTTGAAGTTAAATTATAGGCAACCCATTCAGCTTGTTCGTATGTTTCGTTATAAGATAAAGAGTAAAAAGGATGTTTTACTAATTGACCAGTAGTTGATGTTGGAAGGAAATCAAAATTTTCATCTATTTCAGTGGAATCAAGATCATTAACAACCAAATATTCACCGACAGCAAAGTGATCATAAAGGTAGAATCCTATGACAAAAAGTGCAGCAATTATAGTATAAATTGATTTATTTCTCATCCTTTAATGGAATTTTTACAAAGTTGGCCGTTTTCGATAATTCATTAAAGATATTGATAAGTACTTCTGGTGGTTTTGTAAGTTTTCGTTGTATGAGATTAATCCACGCACCATAAACCTTAACTTCTGCAGCGACTTCTCCTTTACTATTATATATAAGATGTGTAAAACGCCAGCGTTCAAAATTTTCTGAAGCTCCTTCGAGCGTCATATCTATTTCTATATCTTCTCCAATATTTATTTCTTTAAAATAGGTAGTTTCTTCCTTAAATAGGATAGGTCCAATATTAAGTTTTAGAAAACCATCCATTGATAAACCGTGTTGTGCAAAAAAACGAACGCGTACTTCTGCGGCAAAATCCGTATAGGCTGAATGTCGCATGTGGCGATTCGGATCAAAGTCTGCCCATTTAGTCGTTAAGCTATGTTTGTAAGTCATTTTTTTAATTGATTTTGGGCAAATGTACAGTAATATTTATTTCTTTTCTGATTTATTAAACATCCGATTTAGGCATCAATAAATACTTATATTTGCCTATTAACTATTTATAAAGATGAAAAAAGATTTAGATATCCCAAAAGTGAAAAATCTAAAATTAGCAATTGTAAGAGAATATAATTCTGATTTTAGAGGTTATGATTGGAATGTCTATCTCATAAACTTAAAGGAAGAAGTATTAGAGCTATTACTCATCGTTATTAACGGATATGATGCAGCACGTAAAACAGCGATAACACGTCATAAAATTGACCAACTTCCACCACAATCCATTGCAAAAATTGAATATATTCCTGATGAATTATTAGCACTCACTAATAAATTTAGAGTTTCCTTTTTTCTAAATAATACCTTGCACGAAAAGAATTTTATCCTTGAGAAAAATACCATTAGTAAAACCAAAGCAAAAGCCTTGAGTTTATTTGATAATAGTTTGGGTTTTTTGTTTGATTAAGGCTAAGTTCTATTGAGTAGTTTAATCTTTCCTTTCTAATTTTGGTGCTGGTCTACTCCAGTTTGTCATGTGCTGTACGATACCTTCATAAAAGTCAAGAATCATTTTTTCGATTAGTTCAATGAATTTCTTATTACTAGCAAACCTTACTCCAAAATCGTTAGTTAATACTATGCGGAATGCTTGAATTTCCTTTCCTTTAGCTAATTCATTTAGATTATCTAACTCTGATAATTTAACCTTTAAATTTACTTTAGCATATTTGATATTTGCCTCAATCCAAATATCATTTTCAATAATTTTAAATAATGTTTCCTCTTTCTTCTTGCAATTATCTAATTGTCTTGAAATCCAGCTAATTCTAGCAACTGTACCTTTGTTTAATGGGGGAATTATTTTAACAGACATAGAAACTATGCGCCTTTCAAATTCAGCAATAATCTTAATATCAGAACAGAATTTTTTATTGAAAGTTTTCCTTCAATGAAATTATTCATAACAAGCGTATTAACATCTTCTTTTAAGCTGTTTTTTTCTTTTGGTGAAGATTTTACGTGAACCCCCAATTTTCTACTCATCATCAATGCCATATCTTTCTCTTCTTCATACCAACTTAATACAGCCTCTTGAATATATTTATCTGACACTTTTAATTGTTTTTGCGCACGTATAGCGTCAGCTAACTCTTTCCATTCAGTTTTCATTTGTGTATATCCTTTTATCCCAGAAATTGGATTTCCAAAATAATATAATGTCTCTCTCATTATATCTATTTGGTCATCATCTTTTATATTTGCTTCATTTTTAAACAATAATAATTGTCCTTTAGTAATAAGATAAGTCCAAGAAAAATGAAATAATGATACTTTTTTTGGTACTTTCACTTTGATTGGTGAAAGAGTTGGGTTTGCTACAAATTCGTTAGAAACTGTAATTAACTTATCAACTTTTAGTCTTTTAGAAATGTTTAAATATCTTTCAATTTGTTTTTGCTGTAACCCATTATTTTTGCTTTTCATCTCAAAGAAAGCAGCTTCTTTAATTTCTCCTTTAACAATAATAATAATTAAACCATCTATTCTAGATTCATCAATATCAGGAAAACTAACTTCTGTATAATAATATACCCTACCACTTCTTCTTAATTTTAAAACTTTAAAGATGCTTTCACGATATTCTTTAACCATTTTAATAGTTGCTAAGAATATTGATGTTAAAGCCATTTCATCTCCTGTTTTAAGAGCTGGTATCAGTCTTGCAGGTTGTACTTTTATCTTTCCCGATTTAACATACGAATCAAATTATTCTTTCTTTAATCCTATTAGCTTGGTAAGTTTCTTTTGTGTCATTACTAGAGATTAATTAATTATTACTCAGTTATATTATTTTTATGCTCATCAATAAGTTCAACAAATGAAGCACTAATAATCCCTGTTGGAACAGCAATAACACCTATTCCGACAAGAGCTATTATACTTCCAAATATTTTGCCTCCTAATGTTACTGGATAAATCTCTTCAAAACCAACACCTGTTAGAGATGCAACAGCCCACCAAAAAGATGCTCTTATGCTATTAAATGCTTCTGGTTGTATTTCACTTTCTAAAAAGTAAATTCCAGATGCAGAGAAAAAAAGCATAATAAACGCAATCGAAAATGTTAAATATAATTCAGATTTAACATTTTTAATACCTTCGGAGAGAAGTTCAAAAGATTTACTAAATCTACCTAACTTCATTATTCTCGATACTCTAAATAATCTAAATATTCTTATAAATCTTCCATCAAATCCTACAATGGATTGTAGATAAAATGGTAATATTGAAAACAAGTCAATAACACCAAAAAATGAAAGGTTATATTTTTGTTTTTCTTTAAAAGACTTAATAGATCTTAGAATATATTCAATACTAAAAATGATTATTGAAAAGATTTCAAAAACAGATAAAAATGTTTGAAATGATGGCTTTAAACTAGGTTCTGATTCAATTACCATTGCAATTAAATTTAGAACAATTAATAGAAAAATTGACTTTTCAAATAACTTAGAACCTACAATTTTTTTCATTAAACAAGTTTAAGAGATAAAAATAAGAAAAACTTATTAGTTTAATGTGTTTTTTTATTTAAGTTTCAATTACTTCCCGATACAAAAATTAGCAAATATATTACCCAAAAGATCTTTATCAACATCAAACTCTCCTGTAATAGTTCCCAATTGGCGTAAACTTTCACGAATATCAATTGCCAGTAAATCGGAAGGCAAGTCATTTGCTAAACCTTTAGAAACATCTTGTAAAGCAATATAGGCATTGGTTAGTGCTTCATAATGTCTAGCGTTACTCACAATAGTTTGGTTTGAACTTAAAGCACCAGAAGCAACCAAATCAGTGAGTTGTTGTGTTAACTCGTGTATTCCTGTTTTGTCTTTTGCAGAAATCGGAATCAGATTTGAGATTTGAGATTTAAGATTTGAGATTTCATTCTCGCTAAGTAAATCAGTTTTATTGAGAATAGGTAGTAATTTTTTATTAGGATATTGCTTATTTATTTTGTTAATCTCTTTAGTGAAATTCTGAATTCTAAATTCTGAATTCTGAATTAAACTAGCATCTATCAAGTATAAAACCAATTGAGCTTTATCTATATTTTCAAAAGTTTTTTGAATACCAATTTTTTCAATAGAATCTTCAGTTTCTCTTATTCCAGCTGTATCGATAAAGCGATAAACGACACCATTAATACTAATTTCATCTTCAATAGCATCTCGAGTAGTACCTGCAATTTCAGAGACAATAGCTTTTTCTTCGTTGAGTAGTGCATTGAGTAAAGTAGATTTTCCAACATTGGGCTCTCCAATAATAGCAACTGGAAGTCCGTTTTTAAATACATTTCCTAAACTAAATGAATCTAATAAAGTTTTTACACTAGTGAGTAAGTTTTGAACTAAGTCTTTTAGCGCCTTTCTATCAGCAAAAGCTACATCTTCTTCGGCAAAATCGAGCTCTAATTCTATTAAAGAAGCAAAATCTAACAATTGTTGACGCAGTATTTGTAAGTCTTTTGAAAAGCCACCTCGCATTTGTTGAATAGCTATCTGATGGGATGCCGTTGAATTTGCAGCAATTACATCTGCTACTGCTTCAGCTTGCGACAAATCCATTTTCCCATTTAAAAATGCACGTAAGGTAAATTCGCCTCCATCTGCTTGGCGTACACCATTTTTAATAAATAATTGGATGATTTCCTGTTGGATATATACAGAACCATGGCAATTAATTTCTACAACATCTTCACCTGTATACGAATTAGGATTTTTAAAAACAGAAACCAAAACTTCATCAATAAGTCTTTCTTCATCTATAATATTCCCTAAATGGATGCTATGAGAAACCACCTTATTAAGATCTTTAGCTTTATATTTAGCTATAAAATGGGTATTCACAATTGAAATAGCATTTATTCCTGTTAATCTAATAATTGCAATAGCGCCAACACCTTGTGGTGTTGCTAGAGCTATTATGGTATCTTTTATAGGATTATTTGACAAATCTTAAAGAGTTTAGTAATTGCAAATATACAATGCTTTTTAGTTCTTATTTTTAGTTTATTAGTAGATTCTTTTTAACGAATATTTTAAAACACATTGGGGTCTATACGCAGAAATATACTTACATTTGTCGGCTATAACATTAGATGTAATTCAATAAAATAACCCAATAAACTTTTTAAAATGAAAAAAATTAAATTAGCAGTTGTCCTATTCATTAGTGTTTTAACCACTAGTGTATTTGCACAAAATACCGAAGTAGTAGATACAGAGAATGCTCCAGTAATAACATTCAGTAAAACAAGTCATGATTTTGGAACCATCAATGAAGGAGATAAAGTAGAAACAGATTATGAATTTACCAATACGGGGAAATCAGCTTTATTGATTACTAGAATTAAAGCAAGTTGTGGTTGTACAGTTCCTAGTGGTTGGACAAAAGAACCAATATTACCTGGAGAATCTAGTAAATTTACAGTAAAATTTAACTCTAGAGGAAAACCAAATAGACAACATAAATCAGTAACGGTTTATTGTAATACTGCTAAAGGAAGAGAAGTGGTTCGTTTTAAAGCACAAGTAATTCCAGATCCTGAAATGGAAAAGATGAGAGCTGAAAGAGCTAAGAAAAGAAAGGAACAAATGGAGTTAAGAAAACTAGAGCAACAAAAAAAATTAGATGCTCAAAAAGCTGAAGGAAAGCTTGAGTTAAAAGCTGCTCCAAAAAAAGTAGTTATTGAAGTTAAAGAAGAGAAAACTGTTATTGAAAATGAAAGAAAAGATCTTGAGAAGGAGGAAAAAAAAGCAGAATCAGAAAAAAATATAATAGGAAAAGACCTTAAAAAAACGGAGAAGGATGCTAAAAAGGCCGAAAAAGAACGTAAGAAAATTGAAAAACTAAATAATAAAATAGCATCAGCTTCAAAAAGTTTACGTAAAAGTAAATCTAAACTTGCCAAAATGGAGAGTAAATTAGATATTAATCAAGCTAAAGGAAAGCTTTCTCCACAGGATATTGCGAAAAAAGAAAAAGCTATTTTAAAGCAAAATGAGAAAATAAATAAAGAAGAGGTAAAACTTAAAAAGTTACAAAATAAATTGTAATGTCAAATACATAATAGTAACCATTATAATTGAAAACATCCAATTTGTTAGTAAACAAATTGGATGTTTTTTTATGAATCTAATAACACAAGTTTGTGCTAAGCTTTTTTTTGTTTCTGTGAATTAAAGCTTGCGCAGACCTGAGGATAATAAAGTCGATAATTTAGTAACACCAACTGTTGCCGTTTCTGCAATAATAGTAAGATTTGGGAAAGCTAATTTACTAATAGAGGGTTTAGGATCAATAAAATAAATAGGCTTTCCACTTGGGACATATTGAATTAAACTTGCGGCAGGATACACTTGCATGGAAGTGCCAATCACTACAAATAAATCTGCTTTTTGTACCATTTCAATAGCGGTAGGTATTAAAGGAACTGCTTCGCCAAACCATACAATATCTGGTCTTAATTGATATCCATTGGTGCATAAATCACCTTTGTTTAGATTCTTTTTCCAGGTTATACTGTCTGTTTCATCTCCTGTACTACATACTTTAAATAGTTCACCGTGTAAATGTAATACGTTTGTGCTTCCTGCACGTTCGTGTAGGTCATCTACATTTTGGGTGATAATTTGTACATTAAATTTTTTTTCTAATTCTGCCAGACCCGTATGTCCATCATTAGGTTGTACACTTAACAGTTGTTTGCGTCGTTGATTGTAAAATTCTAATACCAGTTCTTGGTTATTTTCCCAACCTTGTGGAGAAGCAACTTCCATTACATCGTGTCCTTCCCATAATCCACCTGCATCCCGAAACGTTTTTACGCCACTTTCGGCACTCATTCCTGCTCCGGTAAGGATTACTAGGTTTTTCATAATTTTTGCTATACGCTATATGCTAATTGTTCTATTGCCTTATTTCTAACTTTATTACAGTGGCTATACTATCACAACGTTTTACCGTGATACTTACATTGGCTGATTTTTTGGTTGGTTCGATTAAATAGGTATGACAAGGTGATTTTCCTCTATTACTTTTATTAAATTTTATATCACCATAATACAACAAACTTTCAATAGCAGTTGAATCTAAGTTGTATTGTTTTAAGGCCTTTAAAACTTCGGGTTCATATACTAAATAAGGCTTATTTCTTATGGACTTCAAGGTTCGTGCATTGGGCAAATAATCAAAACTTGATTTTTTTTTACTCATAAAATAATTAAGAGCAAAAAGACCAATAGTTAATCCGATTAAGAAATAACCCAATCGTTTATAGAAATCATCAGGTAGTTTTATGTTCATCTGTTATAAAATCAATAAATTAATATCTCTAAAAGGTAAATCAAACCAATCGGCAACAGTTTTATTTGTCAGGATTCCGTTGTAAAAATACATTCCAGACTGTAATCCTTTATCATAACGAATAACTTGTTCAAATCCGCCTTCTTCGGCGATATGTTGTAAAAAAGGAGAGAATATATTACTAATAGAAACAGATGCCGTTCGTGCATAACGCGAAGGAATATTGGGTACACCATAATGTATAATTCCGTGTTTTGTAAAAGTAGGTTTTTTATGATTGGTTAATTGACTCGTCTCAAAACAGCCACCTCTATCAATACTTACATCGACAATGATAGCACCATCTTTCATGTTTTCAACCATGGTTTCTGTCACTACCACAGGAGCACGTAATTTTCCTCGAATTGCACCAATAGCCACATCACATCTACGTAAAGATTTTGCTATAGTTTTGGCTTGTATAGTTGAGGTGTAAATGTTTGTACCTAAGATTTGTTGTAAATTTCTAAGTTTGGCTATAGAATTATCAAATACTTTTACAATCGCACCCATTCCAAGGGCTGTACGAGCAGCAAACTCACCAACACTTCCTGCGCCTAAAATTACCACATTGGTTGGTGGAACTCCATTGATATTACCAAATAATAAGCCATTGCCACTATGTGCATTGCTCATCAATTCGGCTGCAATATGAATAGAAGCAATTCCTGCTATTTCACTTAAGGAATTAACAATTGGATAAGAGCCTTGCTCATCTTTAATATAATCAAAAGCAAGTGCTGTAATTCGTTTTTTAGCTAGCGTTTCAAAGTATTTTTTGTTTTGAGTTTTAAGTTGTAATGCAGAAAATAAAACCGTATGAGGATTCATTAGATCAATTTCCTTTAAAGAAGGTGGTTCTACTTTTAGTACCATAGAACATTCAAAAACTTCTTTGCGGTTGTAAGCAATTTTTGCTCCAGCTTCTGAATAATCCGTATCGCTATAGTTTGCAGCTTCACCAGCACCCGTTTCTATAATGAATTGATGCCCATGTGCTGTTAATGAAGTGATGGCATCAGGAGTCAAACAAATTCTTTTTTCTTGAAAATGGGCTTCTTTGGGTATTCCAATAACTAATTTTCCTTTACGTTTGGCAACTTCAAGCATTTCTGCTTGTGGTAATAATTCACTTTTACTAAAGGGAGTTGTTGGTTTTTTGCTCATAGGTTGTTGAGTTGAATATTCCGTTTACTATCTGATAATTCAGTTAATCGGACAGAAACAGCGTCTAAAGGTAGTAAATTTTTAATTTTTTCAGGCCATTCTATCAAACAATACGCATCCGTATCAAAGTATTCTTCAATACCCATATCAAGAGCTTCCTCTTCTTGTTCTATACGATAAAAATCAAAATGAAATACAGGCTTGCCTTCTTCCGTACGATATTCATTGACTAAAGAAAAGGTTGGACTACTAACAGTATCTGTCACCCCAAGTTGCCTTACAATTTCTTTAATAAGAGTGGTTTTACCGACTCCCATACTGCCATAGAAAAGAAATACCTTATGATTAGTACTCTTGAGTAATTGTGTTGCAATTTCATTAATCTGCGCTAATGTGAAGTCTTTATTCATTCTACTAAAATACAAATCTATATTAAATAAGAAATTTATTCAATCACTCTATAATTCATTTCTTTATCAAAATTGATGAGCATTACACCATGATTTCGATAGTCACTTCTTCCTGATTTAATATAGTTAAATTGATGAGAAATTCTTCTGGAAATTCCAGCTTCTAGACCGACAACAAAAGCATTACTAGAGGATAAACGTAAAAGTGTATCATAAGTCAAATCAAAGCCAGTAAATGCATCGGCTGTTGGTAATGCATGGTTTATTTTGTAATAAGTATCTTTAAATGCCTTGTTTTCAGGGTTTTCTAATAGATTAAATTGATCAGATGGAAATGTCCAATTCAATTGTGCTAAATGATGGTAGTCTACATAATCAAAATTGGTTATTTCTTGTGTTGTGAAAAGTTGGATATCATTATGATTTGCCAAAACGCCATAGGTGTTTACAATATCAGAGATGATAACTGGTGTATCACTGACCAAAATAACCCATGTGTCTTTTTTTTCTATGATACTCTCCTCAAGTGTTTCTTTATCCATATAAATATCCTCAGGTTTCTTTTTATTATGAGATGGAATGATATATTGTAAATTGACTATAGAATCATGTTTTTTAAAAGAATCACCTATTAATTTTCCTTTACTTTTGTTTTTGTTATTTTCATCAATTATGATAATAATTTTTTGATACTCATAATGTGTTGTTAAATGATGGAGTAGTGCTTCGGTTAGGAATTCTTTATCTACAGCACCTTTAATTAGGTTTTCATTTGAATCAGTACGCTGTTTTTTGGAATATATTGGAGTAATGATTGGCAAGTGAGAGATTTCTTTAGCTACTTTTTTTGCATTTTCAAAAAAGAAAGGTCCAATTATAGCATCTGAATTTTTTAGGTTTTCATCTTTTATTATGTTGTATAGGTATAGCGGATTATTATTCGTGTCATAAACATGATAATTAACTTGCAAGCCTTGTTTGCGAAGTGAGTCAATTGCTATTTGAGCACCCATATAAAAATCAGTACAGATATTACGTAGTCTACTCTGTTTTTTAGAATTTAAATCTATTGTTTTATCTCCCATTAATGGCATTAAAAAACTTAAATTTATGATTTTATCATGAGAGATACTATCTATAAATCTATTTTCTAAAGTTTTAGGTAATTCTTTTATTTTAAGAATCATGCCTAGTTTTAATCCATCTGTAAGTTCAGGATTTAGTTTTTTTAGAGCACTCTTACTAACATCATATGTACGTGTTAAACTAAAGAATGTATCTCCTTTGATAATTTCATGTGTTAGAAATTTATCTTTTTTTTTTCCTGGGATTTTGAGAAGCATACCTGGTCTTAATTTTTTTATAGCTTCAGGATTTAGTTCTTCAATTTTTTCTTGCGTAGTAGAATACATAACAGCAATTCTAAACAAACCTTCACCTTGTTTTACTTCATGATAGATAAAAGTCGAATCCTGTTCTTGCTGATTGATGTCTTTTACTTCTTCTAGAACTTCTTTTGGAGCTGGAACCCAGATATTATCACTTTCTTTGAGAACACCTTGCATTTCAGGATTCATTTTTTCTAGTTCAGCTACTGAAATTTTATGTAAAGTGGCAATATTCCATTTGGTATCTCCTTTAACAACTTTATATAATACCACTTTGCCAGATTCTGGTTGTAAAGTAAATTCACTTTTGTTAGGAATACGTATTCTTTGACCTGGTTGTAGACCATTTACTACGCTAGGGTTGGCATCTTTTATTGATTGCAAGGTAACATTATATTCTCTTGCAATGCTATAAAATCCTTCACCTTGTAAGACTATATGAGTAATTACTTTTTCTTTTGGAGCTAGTTTATTAACAACTTGTTTTTTGCCGTAATTTTTATTTGGAACAACTAAGGTGGTATTCACTATAGGTTTTTTGTTAACATCTGGATTTAAATTTTTAATCTCTTTTACTTTACAACCAACCTTTTTGGCAATATTTTTTAAAGACTCACCTGACTTAACTATATAAGTAGTGTATTTTTTAGCATCTTGTGCAAAGACCTGCGTAACCATTACTAGAAGGAAGGCTAAAATAAGTGCTGTTTTATTCATATTTTAAATTTATTTCAAAACAAAAATAGTAATTTATGTTTATATGTTATTTAATTGTTTTTTACTTAGTATTTATTTTCCATCGTCCATCGTCCTTCATCTAACGACTATTAACTATTCCCATTCAATAGTAGCAGGTGGTTTTGAGCTTATATCATAAACTACTCTATTAACGCCTTTTACATTATTTATTATCTTATTAGATACTTCTTGTAAAAATTTATAAGGTAAATCAACCCAATCTGCAGTCATTGCATCCGTTGAACTTACTGCACGAAGTGCAACTACTTGTTCATAAGTTCTTTCGTCTCCCATAACTCCAACAGATTGTACAGGAAGTAACATTACTCCAGCTTGCCAAACTACATCATATAAATCCCACTTTTTTAGTGTATTTATAAAGATAGCATCTGCTTTTTGTAATAGTGTTACTTTTTCAGCCGTAATATCACCCAGTATTCTAATACCTAAACCTGGTCCAGGAAACGGATGTTTTTGTAAAAGTTCTTTTTTAATTCCTAATGATTTACCGAGTCTACGCACTTCATCTTTGAATAAGGAACGTAATGGTTCAACTATTTTTAAATTCATTTTGTCGGGTAAACCACCTACATTATGATGTGATTTAATAGTAGCCGCAGGTCCATCAACCGATGCAGATTCTATTACATCAGAATAAATGGTGCCTTGAGCCAACCATTTTACTTCTTTTATTTTATGCGCTTCTTCGTCAAACACGGCTATAAATTCCTTTCCTATTATTTTACGTTTTACCTCAGGTTCTGAGAATCCTTTAAGACTTTTCAAAAAGCGTGCCGAAGCATCTACACCATGAACTTGCAAGCCCATTCCTTCGTATTGTTGTATAACAGTATCAAATTCATCAAGACGTAATAATCCGTTATTAACAAAAATACAATGTAAGTTGTTGCCTATGGCTTTATGCAGTAAAACTGCCGCAACAGTTGAATCTACTCCACCTGATAGACCTAAAACAACTTTATCATTACCTAGTTGTTTTTTTAAATTATCAATAATCTCATGAGCTAGGGCAGAAGAGGTCCATTCTTTGCGAACATTGGCAATTTTGGATAAAAAATTATCTAATAGTCTTTGCCCATCGGTACTGTGATAAACTTCTGGGTGAAATTGTATCGCATAAGTTACCTCATTTGGGATTTTAAATGCTGCATAAATCACCTCTTCGGTACTGGCAATACATTCAAAAGTATTGGGTAATTCCATTATGGTGTCACCATGACTCATCCAAACTTGAGAACCATTGGCAATACCGTCAAATAGTAAATCACCTTGTGCAATATTTTTTAGATGTGCGCGCCCAAACTCTCTTACTTTTGAAGGTTCAATTTTTCCACCTTCAAGGTAGGCCATATATTGAGCTCCATAGCAAACTCCAAGTACAGGAATTTTACCACGAATGAGATCTAAATCAATTTGAGGTGCTTTTTCGTAATAGACAGAATAAGGACTCCCTGATAAGATGATAGCTTGATAATTACTAAATTTTTTGGGTAAAGCATTAAAAGGTAAAATCTCACTAAATATATTTAATTCCCTAACTTTTCTGGCAATAAGTTGGGTGTATTGTGATCCGAAATCTACGATTAATACGCTTGGTGTCATGTGTCTATATTCTTGTTTTTTATTGGTGACACATGGTGTTCGCCATTAGTCACTCCCTTGTGTGTCATAATTTGTCGTGCTCGTTTCATGTGTTTATAATTTTACCGCAAAGTCGCAGAGGCGAAAACGGTACGTTAATTATTATGTTGTTACGCAAAGCACTATTTTTTAAAAATAGTTGATTTATCAGCAAATTTTTCAATTGTAAATACTGGGTTAGCATAAATATACAATTCAGCATTGTTTTCTATATTGATTAGTAATTCTTTTGAGGCATTAATATACACATCTGATTTATCACTTGCTTCAATTGTAGCATAATCTGACAAAAGGTCTTTACCTTTAAAAGTCCCATTATCATTAGCAACGACGATAATTTCCTCAGAATTTCCAGAAGGTTTTATGAGTGATGATTCTGACAGTGTTACTGTTAATTTAGAGCAGTTAATTTGAGCTCTAACCGCTGCTGTTTGTTTGGTGTCAATAGTAACAATTCCTTTTGTGCTTATACCAATTTCCAGATCAGAACGATTTTGAGCAGTTATAGTAATATTAGATGATCTAAAATTCATTTTTATTTTAGCATTATCTTGTGCAAATAATTCTAGATCACCTGTTTGCATTTCATTATCACCAATCAATGATGCGTTATCTCTGACTTCAATATGTTTTAAAGAATCAAGAACTCCAATAGTAATATTGAGTTTCTTTTTACGTTTAATAGGTTGCGAAATGTAAATTTCAAGTACACCATTTGATACTCGTGTTATTATGGCATCTTGTAGGTTTTCATCGGTTTCAACACTTACTTTGTTGGTAGGACTTTCATTGATAAAGACCTTTAAATTATCTTTAATAGAAATACTATTAAAATCGGCAACATCACGATGTTGAATGACTACGACTTTGTTTCCTTTTAGTTTTTCTTGTGCTGTTATATTTACTGTAAAGAGAAAACTAAGGACGATTAGGAAAGTAATTTTTTTCATTTTGTTTGGGATTTTGGTTTCTTATATTTATTAGTAATTTTCCTAAATTCTTTAGCTTTTATACTTTTTGCTAAATCAGTATAATTCTTTGGGTAATTAATACTGTCGATAAAGAGTGTATCACTTACATGATAATCATTAGGAATATACCAAATTTGTCTTGATTTTATATCGGTAATTTTCCAAGTTGTAAAAGATTTTACATCAGATGTTATGACGTATATATCACCAATTTTTGGTTTGTTAACAGAATAAGAACAAGCACTTAAAACTGAAAGCATCACAAGTACTATTAGTATAAACGGGTAATTTCTTTGTTGAATAATTTTCATTTTTTGTATTTTTTATTAAGTTATCCCGAGATTAAACATCTTTAACTTTATACCATACTGTGATATACCTGCTGCACATCATCAAGTTCTTCTAGTTTTTCTAAGAGTTTTTCTACCTCAAGTTTTTGTTCCTCATTTAGTTCAGTTGTAGTGGTTGGAATACGCTCAAAACCAGAGGATAAAATTTCTAACTTGGCTTCTTCTAGGTATTTTTGAATGGCTCCAAATTGTTCAAAAGGTGCATAAATTAGAATACCATCATCATCTTTAAAGACTTCTTCGACTTCAAAATCAATTAATTCTAGTTCGAGTTCTTCTAGATTTATTTCTTTTTCTTCGCTATTTATTCTAAAATTACAGGTATGATCAAACATAAACACTACAGAACCCGATGTGCCAAAGTTTCCTTCACACTTGTTAAATGCAGCTCTTACATCGGCAACTGTTCTGTTATTATTGTCGGTTGCGGTTTCTACTAAAATAGCAATGCCATGAGGTGCATAGCCTTCAAACAAAACCTCTTTATAATCGGCCGTATTTTTATCGGATGCTTTTTTAATGGCTCTGTCAACATTAGCAAGAGGCATATTTGCTGCTTTGGCATTTTGTATCACTGCACGAAGTCGTGCATTAGTTTCTGGATTTGTTCCTCCAGATTTTACAGCCATGACAATATCCTTACCAATACGTGTAAATGTTTTTGCCATTGCTGACCAACGTTTCATTTTTCTTGCTTTTCTAAATTCAAAGGCTCTACCCATGTTTGTTAGTTATTTTATTGTTGTTAATTTTTTATTAGCTTTAATTTCTTGTGTCTTTTCCCCACAAGAGTTTTTCTCTTAGAGTTTTTAAAAAACTTTGATCGTTAAGCTCTATCATATTGAGTTGAAAATCAGCTTTTTTTATGTATAATTCGGTATTAGTAGAAATGCTTATTACTTTTGAATCCATTGCTAATAAAAAATGATCCTCACGACTACTAATATGTAATTTTATTTTGGTGTTATCTCTAATAATAAGAGGTCTAATACTTAAATTGTGCGGTGCGATAGGTGTAATTACTAATGCTTGCACCTGTGGTGTAACAATTGGCCCATTACAACTTAATGAATATCCTGTAGATCCTGTAGGTGTTGAAATAATTAATCCATCTGCCCAATAGGTGTTGAGGAATTCATCATCTAAAAAGGTTTCAATGGTAATCATTGTAGTCGTATTTTTACGACTAACACTTATTTCATTTAGGGCATAAAAACGTTCAGAATTGGTGCTTTTATTATTAGTCGAAACTTCTAAAAGACTTCGTTTAATTAGTTTATAATCACCTTTAAAAATTTGTTCTACTGCAAGTTCAATATCATCTTTCTGGACGGTAGCCAAAAAACCTAATCGACCTGTATTAATCCCAATTACGGGTATATTAGAAGCACCAATTATTCCAGCGACAGCGAGCATTGTTCCATCTCCACCAACACTCATAATATAATCTATATCTGATTCTAATGATTCGACCGAGTTAAAAGTAGGGAAATCACTTTTAACAGATGTCTTTATAAGTTCATAAACTTGGTCAAAAATGACTACTTCACATAATCTTTTTGTTAATAGTTCTAATAGGTTCACAATATATTGCAAACTCTCTGTTTTGTAGGCTTGACCAAATACAGCTATCTTCATTTTTTTAATAATTTACTGCTAAGATGCAGAAGTGTAAAGATTAATTAGTAATTCTTTTGTGTGTTACGTATGTGTGCACTCGTTTCATTTCTTGCTTTTTTAGTAAAAGTAGATTCTAAAAATCTAAATATTTTTGTAAATAATCTGATCTTTCTTTAAGTTGTTCTATCAACATATCATCT
The DNA here is from genome assembly GCA_029934835.1 of Flavobacteriaceae bacterium. Lineage (GTDB taxonomy): Bacteria > Bacteroidota > Bacteroidia > Flavobacteriales > Flavobacteriaceae > DQTL01. Next base: position 18,489 of record JAOZLL010000015.1, on the reverse strand, counting down.
TTATTTTGTGATAATACATGATAGCCATAGCGTCGTAAACTTTGTATTACTTCATTTACATCTTCTGTCCCAAGGCGTAAAGTAATTTGATTTGTTGTATCATTGATTTCAGAAATATACATTCCTAAAAGTAGACTATTATTAGATTCGATAATTTGAGCTATTTCACTCATTGAATAATTGTTCTTATCTTTTTCAATTATCAATGTTGTACTGTTTTCTTGAAGGAAAGGTGTACTGTTAAATAAATGTACAATTTCATCTAATTCAAAGTAACCTAAATAGTCTTGATTATTAGTAACTAATGGTAAAATATTTGTATTGTGCTGTGCAAAAAAATTGAATAAATCGATACAGTGTATGGGAGCTCTCGCCGTATAAAATTCAAATAAGGAATGGTAGTCATTTAATTCAGCTTCTTCATTTGATAGATTAGTTACATCATCCTTAGAAATCATACCCACTAACTTGCCATTTTCAATAATGGGAAAATGTGTATAAGGTAATTCTTTAAAAAAAGCTTTTACGTCAGCTACCTTTGCACGTAGAGGCAAAGCTGTATAGTCATTTGATATGTAATCCATAATATTCATACGTTGCGAATATAATAGTTTTAAACCAATATTTGTGCCATTTTATTTGAACTTCTCACCAGTTTTATCAACTATTTTATAGTAGCTTTGTAAAATGTAAGGATACTCTGGATACTAGGGATAAAAATTAATTATACTTTATTAGAATGACAAAGTTAAGTGTAAATATTAACAAAATAGCCACATTACGTAATGCTAGAGGTGGCGATTTTCCTAATGTAGTACAAGCTGCAATTGATATTCAAAATTTTGGTTCTCAGGGAATTACCATTCATCCAAGACCTGATGAGAGACATATTCGTTATCAAGATGCAAGAGATTTAAAGCCCATTATTTCAACAGAGTTAAATATTGAAGGAAATCCGATAAGAAAGTTTATTGATTTGGTTTTAGAGGTACAACCTGATCAGGTTACTTTGGTGCCCGATGCTGTTGATGCTATTACTTCAAATGCAGGATGGGATACCGTAACACATCAAAGTTTCCTCAAAGAAGTTATTGATGAGTTTAAACGTAATGATATTCGTACGTCAATATTTATTGATACGGATGCTAAACTTATAGAAGCAGCTGCAAAAACAGGTGCTGATAGAGTTGAATTGTATACGGAAGAATTTGCCACACAATATGCAAAAGGAAATAAGAAAGCAGTTATACCATATACTGAAAGTGCCCTTTTAGCTCATAAAATAGGCTTAGGAATAAATGCAGGTCATGATTTGAGTTTAGATAATATCCTTTTCTTTGCACAAGAAGTCCCGTTTTTAGATGAAGTTTCTATTGGTCATGCTTTGATTGCAGAATCTTTATATTTAGGATTAGAGAATGTAATCAATCAGTATTTGTATAAACTTCAGTTGGCTTCTGAATAGACTTATTGGCTATTTTTATAAGAACCTAATACTAAAAATATTTTTTTTGGTGAACTCCGGTGAACTCCGGTGAACTCTGGTGCATTATCTATGGAGTATCTATGAAGTATCTATGGAGTATCTATGGAGTAAAGGTGAATTAGAGCAGTTCTAAATAAACTTGAAATATGAAACTTTAACAATTTTTAACTAGATAGCCTAAAATACTGACTTTGATTTTACGTTATATAACATATTGCATAAGTAATTTTCCAAATATATCAACTAACCAAATTTATAAATAAGAATTGCTATGTGGCTCCGTGCTATTCCCAAGGTTATTTTAAAATAAAGTGTCCTTTATAAGGTAATGTATTGAAATAAGGTGAGTTATAAGAGATGAGGTTTTGAATCAAGGAAACCTATGATAAGAACGGTAACATACAAACTTTAACTCGTTATGGTGGCTATGAAAAGCAAATCTGTTATGGCATTATAAATAATACAACGTATTTTTCTTTGAGCAACTTAGCGTAATTCTTTGTGAGTCTTTGTGTTATAGCTTCTACACATAGTTTCATAAAAAAGCTAAATGAAGTGTCACAAGTAATATATGTAACTATTTCATATTTAGATGTATTTGCCTTGATGAAACAAATGTTTATTTAGTTTTTCTCTTGAGCTTTAGTATGCCAATCTGGTGTAAAATAATAAATACATTATTATTGTAAATACCCCTAAAAAAATAGGGTCAAAGCTATATATTCAACTAATTTTTATATTTTAGCCCTATAAATAACTATAAAAAGCTAAATATATGTCAACTATTCGATTTAAAGCCCTTGAAAAGTCAATGGATCGTAAACCTGTAAAAGTAAAAGAAGAAACGACAAGACGTTCTGAACTATTTGAATCAAATGTCTTTAATGATGAGTCTATGTTGCAAGCCATGACCAAAGAAGCCTATCGTTCTGTTCAAGATGCTATTATCCATGGAAAAAAGATTGATAGAAGAGTAGCTGATCAGGTAGCAAGTGCGATGAAAGATTGGGCTATTTCAAAAGGAGCTACACATTATACACATTGGTTTCAGCCTTTAACAGGTGCAACAGCTGAAAAACACGATGCTTTTTTTGAAACTACAAGTGGAGGCAGAGCGGTTGAAAAATTTGATGGAGGTCAATTGGTACAACAAGAACCAGATGCTTCTAGTTTTCCCAATGGAGGAATTCGTAATACTTTTGAAGCACGTGGTTATACTGCATGGGATCCCAGTTCACCTGCATTTATTTATGAAACAACTTTATGTATTCCTACTATATTTGTAGCCTATACAGGAGAAGCTTTAGACAATAAAACACCACTTTTAAAAGCATTACATGTAGTAGATGATGCTGCCACAGCCGTTGCAAAATATTTTGATAAAAAAGTAACCAAAGTATCTGCCACATTAGGTTGGGAACAAGAATACTTTTTAATTGACAGTGCTTTTTCAGATACACGTCCTGATATTAAATTAACAGGTAGAACATTGCTTGGACATTCACCTGCCAAAGGGCAACAATTAGACGATCATTATTTTGGTTCTATCTCAGATAGAGTGATGGGATATATGCGCGAATTGGAAATAGAATCGATGAAATTAGGAATTCCTGTGAAAACACGTCACAATGAAGTAGCACCGAATCAGTTTGAGTTGGCACCTATTTTTGAGGAAGCCAATTTAGCCGTAGATCATAATTCATTGTTAATGGATATTATGCAAAAGATTGCCAAAAAACATCATTTTAAGGTGTTAATGCATGAAAAACCATTTGCAGGAATTAACGGATCAGGTAAACATAATAATTGGAGTTTAGCAACCGATACAGGTGTGAATTTATTAAGTCCAGGACTTACACCAATGAATAACCTTCAGTTTTTAACCTTTTTTATCAATACCATCAAAGCAGTTAATGATTATGAAGAATTAATTCGAGCGTCAATAGCATCAGCTGGAAATGATCATAGATTAGGTGCCAATGAAGCACCGCCTGCAATTATTTCCGTATTTATAGGAGAGCAACTTACAAAGGTATTAGATGAATTAGAAAATGTAACGAAAGGAAAACTTTCACCACAAGAAAAAACAACACTCAAACTCAATGTTGTTGGGAAAATACCTGAAATCTTATTAGATAATACGGATCGTAATCGTACATCATCTTTTGCGTTTACGGGTAATAAGTTTGAATTTAGAGCAGTAGGCTCCAGTGCAAATTGTGCTGGACCAATGATGGTAATAAATACTATTGTAGCGCAACAACTAAAAGATTTTAAAACGGAGGTTGATGCTTTGATTGATGAAAAAGATATGAAAAAAGATGATGCTATTTTTAATATTCTAAGAGAGTATATAAAACGATCTAAAGCCGTTCGTTTTGAAGGTGATGGTTATAGTGATAATTGGCAAAAAGAAGCTAAAAAAAGAGGACTGAGTAATAATAAGACGACTCCATTAGCTTTGAAAGCTAAGATTTCTTCCAAATCAATTATTCTTTTTAATGAATTAAATATCATGACAACGGTAGAACAAAAAGCCCGTTATGAAATTGAGGTAGAGGAATATATTATGAAAATTCAAATTGAATCTCGTGTATTAGGTGATATTGCTCGTAATCATATCGTACCAACGGCAATACGTTATCAAAATACATTAATCAAAAATGTTACAGGACTAAAAGAAATTTTTGGAAAAGATTTTAAAGAAACGGCTCAGGAACAAATAGAGATAATTAAAAATATTTCTATTCATATTAGTAAAATTAACTCTTTGATAGATGCAATGATTGCTACACGTAAAAAGGCAAATAAATTAGTCGATTTTGAGAAAAAAGCAACAACTTATTGTGAAAAAGTAAAACCTTATTTTGATGAGATAAGACAGCATTGTGATAAATTAGAACTTACAGTAGATGATGAATTATGGCCTTTGAGTAAATATAGAGAAATGCTATTCACCAGATAAGATATAAAAAAAACACCCGATAACTAGTAAAAATTATCGGGCTTATTTAGAGGGCTGGGGTTTAGTTATAACCTTGCCTTATGAATTAAACAATTACATCACATTCGTAACTATCATATTTTTGTTCGATGGCTAATTTTCTTAATTCATGAAAATGTTGGTGCTCTGTAGATTTTTCTAGTTCATCTTTAGATTCTTTATCTTTCCAATATTCAACTAAAAAGAAGCGGCTTGCATCATTACGATCTTTAAATATATGAAAGTGATCTAAACCTGCTGGTTTACCTTCAACTAATTCTTCAAACTTTTGCATTTCAACAAAAGTATGTTCTTCACCTTCTTTTATTTCAAATGAAACAATGTGTACAAACATAAATTATGAGTTTTATAGTATAAGATATATACGTATACAAATATACCCTATATATACTGATTTAAGAGTGATATTTGTTACTAAATTAAGATGTAACTACTTCTAATAACTGAGGTTTTAAATATAGTTAATAAAAAATGTATTTTTGAAATCTAATTGAAATACTTTGGCTGGACTTTATATTCATATTCCCTATTGCAAACAAAAATGTCATTATTGTGATTTTCATTTTTCTGTATCATTACGAACGAAAGATGCTTTATTGGAATCTTTAGTAACAGAGTTGTTACTTAGAAAAGAGGAGATAAAGGAACCTATAGAAACTATTTATTTTGGTGGTGGTACACCATCTATCTTAAGTCTAGATAATTTATCAAGAATATTTGATGCGATAACTGATAATTACAAGATAAGCACAAACCTAGAGATAACTTTAGAGGCAAATCCTGATGATTTATCAAAATCTTATTTGAATGGTTTAAGAAATCTACCCATAAACCGATTAAGTATTGGAGTACAATCATTTCATGAAGCTGATTTGCAGTTTATGAATAGGGCACACTCTGCTGTTGAAGCTCTAAACTCTATAAAGTATGCTCAAGATAGTGGTTTCTCCAATATTTCTATTGACCTTATTTATGGGATACCTGATTTAACGCTAGATAAATGGCAGAATAATATTTCAAAATTCTTATCCTTAGAAATTCCACATCTTTCTTCTTATGCTTTGACCGTTGAACCTAAAACGGCCTTAGATTATTTTATTAAAACTAAGCAGATTAATCCTTTAGATGAGAATTTAGCCAAACAACATTTTAACCTGTTAGTTGAGACTTTGGGTAAACATAATTATACTCATTATGAATTGTCAAATTTTGCTAAAGAATCTTTTTTATCAAAACATAACACCTCATATTGGCAAGGGAAATCCTATTTAGGAATTGGTCCTTCGGCACATTCTTATCATCAGAATACTAGAAGTTGGAACGTATCAAATAATACCCGTTATATTAACTCAATTCAGACAGGAAATTTACCAAGTGAAAAAGAGATTTTGTCCAACACAGATCGTTATAATGAGTATTTAATGACGCATTTGCGTACTATCTGGGGAATTAATACCAATACTATAAGTGAAAATTTTGGAAAAAAATATAAGTTGTATATTCTAGAAAGAATTAAGCCTCATATATTAAATAAAAACTTACGAATTGTAGCTTCACAAATTTTGGTTCAAAAGGAGGCATTTTTTATAATAGATGGAATAATTGCTGATTTATTTTGGGTTGACTGATGTTGTGTTGTATTGGGTTTGCTTCTTGACTATTTCGAAGAGGTAGCTTGAACATAAATAATTCTATTTTGCCAAATTTTGCTTCGAATACGACAAAATTTAGCTAAGCTGTGAAAAGTTTTACGCCGAATTGAGTCCTTCAATGTGTAAAAAAACACCTATTATTTCTTTTGATAACTGTAGAGGTAATCAAAATTGTGATTATCTTTTTCTTTGTTCTTTTTTTGCTGAAAAAAAGAACGAAAAAAGCAGTCCTGAATGATGCTTCCACCCTAGTTTTATTTTTTAAAAAGAATATCTAATAAAAGGAGCTGATTGCCAACAATCAGAATGCCGTAGATACGTAATGTATTACGTATCTACAAATTGATTTTCTAAATTTAAAAAATAAAACCTGCCTTTGCGCCAGCCCGCCATTCAGGCGACACCCATCGCTTTAGCTTCGTATTATTTGATGATTGTACGATTAAGGGAAATTCCCCTATTTAGGGCTTTTAGTGAAAAGGTCTTACGTCTTTTGTCGAAATAATTAAAGTTTTCCCACACTAACATCGGTCATCCAACTTTTAGTTATATGATAGGTTAGTAAGTTTTATTAATAAAGTTAACTATTACGTTAACTAATTCATTCATTACTGGTAAATCAGGATTCATGTAGGATAGTTGGTTTTCCATATCATCGCCTTTTATTTCTTTAAAAAGATGATTCATGTTTTCTAGAAGTACTAATTGAGATTTTGGTGCAGCTTTATGTAACAATTGCGCTTCATTTTCAGAGACTTGCAAATCCCTAGTTCCATTGATAATTAAGATAGGCATATCTAATTTACTAATCTCAATCTGTGGATTATAGTGTATCCAATCTATTAAAAAAGGCTGTACAGATAGTCTAAAAAGGCTGACTAACATGGGATTAAAATTCGGATCTTTCTCTCCGTTTTTAAGTTTTGTTAAAGTTGAATCAATACTTTCATCTAACATAGGAAGTTGTTTGTGTAATTGCTCTTTTATGATTAAGTCAATTGATTGTCCTGCACCAGCTAATGAAATAAATCCATTTGCAAAATTTGATGCTACCAACATACCTACTAAACTTCCCTGACTATGACCTGCTACATATATTTTAGTAAAATCTTTCCTATTTTTAAAATATTGACCAACTGTAGCGGCATCATTTATTATATTTGAAAATCTATAATCAGTTTCTTTAAATGTCCCTTTTTTAGCCATAGATAGCACCGATTTATCGTAGCGATAAGTTGCAATACCTTTTTCGCCTAATTCTTGCGCTAAAAACAATAATGAGTTGTTTTGTAAAGAAGCCTGATTTCCATCTCTGTCATTTGCACCAGAACCCGAAATAAGAATTACTAATGGAGGATTCATACAATCTTTGGGAGTTATTAAAGTTCCGTAGATACTATCTTTAGCAGTTGGTATGTTTAAGATAGTTTCTTTGTAGTTTTGAGCAAATAATGAATTGGTTAATAGTATGCTTATTAACAACAACAGAAATAGATTTCTCATGATTTATGTATTTAAGTTTAACTAACTAAAATTGATTAAAAAAAAGAAAGCCCAGCCCGTTAGGGTTGGGCTTTCGTATTATTTGCAAAATATAATAGGAATGCTTTGTTACTTACATAGAATATTCATGCTAAAGTATATCAATATATTATTTTTTCATTTCTATTTTCAAGAATACATCTTCCTTCTTTTTTTTGTAAACTTCTACAAAAAATTCATTGTCTTTTGTTTTTAATATTCTATCAGTAGAAAATTGATAGGCAACAATCTCTCCTTTTATTTTTCTAAAATCTAATATAGATCCTTTTTTGTGTTCACCTGTTTCATTGTTAATTTTAACAGCGGTTAAAAAGCCGCCATGTCCATCAGAATGTAATGCCGGCAATTTGTCTAAAGATAAATTAATATTTTTTACATTGTCTAAGTAAACTAAATAAGTGTTTCCATTGGCATTAAAATGAGAATATGACATGCCACGTCTTCCTTTAGTGCCTTTTTGTCTTTTAGGAATTTTTTTCATCCAACCTAAGCTACCGTCGGCATTGATTTTTGTAACTAATATATCTTCATAATGATAGGTATATGTCGTTGTTGTCCCAAACTTTTGTGAGTAGCTAGTGTGCGATTTAATAAAATCTACTTCACCTATTAAAACAATACTATTATCATCATAAAAAACAACATCTTTTAAATTTAGATCTTCATATTCTGCTTTATCTTTTTTATTCTTTTTTTTATTTTTTTCTTTGGTTTTTTTCTTTTCATATTGGTTTAGTATTTCTAATGGAATTTCATAATACTTTTTATTGAGCAATTTTCCATTAGGATCAATTGAGAAGGTGTATAAACCGTCTGCTTTATCGCGATTAATGCCTTTATTATAAAAACCTGTACAAAAAATTTCATTATTGGTAGGTTGATACATGGCGATACCATTAATGAATTTATCATCTAAACTGATTTTTGATGTTTTAATTTTATCATTGGAATTGTTAAACTCAAAAAGTTCAATATGATAATTTGCTTTTGTATCCTTTTTATGCTTTTTGTCACTAAAGCTATCATCATGAAACACTTTATTAATCATAAACACATTACCATTGTTACTGACTATATTATCTAAGAAATTCATTCTACGCTCTGTATAGGGCATGGTATATTTTTTATTCCAAATTTTATTAAGTTTGGTGTCAAATACATTTAATGTAACGATATCCCAACTTTTTGTATCCTTTTTTACTTTTGGTTTCTTTCGATATTGAATCAGTATTTTTGATTCATCTTCTGATGTCAATAAGTTAAACTTTTTAGCTCCTACGAATTTATATTTACTACCAAAAGTAAAACCTTGTGCTTCTACAAAACCACTATCATTTCCATAGAAATTACTTAAATAACCATTATGGTCAATTAATAATTTGGGTTCGCCTTTAAAAGTTCCACTTTCAAAATCAATTTCTCGATAATACAATCTTTCATGCTTTGTCTTTTTACCACTCCACGAAGAGTAGAAAAAATAGTAGTTATCTTGTGCTTGAACTATGCCTTCGAATATATGGTTTTTTGGAAAATCATTATAAGGTGTTTTTCCAATTTCTTTCATGTTATCTAAATCATACTTTTGGATAAGAACCTGATTTTTATTAGCATTTAATTTTATGGCCATAGCCTCTATTTCATTACTAAAGTATAGTCTGCTACTTGCATCAACAACTTTATAAGGCTTGCTAACTTTATAGTCGTAATCAGTTGATAAGGTTTTTTGAGCATTTGTAAATGCAACTGTCAATAATAATAGTACTGTTAGTATTTTTCTCATTTTTTTTAGGGTTATATGTTTATAATGCCAAAAATAGTAATTTCTAGCTAAAATATATTTGGTTTTACTCCTTTTTTAAATCTGTTGGTTACTATCTAACTGTTTAATCAGAAGTTTCATTTGTTTTAACGGATTCTTTTTTAATTTTTCTTTCTATAATTGCTTTTACGATGCCACGATGAACAAATGTGTTAACAACTCTCCAACCTGTTTTGGCATAGGAATTAAGTAAGTCCTCAAAATCATTATCTCGTTTTATGGGAGTCATCTTTTGATGAATAAATTTATATTCTTTCATGGTTTAGGTTGTTTTAGTTGGTGTAAAGATAGGTAATTGTTATGATTCAATTATTATTTTAATGATTCTATTGATAGGGGTTTTTTAATAGTAAAAAATTAATAAATAACTGAAATTTTACTTAATCTTGATACAATATCAAATCTAAATTTTTGTATTTTTACCACAATATATAGTATAAACAATATGAGAAGTTTCTTATTTATTATTTCGTTTCTAATAACTGCTATTTCTTTTGGTCAAAAGGATGCTGTAGCTTTAATTAAAGCCCAACAACAAATTGAAAAATATAGTGATGTATTTTTTAAAATAGCAATAAACAATAAAGATGAAATACAAAATTTACCTAGCTATATTTCTATTGATAAGTATGTAAATAATCAAAATTTAATCTATGCATACGTTCATAAATCTAAGTTTAACGAACTTTTAAAACTACAAATTCCATTTGAGGTTATTTCTAGAGAAATGAATACAAAGTCACTTACAATGGCTACTGATGTTTCTGAAATGTCAGATTGGAACCGCTATCCAACGTATGAAGTCTATATACAAATGATGCAAGATTTTGCTACCAACTATCCTGATATAGCACGTCTAGAAAGTATTGGAAATTCACAAGAAGGTAAAGAAATTTTAGTATTAAAAATAACAGATAATCCTGATGTGGACGAAGACGAACCCGAATTTTTTTATACGGGTCAAATGCATGGAAACGAACTGGTTTCATCCATTATGCTATTGCGATTAATTGACTATTTGTTAGCTAATTATAATTCTGATACTCAGGTTGATAACTTGATTAATACTATAGAAATTTGGATAAATCCACTTGCGAATCCTGATGGTTTGTATCAAGGAGGAAATGATACGGTTTCAAGTGCAAGTCGTTATTTAGAAAATGGAGTAGATCCCAATAGAAATTTTCCAGCTTCAGATGATGATCATCCTGATAGCAATGCTTGGGCACAAGAAACTATAGATATGATGACATTTGCCGATAATCATCATTTTGTACTCTCATCAAATATCCATAGTGGAGCAGAGGTTGTAAACTATCCTTGGGATGAATGGGAAACATATGTAAGATCACATGCCGATGATGATTGGTGGCAGTTTGTGTCACACGAATATGCAGATATGGTATTTGATAATAGTTCTAGTTCAGAAGCATATTTTACAGATGTATCTGCAGATGGTATTACAGAAGGTGGTGATTGGTATGTAATTGATGGTGGACGTCAAGATTATATGAATTATTATAAGCAATGTAGAGAATTCACATTAGAGTTGTCAAGTGTGCAGTTCTTAGATAATAATGAACTACCAAATCATTGGGACTATAATAATAATTCATTTCTAAAATATATGGAGCAATCTCTATATGGACTTAGAGGAATAATAACAGATTCAGTGACAGGAGATCCTATAGAAGCAAAGGTAAGTATTGAAAATCATGATGATGACAACTCTTTTGTTTTTAGTGATTTACCAATAGGTAACTATCATCGTTTAATTTATGAAGGGACTTATGATGTAACCTATTCAAAATCAGGTTATATCTCACAAACTATTTCTGCGGTAAGTCTAACAAATTACAATACTGTAACCCAAAATATTGCTCTAGTTCCAGAAGGACTTGGCATTGATACTATTGATATTTCAACTAGTTTGATAATAGCTCCAAATCCAATAATTGATGGGGAAACTTTTATCACCTTTAATGTGGCTTTTTCTGATGTTTCAATTTCAATATTTGATAGTTTAGGAAAAATCGTTTATAAAAGTGATTTAAAGCAAATAGAAATTGGGGATCGAGTAGCATTAAACTTGGACAACAAAATTGATAAGGCTGTTTACTTTGTTCAGATTAGAATGCCTCAAGGAATTGTTGTTAAACGCATTATTAAAATCTAAGGTATTTAGAAACCAAAAACCTGTTAGGATAACAAATTCCTAACAGGTTTATAGTTTAATATTTAAAGAATCAACTCCACTCAATCTTACGAGAAGCAAACATTACTACTGCTAAGATTAAGAACAGCCCGATACTTCCAACTAATAAAGCATAGTTTTCTAATTGAATTATCACAAAGATAAAACTATATAAAGCTATTAATGAAATGCTGATAAATAGTGGAAATTTCCATGTTTTCATAATAGATTTCGAATAAAGTGTAATCAAACCTATTACTGATCCACCAGCAATCATATAAGCCGTATTAAAATCACTATGTTCTGAAATAGAAACCAATAAGGTATAAAATATGATTAGCGCCAAACCAATCATTAAATACTGAAACGGATGTATATAAATTTTACTCAAGGTTTGTATTAAAAAGAACAATAAAAAAGTAAGTGCAATAACAAGATATCCATATTTGACTGTACGTTCATTTTGTTGGTAATCATCTACTGGTATAAAGAAGTTTACACCAAAAGCATACTCATCTAGTTTAGGTAAGTAATTGAATTGCTGCGAAAAAGGACGATTCATTTGTAATACTTTCCAATGTGCATCAAATCCGTTTGGTTTAATTTTATCAGGATTATAAGGTAAATATTCACCTTTAAAACCAGCATCTTTCCAATTGGATGTCAAGTGCATTTTAGTTTCTTTTCCGATAGGAATAACCTGAAACTGTTGACTTCCACTGACGTTAAAATCCATTGAAAAATGAATTGGTTTTCCTTTAAAGATTTCCTTAAAATCAAAAGATTTTGTTATGATATCATGTTTAGAAGTTGACACATATTCTCCATTTTTATTATAATAACCTTTATTTTTAGTATCATTAGAGAATTTTGATTCAAAATGAAGTGTCTTTTCATTTAGACTAATTTTAAGCGCATCTTTAATTCCTTTAAGATTAGTAGTTTGCATGATGATTTGAGCTTTTTCCCATACTACATTTTCATTAGGGATTTCTAAGGCTTTAAAGTCAGGAAAAGCATAATCACCTGTTACTTTTGTTTGAGTTGTATATACTGAAGTAGTATATATTCCTTTGTGCTTTATTTCGGTATTAATGTCGCCTGTAATTGCTAATTTATCAGGAAAAAAATAGGCATAATAAGTAGCTTCATCTTTGATGATTTGTGTTTTACCCGTTTTTTGATCGGTTAGCGTGCTTTCTGAATATATTTTATAGGGAATTTTTAAAACAGGTCCATATAGCAATATCTCATCGCCCCAACTAGTATTTATTTCTGATACAACCCTACTTTGTAAGCTTTTTCGTTCTTTAATAAGATCCTTAATAAATGCTAGTGGAATTAATAATACTAGGATAAGTATTCCTATTATTACCATACGAAAGCTAATGGAAGTTTGAATCCAATTTTTTGCTCTTTTTGTCTTTGTTTGTTCACTCATAGTTATTTGTGTTAATGATTATTAAAAGTACTTTGTATTACAAAGTATAAATATAAAAAAATTATGATTTGATTAGTTTTTCTAAAGCATCCAGGTGTTTTTTAAAGGCAATTTTACCTTCCTTGCTGACAGCATATTGTGTATTAGGCTTATTATTAATAAACTGTTTTATGATCATAATATAGCCTTCCTTTTCTAAGGATTTTATATGACTGGCCAAATTTCCATCTGTGACACCAAGGAGTTCCTTAAGTCGTGTAAATTCAGCGGTATCATTTACCATAAGAATACTCATAATACCGAGTCGTACACGATGGTCAAATGCTTTGTTGATATGTTGGATGATATTTTTGATGTTTTTTACTTTATTGCTAAGCGATGAGTTGAGCGAAGTCGAAACTATGCTAAAACGCAAAGCTTTTTTAATTTATAATTATTCTTGGCGACTTTGCGTATTTGCGGTGGACTTTTCCTTAAAATACATTATCCCACCATAAACAATATGCAATATCCCAAATCCAAATGCCCAGAAAAATAATCCATATCCTACATAAATAGCAGAAAACAAACCAACAATTATTTCGCTGATTCCTAGATATTTTACTGTGTCTAAGGTAAGCTTACTTACATTGACTAAAGCCAAACCATAAAAAATAAGTGTAATAGGAGCCATAATACCATAGTGTTCGTGGTTGAGTAAGATCAACCCAAAAATACCACCAGTTACTAAAGGAATCATAAAATGAACGAGCATACTTTTGGTTGTTTGATCCCACATATTTTCCTTATTCTTTATTGCTTTTTTTCGAGTTAAAATATAAGCTGTAATAATGGCTAGTAGCGCTACCGTTATTGCGATTAGCATTAATTTTAAAACCAATTCAGCATTTCCTGAAGATTGCATTCTTATATATACGGTCTTGTTTTTTAATAGGAGGTAAGCAATATCTGCTCCGATTAGTGCATAAACACCTGCTAATATGCCACTCATTCCACTAAGTGATAAAAAGCGACTCGATCGATTCATCAAATCTTTAATTTCACTAAGGTCATTTAAATATTTATTATCTGTCATAACAAAAGGACTTTGAATTGCAAAGTAACAAAATATATTTATTATTGGCAAATTAATAAGGTGGAATTCTATTTTTCATTGCTACTAACAGGTATTTGTATCATCCAAAACTTGTAAGACCGTAACTTTAAGTCACGGTCTTACTAAATCAGAAAGGCTAACAAAAGTTTATGATTTTTTATTTAAAGTTATAAATTTATGTTGACTTTATCATATAATTTCTCTTACTTTACAACACGTTATATACGTCAATATCATAAAATGAGACTGCGGATATAACTACGTTGGCAATAATATTGATAGATAATGCTGAATTCAAAAATAATTCTGCATTCACATTGCATTCCATATCTTATTTGTATATTTGCAAAATAAACGCAAATTATTAATTAAGATGATTATTCAAGAATTTAGTTTCGGAAACTATAGATCATTTAAAGACATCCAAACCTTAAATCTTTCAGCTGCTAAAATCAAATCAAAACACCAAGAAATTGATATTGATAATGTAATTAAGGGAAAGAATAATGATGGAATTTCTTTTTTAAAATCTAAAGCTATTTATGGTGCAAATGCAAGTGGAAAAAGCAATATTGTTAAAGCTTTTGTCGTTTTTATTAGAATTATAAAAACATCAGTAAAAGATGAAAATATTCTTAACATCATAGATTCCTTTAAATTATCAACGGAAACTGATAATCAACCAAGTTTTTTTCAAATAATTTTTTGGTATAAAAATATTAAATATCGTTATGGGTTTGAGTTAAATAATAAGACTATTAACGCAGAATGGCTTTATGGAAAACCAGGTGATAGAGAACTTCCTTTTTTCATTAGAAACAATCAGGAAATCATTGAACTCGACAAAACGAATTATAGTGAAGGAGATAAATTGATGAGATTATTGGAAGATGATTCTGAAGGTAATGAAGTTTTTAGAAAGAATTCATTATTTCTATCTACTCTAGCCACTTTTGGCTTTGGTAAATTATCAAAACAATTAGTAGATAGTTTAGCATCAATCTTTATTATTAGTGGATTAGGACATCAAGGAATGTATAATTATGCAGGTGCTTCATTAGCTAATGATGAAAAGAAAAATTATATTCTTGATTTTCTTAGATATGGAGATACCGGTATTGAAGATGTAGATACAATTGATATTTCTCCTGATGATTTTCCTGAAAACATCAATAATGATGAAAGAAGGGATTTTGAAAAAAAGAACAAGAACAAAATACTCATATCTATTAGAAATAAGTATGATGAAAATCTAAATCCAATTGATATTGAACCTTTTTCATTTCGTTTACACGAGTCCGAAGGAACTCAAAAATTATTTGAGCTAAGCCCTTTTATTTATGATGCTTTAAAAAATGAAAGACCTATTATTATTGATGAATTTGATGCAAGATTTCATCCTCTTCTAACAAAAAGAATTGTAGAATTATTTAACTCTAAAGAAAATAAAGAATCTCAATTAATTTTCACTACTCACGACACAAATCTTTTATCCTCTAACATATTAAGAAGGGATCAAGTTGAGTTTGTTGAAAAAGACAAGTATGGTGCAAGTCATTTATACTCTCTTGTTCAATTTAAAGGTATTAGAAATACGGCATCTTTTGAAAAAGACTATATACAAGGAAAATATGGAGCAATTCCATTTTTAGGTGATTTTAGTAAACTATTTAATACTGACAAAGATGCCTAAAAAAACTAGCGCAATTAAGAAAACTGATATTAAAGGTCAAAAACCTTGGCTTAAAAAAGTAGGTCTATCTCAATATTTAATTGATACTACAGAGACCAATAAAACAATATTGATTGTATGTGAAGGACAAACTGAAAAGTTATATTTTACATCTTTTCCAGTTCTTACATTATCAGTAAAAGCAATAGATTTGCAAGGACAAAGTAAGCTTAAACTTATTGAATCAACGGAAGCAATAGTAGAAAGCGGCACTCAAAAGTATGATGAAATTTGGTGTGTTTTTGACATGGATTACAAACAAGGGGAAAAGGAGTTTTCCGATTTTGACAATGCAATAGTAAAAGGGAAATCCTTAGGCTATAACATTGCTTATTCAAATGATTCATTTGAAATATGGTTTTATTTACACTTCAACTATACTGAACAACGAAACCATAGAACTTTTTACTATGAATTTCTTGGCAAACAATGGGGTATCAATTATAAGAAAGTAGGAAAATCTTATAAGTTCTGTCAAAATATTTATGATAAATTAGAAAAGGATTCTAATACTTCGCAAGAAAATGCAATTGACCGAGCTGAAAAGTTGTTTAAAAGTCAAAAGGATTTACCATTCCACCAACAGAACCCAGTTACTTTAGTTTACAAATTAATAAAATATTTAAATCTAAATAAACGGAAATAAATACTATTGCCAACATTGCATAAACCCCATAGCGGCAAAATTGATAAACCAAAAGCATGGGATTATTTATTATCTTCGTTTTGCAACTAACAATTAAGTAAATATAAACCCGCTACGTTGTTTATGCGAGACCGTTCTAAAGTAACTCCTCAATTATAGGTTATTTTTGTTCAAAAACATACATAATTTTAAAAATCAAGCTAAAGCATAATAGGTATTTATTTAACTTCTTTATTCCGCCAAACAAAGTAAAACAATACAGAAACTGTAACAGCTCCATAAATATCCAAAAGCATATCTTTTTGAGCGTCCCATACATCACCTTGTGAGCCGAGAAAAGCTGAACCTGCTTCGCCACCTTCTTTTATAGCATAGATCATTTCGATAGCTTCGTATAATGCTCCCCAAAACCCTAAAGCAAAGATTCCGAATAAGATGGCTGTATAAATGGAAGTAATATATTTTTTACGATAGGTAAACTCGGCTAAAGGATAGGCAAAAACACCTACAAAAAAATGTCCGACTCGATCAAAGTTATTTCGTCCAGTTGGAAAAAGGAAATCTACATGGAACTTAGCTAAAAGTTCATTAAAAAAATCAAACGGAACTAATTCAAAGGTATAGTGTCCACCAATGGTGTGTAACGACATAAAAAACCACATCAAAAAATACGAAAGATTAGAAAATCGAAACTTTTTATAGGTAAAGACCAATAACAACACAGGAATCACCACAGGAATATTCTCCGCAACCCAAACCGCTCTGTTAAACGGATTAATACCACAAACAATAAAAAGCATCACATATAAAGTTAAAAACAGATGTGGTGTATATTTATTTAGATTATTCATGCTTTTTATTTTTTAGCCAACAGCCAACAGCCAACAGCCAACAGCTAACAGCCTAATCCTGTTTATTCACAATTTTTTCCTGTTGTTGGATACTTTCTTGATGTACTTCTCTAAACAAACGGTTTACAAAAGCGACATCTAACCCGAACACATTGGCATATTTTGTCATTTTGTCAATAACTTCTCTCCAACGTTTGGTTTGTAGAATAGCCACATTTTTATCTTTTTTTACTAAGGCTATTTTTTTGACAATTTCCATTCGTTCAGATAATGTTTGTAGCAATAGTTTATCCGTTTCATTAATTTCCTCACGTAATAAAGTGAGCGTATCAATCGCTTTTTTATCTTTAAATGTCTTTGCTCGCACAGTCAAACGCGTAATCATATCACTTAAAGTGGCTGGTTTTATTTGTTGTTTGGCATCGCTCCAAGCTTCATCAGGATTATGATGTGATTCAATCATTAAACCATTAAATTGAAGGTCTAAAGCAGTTTGAGATACATTTTCTATAATATCTCTACGACCACAAATATGTGATGGATCACAAATCAACGGAATATCAGGATAACGTGTTTTAAAATCAATCGGGATTTGCCATTTTGGTTCGTTTCGATAGTCTGATTTATTATAGGATGAAAATCCGCGATGAATCACACCTAAGTTTTTTACTCCAGCTTTATACAAACGTTCTACACCACCAATCCATAATTCAAGATCAGGATTCACAGGATTCTTCACCAAAACAATTTTATCTGTATCGTTCAAAGCATCTGCAATTTCTTGCACTGCAAATGGGTTGGCAGTAGTTCGCGCACCAATCCAAAGGATATCTACATCATGTTCTAAGGCTAATTTTACATGAGTTGCGTTGGCAACTTCTATGGCAATTAGTAAACCAGTTTCTTTCTTAACTTGTTGTAACCAAGGTAAGGCTAAAGCACCAATTCCTTCAAAACTTCCAGGTCGAGTTCGTGGTTTCCAAACACCAGCTCTAAAAACAGTTACTTTTGAATCTTTTAATTGAT
>JAOZLL010000014.1 GCA_029934835.1 Flavobacteriaceae bacterium | reverse complement strand
TTTAGAATAAAGCATTTAAAAAATAATATTCCGATGTTGTATTCGGTTGTAGCCATAAAAAAATAAAATTGAACTTTTCCTTCTACATAGCAAAACGGTATTTAGTATCTACTAACAGTAATAATGCAATAAATATTATTACTATTATTGCTACATTGGGAGCAATTGTAGCTACAGCGGCTTTATTTGTCGTGCTTTCAGGTTTTTCTGGATTGAAAGAATTTAGCCTTTCTTTTGTTAAAGCTGCCGATCCAGACATTAAAATAACTGCTACAACAGGAAAAACATTTCTCTTTTCAGATTCGTTAGACAATACTTTAAAACATGATAAATCAATTTTTGCTTATACTAAAATATTAGAAGAACGCGCTTTTTTTAATTATAGAAATAAAGAACATATTGCTTTTATTAAAGGTGTTGATGAGAACTATTTAAATGTAGTACGGATAGATACTGCAATTATTGTTGGAAAATGGCTTAACCCTGATTTTCCGTATGGTGTTATAGTAGGAAATGGTATTGCTAATAAATTGACTTTAGGAATTGATTATTTAGATCCTTTAACCGTATATGTTCCGAAACCAGGAACAACTTATGATCCTAGTATTTCTAGTTTAGTAACTAGTATAGAAACACGAAGTACTGGAATTTTTGCTATCATTGATGATGTCGATAGTAAATATGTCTATACTTATTTACCAATTGCTCAAGAATTGTTGCAATACCCTTTAAATAAAATTAGTGGGATATCTATTAAACTTGCTGATGGAGTCGATGCCAAAGATTGTGCAAAAGAACTGCAAAATACATTAGGAAGTAGTTATAAAGTTCAAACACGCGCACAATTAAATGCTGTTTTTTACAAGATGCTCAATACAGAAAATCTGGTTTTATACTTTATCTTTACTTTGGTATTAATTATTGCTCTTTTTAATATTATTGGAGCCATTATCATGATGATATTAGATAAAAAAAGTAATTTAAAAACCTTATTAAACTTGGGAACAGGTATAAAAGAATTGAAAAAAATATTTGTGTATCAAGGTTTTTTACTGACACTTTTTGGTTTAGTAGTTGGCTTGGCTTTAGGAATTATTCTTGTTTTTCTACAAGATCGTTTTCAATTGTTTAAGATCAATGAAGTATTGGCATATCCTGTTGCTTTTACCTTAAAAAATGTACTACTTGTTGTCGTAACGATGGTTGTACTAGGCTATTTAGCTGCACGAATTGCTAGTAGCCGAATTAACGAGACTATGTTGGAATAGTTTTTTTATATTTGTTGAATAAACTTTACACTATGAAAAGCTATACCCTCTTTTTTACATTGTTTGTCTTATTTTCTTGCAGCACCACTCAAACCATCATCGACCCGATTTCAAAAAAAGAAGTTAAGGTTTTTGAGAATGAGGAATTTTCATTTTATTATCCTAAGAATTGGGAGAAGTTCAGAATGTCACATAGCAAGAAAGAAGTAATAGTAGATGTAGCACCTTCAAAAGAATTGAGAAGTCAAGTTAAATTTCCCCCAAACTATTCTTATCAGCAGAAGAAAAAAAGGATAGAAAAGTTAGAAAAAGAATACGGATTTAATGCATCTGCAAAATTTTCGTTTATTCATTTTTTTATATCTGTAGATTCTTTAATGTTTGATAATTTAGAAGTTTTCATCAATGATAGAAAAAAAAACTTTAATGATAAAAATAACGATGAATGTACTTGTGAAAGGGAAATATCATTCAATAAAGAATCTGAAACTCATTTTATTGAAGATTATAACATAACAGGGACTAAACCTAATCGAATTTACCAAAATCATTTAATACATTATATTCAGAAAGACAAAAAGATCTATACATTAAGCTATTCTTTCATTTTAGAAAAACATACAGATTATTTACAAGATGTTGCCATAATACTAAACTCTTTTAAGTTTACTGATGGAACTTCACTAAAATAATTTAAGTTTAACAACTAACTCTCATCACCAGAAAACAAACAAATTGGTAAATTAATAGTGACTATGGTGCCAGTAGGTTTCCCATTCTCTTTTAGGTCAGTAAATGTCAAATGGTGTTTAGTTTGATATTTGTCAGAAAAAGTAACTAGTCGTTCTTTGGTGAGTTTTATACCGATTGAAGTTTTCTTATGAATTTTTTTGCTTTTTATTTCGCCTGCTTTTTCTCTACCTATTCCATTGTCTTTAATTGATATGGAGATAAAATCAGTAGATTCTTTCCAAACTTTAATATATAGTTTTTTGTCTCCTTTTTTAGGTGATAAGCCATGCCATAAGGCATTTTCAATAAAGGGTTGTAAAATAAGTGGTGGAATTTTTATAGTAGAAAGGTTGAGATTTTCTTCGATCTCTAGATTAAAATCAATAGTATTTTTAAAACGGATATTTTCAATTCTTATGTACAGTTCTGCGGTTTCTAACTCTTCTTGTAAGGAGACCTCTATTTTTCGAGAAGCAGTTAGTATTTTACGCATTAGTTTTGAAAATTTATTAATATAATTAACGGCATTTTCTTTATCATTTTTAATAATATGGAGATTAATTGAGTTTAAAGAATTAAAGATAAAATGAGGATTCATTTGGCTTTGCAATGATGTTACTTTTAACTCGGCAATCTTTTTTTTATAATTTGCTTCTAGTTGTTTTATTCTTTCTTCTTCGGCTTTTTTATTAAGACTTATTATTTCTGATGTTTTTTGAGCCACATCTTCTTGTAATTCTTTATTTAGCCTATTTTTTAATTCTTCATTTTTGTTCAACTGAATTATTAGCTCTTCTTGCGATTGATTTCGTTCTTTCAGTACAATTTTTTGTTTCACAATAAGTCCTAATGAAAAGAATAGATTTTCTAGAAAAATCCCTACATAAAAAATAATCCAACCTATGGTATATCCACCATTGTCTGAAATCATAGAATAAATGGTAGCTGCTAATGCAAAAACAATATAGATAAGACTTCCAGGAATAATTAGGTATTTTATTTTAGATTTAATTTGAAATAAGAAATAATAAACAAAAACTGCTAAAACAAGAAAAATGGGCATTTGAACAAAAAACAAGACTTTTCCAACTAACCCAATATTTAGTATTATATCTACAACAAAAACCAGTAGCATAACTGCGATAGACAGATAAACTATATGTTTTATTTTTTTAGCTGACTTTTGAGCAACTAAAAAGATATCTCCAAATTGTAAAACAAAAATAAGATAGGCTGAATTATACAACCATTGTATAGCTGGGTGAAGTGAAGAATAAAGAAAGCTGGTTCCTATATCAAAATAGTTACCAATATGTTCCCCAAACATAATCAATATTTGATCAAAAAATATGGTTATTGCATAGGTAGCATACCACAAAAAGGCTTTGTCTTTATAACTAAAATAAAAAAAGAAATTTTGAACGGAGATAATAATTAGAATACCTAGTAAAAAAGGCACATAAACTCCTAATGAGCTTTCAAAAAGTATATTGCGAATAGCATCTATCATTTGCCTAGATATTCTCTATTGTTTTTTGTAAAAATCCCCGATTAGCCTTAGAAACAGGAATACTTGTTCCGTTTTGTAATACCAAATAATAGCCATCGCTTTTAATGTATTCTTTTACAAAATTTATATTGACGAGATACGATTGGTGTATTCTAATAAAGTGAGTAGAATTTATTATTTCTTGTACCTCTTTAATGATTTTTGATAGTAAGTGTTTTTCATCATTTATCAAATAAACTGTTGTATAGTTACCATCAGATTTACAATAAATAATATCATCTAAATTGACAAATACTGTTTTTTTATTAAGCGGTAGTGCTACTTTGTTAATCGTATGAAAATGGGATGCCATAATATCATCTAAGGTAGCTTTTAGTTCTTTCCCAAGACGATTACTTTCTTTATTCTTTAGTATTTTTTTACTCACTTTAGCAATATCATCAAAGTCAATAGGTTTTAGCAAATAATCAATAGCACTTTCTTTAAAAGCTTGAATGGCATAATTATCATAAGCCGTAGTAATCACTAGATCAAAATCTTTATAATTCAATTGAGATAATAATTGAAAACCATCCATTTCAGGCATTTCAATATCTAAAAACACACAATCTGGTTTCAAATAATTGATAGCCGAAATAGCTTCTTCAGGATTGGTAAATGTATCAACAACCTCTATATGTTCACTAAATTTTTTGATTATCCAAGTCAAGCTTTCTAGAGCATCTTGTTCATCGTCTATTAAAATGGCTTTTATCATGGTTTGTTATTTAGACTATAAAAGTATAACGAAACAACTTTAAGTTTAGCAAGTCTTAAAGATACAGACTATTCTACTTAATATTTAGACCAATCTACTAAAAATATGACTTTTGCAAGGTTATAATGATTTATCAGCTGTTTATTTCCAAATACTAACTACTTCTAGACTTCTATACATTTCACAAATATCTTGACCTATAAGCCTTTTACCTTTGATATGATGTTAGTCAATAATGCTAAATTCTCTTATTAGCATACGAATTAAAATTAAACAGATATAAATCAAAAATAATATATTATGAAAGCCACAATTACATTTTTATTTGCTTTATTAATTTCAAGTGCAAGTATGGCACAGTACAGTTATGCAACTTATACACTTGCATCTTATCCTGATATTAGTAGCTCAGGCACATCCATTGATTTAGATGATGATGCCGAAGAGAATATTACAGTACCATTTACCATTTATTTTGGAACACAATCATCAACAGATCTTAGAATAGGAAATAATGGAGCTGTACTATTTGGTGTTACAAGTGGTGAAATAGATTCTAGTAATGGTGCTTTAGCAACAAATTACCCTATGATTGCACCTTTTTGGGATGATTTTGATTCAGAAATTGGAGGTGTTTATTACACTACGACAGGTGTCAGCCCTGAAAGACAGTTTACCATTCAATGGGATAGAGTTCATTATATGAGCGGAACAAATACCAATACTGACCCTGCAAGTTTTCAATTGGTATTTAATGAGTTTGATAAAAATATCAATTTTCAATATGGTGATGTTGATTTAGATGGCACAGCCCAAGACGATGGTCTATCTGCAACTGTAGGAATAGCTACCAGTGCAGAAGTTACACAATTTTCGTATGGTGCAGCTGACTTAATTGATAATTTAAAATTGGTTTTTACACCAACAATTACCTACGTTCCTGATGATAATTTTGAAAATTATTTAGAAACACATGATGAAAATGGTGATGTTGTGTCTGTTGGTGATGCTACCAGTATGGGTAATGGTATTGCAAATGACAACTATGTTACAACTTCAAAAATTGTAAATGCTACCGAATTATCTTTAAGTAATTTAAGTATTGCAGACCTTACAGGAATAGAAGCTTTTATGTCATTAACAAGATTGACACTTATTAATAATGATTTAACTGGTATAAATATCAATTCTAATTTATTACTTGAATACTTACACCTTGCCGGTAATGATTTATCCAGCTTAGATGTTAGTAACAATACAATGTTATCAACATTATATTGTAATAACAATTTGAACTTATCTAGTATAGATATTAGTCACAATACAAATTTAACTGAATTTTATGGCGATCATTGTGATTTTTCTAGTTTTAATACAACGGCTAATACTGCATTGGAAATACTAGATATAAGTTATAATCAAATAAGCAGTTTGGATGTAACTGCTAATACGAATTTAACAACTTTAAAATGCGATGATAATGAATTAATAAGCTTAGATGTAAGTGCTAACAATAGCATGACGGAGTTGTCCTGTACTTCTAACGACATGATAAATATCTACTTAAATACGGCATTAATACATTTTGATTGTAGATTTAATGATTTTGTTCACCTTGATTTACATATACTTACAGCCTTAATTACCGCATATTGTAGTAGTAATTTTAATCTAGAAACATTAAATGTAGCAAACGGTCATAACGCAGCAATTACAACATTATGGGCACAGAATAATTTTGACCTAACTTGTATTCAAGTAGATGACGAAAATAATATTCCAGAAGGATGGCTTAAAGAAGCAACTGCTAGTTATAGTGATGATTGTAATTTAGATACTAATGTGCCAGATGACAATTTTGAAGCCTATTTAGAGACGCATAATCTCAGCGGAGCTGTCGTGGCTGTAGGAAACTCTACAAGCCTAGGAAATGGGATTGCTAACGATAATTATGTAACTACAGCTAGAATTGCAAATGTACATACATTAGATGTTTCATATCAGACTATTTCAAATCTTACAGGTATTGAAGCCTTTGAAAATCTAGCAAATTTAGCATGTCATGGTAATTCCTTGACAAGTTTAGATGTATCTAGTAATATCAGTTTAATCAATTTAAACTGTGCTTTAAATTCTTTGACAGACATTGATATTAGCGGTTGTATTGGTTTAATTGAATTGTACTGTTCTTTTAATAATTTAACCACTTTAGATGTAAGTCACAATACAATTTTACAGAAATTATATGCAAACAACAATTCCATAACTGGTTTAAATGTAAATAATTGTACTAGTTTAACTAATCTGAATTGTAGTAATAACTCCTTAACAACTTTAAAAATTAAAAACGGAAACAACAGCAATATGACTGAAATGAACGCTACCAATAATGCTAGTCTTACCTGTATTCAAGTTGATGATTCAAGTAATATACCAGCAGCTTGGGCTAAGGATGCAAGTGCCAGCTATAGTAATGATTGTAGTGCTGCTGAAACCGCTATTCCAGATAATAACTTTGAAGCCTATTTAGAAACCCATGATGCAAGTGGAAGTGTAGTAGCTTTAGATAGTGCCACAAGTATGGGTAACGGTATTCTTAATGATGATGCTGTATTTACAGCAAGGATTTCTAGTGTTACCAATTTAGATGTTTCTAGTGAAAATATTGCAGACCTTACGGGTATTGAAGATTTTGTTGCTTTGACTTATATAAATTGTTATGGTAATTCTTTAACTACATTAGATATGAGTGCGAATACCGCTTTGACTCATTTATATTGTTCTAATAATTTTTCTTTAACTACATTAAATATAAGTACGAATACCGCTTTGATTCATTTAGATTGTGCTTATACTTATATAACTACATTAGATATAAGTACGAATACTGCTTTGACTCATTTATGGTGTTCTTATACTTCTATAACCACATTAAATATAAGTACGAATACCGCTTTGACTTTATTACAAAATAATGATAATTCTTTAACTGTATTAGATGTAAGTGCGAACACCGCTTTGACTAATTTAGATTGTTGGAATAATTCTTTAACCATATTAGATGTAAGCACGAATACCGTTTTGACTAGTTTAAATTGTTTTAATAATTCTTTAACAACATTGAATCTAAAAAATGGAAACAATAGCAATACGACCACTATGGATGCAACAGGTAATTCAAACCTTACCTGTATTCAGGTAGACGATGAAACCAACACACCTCCAACAGGAATGACATGGACAAAAGATGCCACAGCTAGTTATAGTGATAATTGTAGTAGTTTAGGTTATGATGATGAAGTACAGGAATTCAGTTTTTTAGTCTATCCAAATCCCGTAAAAGATAGCTTTACTATTCGTACACAAGAAGTCATAATAGCTGTAAAGATTTACGATTATCTAGGAAAACAAGTAGCTAGTTATTCTTCACAAGACAGCTATGCTACTAACGAGTTTTCAAGTGGTATTTATATAGTAAAAGTAGCTACTAAAAATGGGTATGGAATTAAGCGAATTGTGGTTGAATGATAAGAGAGTTTACTCATTATTTTATAAAGAAATCGTCTGAAAGGACGGTTTCTTATTTAAGTATTCACTCAAAATAATTGAATTAGATAATAATTAAAAACGCTACTTACTGATTATCAGTTAGTAATATGCTTGATTGCGTTGTAGGTTAATTGGTTTTTATAGATCCAATACCTCAATTCTATTACGATTTAGTTTAATTTTACCTAAGTTTTCAAGTTGTTTCAATAAACGAGAAACCACAACTCTTGAAGTGTTTAAATCATAAGCTATTTCTTGATGTGTAATATTTAACATCGTATCACGAAGTACTTGTGCTCTATCATGTAGATATTTTAAAAGTCGTTCATCCATTTTCATAAATGCTAATGTATCAATTGCATCTATCATTTCTCTTAGTCGGATACTATAACTTTCAATAACATAATGTCTAAATGATTTATACTTCACCATCCATTCATCAAAATTCTTTAAACTCACTAAAATAACTTCAGAATCAATTTCAGCAATAGCTCTAATACGGCTTTTTTGTGGATTATGTAATGAATTAATAAAAGCACAAGCGCAGGTGTCTCCACGTTCTAAAAAGTACATAGCTATTTCACCTCCAGTTTCATCTTCACTTAAGATTTTAAAAACACCACGTAATAGAAATGGGACAAAATTAATTTGATCACCAACATCCATCATTAGTTCTCCTTCTCTGTAGAATTTTAATTCTCCAGTTTCAATTATTTCTTCAATTAGTTCTTCTTCAAATTGAACTGCGAAAAAGTCTTTAAGTTTATCTCTCATCTTTCACTAATTTAGTTAGTTTATTATCTGTAAGTACAGCAAATTTACAATACCTTATTGATATATTCCATTATTTTTTTAGTTGCACCAATATTTTTTTGAATATAATCTAAAGTAATGTTCCCTGAAGCAGTAGTAATTTTTTTATTATTACTGAAATTGTGAAGTTGTTTTGTTAAACTTTCAATAGAATTAATTTCAAAACAGGCATTGTTTAATACCAAATCATTTGCTTCTTTAAATTTTTGATAATTAGGTCCAATAATTATGGGTATTCCATAAGTTGCAGGTTCTAAAATATTATGAATACCAGCACCAAAACCACCACCAACATAAGCGACATTGGCATAATTATAAACACTAGTTAAGATCCCAATTGAGTCAATAATTAGTACTTGAGCATCAGATAAATCCTGTTTTTTTGCTTGTGAAAATAAAACCACTTTTTTCTGAATTTGTTCTACTAATCTTTTAATTTCTTTTAGATTTATATTGTGCGGTGCAATGATGAATTTTTCTTTATTTGACGCTTTCTTATTGATATACTGAATTAGTAGCTCTTCATCTTTTGGCCAAGTACTTCCTGCTACTAAAGTATGATGTTGTGAGCTAAAAGAGGCAATTAACGGCAGATTAATTTTTTGATTTATCAATTCATGAACACGGTCAAAACGCGTATCTCCACTTTCAGTTGCATTGCTATATCCGATACCTTTTAAAAGATTAACAGAATCTTCATCCTGTACAAAAAAATGAGAAAAAGTGCTTAATGAATTTCTAAACCAACTACCATTCTTTCTAAAAAAAGCCTGTTTTTTTCTAAAGATTCCAGAAATAAGAATTGTTTTAATTTTCTCTTTCTTTAGAATCTGTAATATATTAGGCCAGAATTCATATTTTACAAATATGGCTAGAGTAGGATGTGTAAATTTAATAAATTGAGTTGCTTTTTTCACGGTGTCTAAAGGTAAATAAACAACAACATCAGCTAAATCATAGTTTTTTCGAATTTCATAACCTGATGGTGAGAAAAAGGATACTATTAGTTTATAATTTGGATATTTCGATTTAATATTTTCAATGATGGGCCTACCTTGTTCAAATTCGCCTAAAGAGGCACAGTGAATCCAAACGGTCTTATCTGTAGCGGTTATGGTATTCTGAAGTTTGGTAAATGTTTCTTTTCTTCCAGAATAAAATAATTTCATTTTTGGATGAAATACGGCAATCAATGGAATAAAAGTATTTGCTACAAAAAGAAGTATGTTGTACAGAAATTGCATTTGACAAAGGTACAAACAAAAAAGTAGAGCTGTTGCATGCAACAGCTCTACTTTTTTTGTTAAATATGAGTTCAATTAAGCTTCTATCGGATCGATAGAAACATAAGATTTATTGTCTCTTTTTTTGGTGAAAACAACAATACCATCTACTCTAGCATGTAATGTATGGTCTTTTCCCATATATACGTTATCACCTGGATTGTGTTTGGTTCCTCTTTGACGAACAATAATATTTCCTGCTAAGGCTGCTTGCCCACCGAAAATTTTAACGCCTAATCGTTTCGATTCTGACTCTCTACCGTTCTTGGAACTACCAACTCCTTTCTTATGTGCCATAATATTTTAATTTAATGTTAACTGTTAAAATGATAAAGGTTTGAATTAATTATTCAACACCACCTTTAACATTATCTTGCCATTCTTTTAATTCATCCCATTTTCCATCAGCAGCCATTTTTGCTTGTTTTGGCCATGAAGTAGGATTTTTAGAGGCATATCTAGAACCTGCTGCAGCTAAAACTTCTTTTAACTTTTCTATATCAGCTTTGGCTAGTTTAGTAAAAGTATCAATACCAGCTTCTACAAATAAACTTGCAATTTTAGGTCCGATTCCCTCAACTTTTTTTAAATCATCAGCTTTAGCTACTTTTTTTGGAGCAGTTTTTTTAGGAGTAGCTTTCTTAGCGGCTGGTTTTACAGCTGCTTTAGGTGCTTCTTTTTTTGTAACTGCTTTAGCCTTAGTTGTAGCTTTTTTAGCTACAGGCTTTGCAGTTTCTTTTTTAGCTTTTGCAGGCTTGTGACCTGAAGTAGCTATTGTTTCAATTTGAATTTGAGTAAAGGCTTGTCTGTGACCGTTTTTCTTACGGTATCCTTTACGACGTTTTTTCTTAAAAACGATTACTTTATCACCTTTAAGGTGACTTAAGATTTTAGCCGTTACAGCGGCTCCTGCTATAGCTGGGGCGCCAATAGTTATTTTGCCATCGTCTAATAATAGTACCTTATCAAAGGTTACTTTATCACCTTCATTACCAGGTAAACGATGAACAAAAACTTTTTGATCTTTTGCAACTTTAAATTGCTGCCCTGCCATCTCTACGATTGCGTACATAAGTTTTTGATTATGAATTTATTATACTTAAATAACCTTGAATTCATTCCAAGGCGGGCGCAAAGATAGTAATTTAATTCAGATTTCAGATTTTGAATCTAGAATTTTTCGAGAATAATCTTTTGTTAAATGCTTCACACAAAAAGCGATATGCTATACGCAGAATGTTTCTTTTCTGTAAGCCACTTATTCTATCTTTGCCTATTGCCTAAATAGTTAATGTACAAACAAACCTTGAATGTTATAAGCAAATAATTTAACAGCAATGGCCAATAGAATAACACCAAATATTTTACGAATAACAGACAAACCACCTTTTCCAAATAAGTTTTCTAACTTTCTAGATGATTTTAAAACACCATATACAAATATAATATTTACAATAATTGCAATTAAAATATTGATAGTTGCAAATTCAGCTTTAATAGATAATATTGTTGTCATACTACCTGCTCCTGCTATTAATGGAAAAGCTAAAGGTACTACACTTGCTGTTTCTGGAGCATCATCTTTGTAGAGTTTTATTCCTAAAATCATTTCTAGTGCTAAAAAAAGTAATACAAATGACCCAGCTACTGCAAAGGAGTTTACATCAATACCAATAAGATTGAGTAAGCCTTCTCCAATAAACAAGAAAGCAATCATGATGAGTGCAGAAACAAAAGAGGCTTTTTCAGATTGAATATGTCCTACTTTATTTCTTAAATCTATGATAATTGGGATACTTCCGATAATATCTATTACTGCAAATAAAACCATAGTTGCAGTAATTATTTCTTTAATGTTAAAATCCATTTTTCGTAAATTTTATGTTACAATCAGTTTGTAGATTTAATTTAATTCATTTTTTCGGCGGCAAAAGTAATTATTTAATAGAATTATCCAAATGATTATATGTAAAATATTTAGTTAATTTTGCGCACATGTTTCAAGTAGGAAAAACCATAGTATCAGAAGATATTTTAGACCGTGAGTTTGTATGCAATCTAAATGCTTGCAAAGGTGCTTGTTGTGTTGAAGGTGAAGCTGGAGCGCCAGTCACAAAAGAGGAAACGGAGATTCTTAAACAGATATTTCCAAAAGTGAAACCTTTTTTACGAAATGAAGGAATTGAGGCTATCGAAAAGCAAGGTTTCTTTACCACCAATCCTGTTGGTGATTTTGAAACTACTTTAGTGAATAAAAAAGAATGTGCTTATGCTATTTTTGATTCAGCAGGAATTGCAAAATGTGGTATTGAAGAAGCTTATAATAAAGGTATTGTTTCGTTTCAAAAACCCATTTCTTGTCATTTATATCCTATTCGTATTCAAGAATATAGTACCTTAACGGCAGTTAATTATCATGCATGGCCTATTTGCAATGATGCCTGTATTTTAGGAAAAGAACTTAAAGTTCCTACTTATAAATTTGTAAAAAATGCTCTAGTCCGAAGGTTTGGTCAAGATTGGTATGAGGAACTAGATCAAGCAGCCCAAGAATATTTTAAATATATAAAAAAATAAAGTTTAGGCTTTCGCAGAATTTATGAATTTAACTTTAGGTCAATTAAAATAACTAGTATTTATCATGGTTTTTTGCTAATAAAATTTTAATATTGTGCTAGTTATTAATATGAGACCATTAGGAATAAGATAATCTATGATTTCCCAAAAATATAAATTACTTTTTATCCTGTTTTTTTTCTTTATAACTCAAGCTGAGGCGCAGAGTAAAAAAAAGAAGATTAACATTGATAGTCTGTATAATGAACTGAAAACTGAACCCAACTCTACAAAGAAAGTTGATGATTTAATTTATCTATATAAAAAATCAACACGAACTAAAAAAATCAGAACAGATTTATTAGATGAAGCTTTAGAAATTGCAAAAGAGATATTTTATATTAAAGGAATTGGCCTTTGTTATGATAGAAAAGGCATAACTGCACGTTATGAACAAGATTACACGAATTCTGTTATTTATCATAAAAGAGCACTTTCGTTTTTCGAACAAACAAATGATACGTTTCAAAAAGCAAAATGCTTAACAAGCTTAGCCGTAACCTATAGAAAACTAAATTTAGAAAAAGAAGCTTTTGATAATTATTATAAAGCATTAAAACTTGCAGAACTAATTGATGATAAAAAAGGGATTACCATTTCGTTAAACGGAATGGGTAATGTTTTTTTAAATATGGAGCAATACGATGAAGCATTACTGTATTTAAAAAAAGCCCTTGCTCTTGAAATTGAATCAGAAAACCCAAGAGGTCAAGAGTATAGTTCGGCAAATGTTGGAGAAGCTTATTTGTTTAAAAAACAATATGATTCAGCTTATTATTACTTTGATAAATCATTAAAAATATCATTAAATAATCCTAGAAAAGAAAGTACAGCAATTAAGTATAATCTTTTTGGCCTGTTGTATCAAAAGACTGGTGATTATACAAAATCATTAAATTTTTATCAAAAAGCAATTCCAGATTTTAAAAAATATAAAAATACTCGGTATTTAAGTAATACCTTAATTAATATTGGGATTAACCAATTAGAATTAAAACAATACAAAAAAGCTAAAAATAATATTGAACTCGGTTTAGAAAAAGCAAAACAAGTTAAATCAAAAGAAAACACCATACTTGCTTATAAAGCCTTAACCGATTATTACAAGTTGACAAAAGACTATAAAAATGCATTGATTACGCAACAATATGCAACAGCCTATCATGATAGTATTATAAGTTTAGCAGCTCAAAAAATTATTACAAGTACGCAAGTAGCTTATGAAACCTATAAAAAAGATCAGGTAATACAAGATTTAGCAAGATCCAAAGAGCTTAGTGATGAAAAAGCAAAATCAAATTACTGGCGGTTTATTTTTAGTATACTGGTGAGTGTTATTATTATTGTCGGCTTATTATTTTTGATTGTTTTATTCAGAAAAAATAGTGATTTAGAAATCGAACAAAAAAACACAGAGCTACAAAACTATTTGTTATATATAGATGAGCTTGAGGAAAAATCAGCAAACCACACAAAATTGGCTAAGCAAGATATATCGCATAAGTTTGATGAATATGAACTTTCAAAGAGACAAATAGAAGTGCTCAAGCATATTTCAAATGGTCTAAATAATACCGAAATTGCAGAAGAAATGTTTGTTTCTAACAACACCATTAAAACACATATTTCAAACATCTATTCTAAATTAGATGTTAAAAATAGAGTACAAGCCATTAAAAAAATTACGTCAAACCATACCACTATTTTTTAAAGAGTAGTTTCTATTTTTTTGGTTAATGGTTTTTTGTAAACCAATACTATTGTTTTCTGTAACATAGTATAGCTGCTAATAACCTTAATTTATTGACTTCTTTGGTGAAATATCACCCTTTTGGGTGATACAAATCACCCTATATTATGAAGTAAAAAAATACATATTCATCTATTTTTGCCTAGTATTTATAAACCAAAAGAATAATCACCAAATAAACATTATGAAAAAAGCATTACTTTATCTAGCAATCTTATTATTGACAACAAATCTTTTTTCCCAACATATTTCAGAGTATTACACGTTCTCAAGATCATATATTGGGGATTACACCTATCTATATAATGGAGATATCATTTTACAGAATACAGATTCTGATGGAGGTGAAATCACTAATGTTGCTATAGGTTTCGATTTTGAGTATGCAGGAACCACCTATTCATCCTTAACGATTGGTGTAAACGGAGCTATTACTTTTACAGGGAATGATGTATTTGGTGGAAATGAATTAGATGGAACTTCCACTAATACTACTGATATTATTGCACCTCTTTGGGATGATTTGTACTTTAGTTCAGGTGATGATGCTGAAATACGCACAGATTTATCGGGGACTTCACCCAATAGATATTTTGCAATAGAATGGCGTAATGTGAATTGGTGGGGTGCCGGAAGTAGTGTTACTTTTAAACTATATCTTAATGAATCCTCTAATGATATAGAGATGTATTACAGTGGTGTTGATGTAGAAGAAACAGGAGGAGAAATAGGCGCTTCAATAGGTTTAAATGCAGGAACCTCAGGTGATAATTTTATAAGTGTTACACCAGGTACATCAACGACCACAACAACTAGTACAAGTGTTGCCAACAATGCTATTATGCCTTCAGAATATAATGATTATGTGAAATATAGTAGTTACACATTCAAATATGGCCCTCACAATGATGCTTGTGAAGATGCCATTGTGATCGATCCTCACGACTATACAAATACCCAAATAATGAATGGTACCGATAATAATGATGGTTTTATCACACCTTCAGGTTGTGGAGATGGAATGAATGATGGTGTCTGGTATACTTTTACACCAGATTATGATGGTGAAATTACTATTGACGTTACTGCTGATGAGTTTTATGTAGAACTTGGAGTTTATACTGGCAGTTGTGGCAGTTTTGTTTGTGTTGAAAATGCTGATACAACGCTTAGTGGAACTGAACAAGTTACCATCGATGTAACTACGGGTACGCAGTATTGGGTAAATGCAGGAGCTTATTACAGCGGTTATGACCATCAAGAAACAGGTAACCTTACCATAAATGTAAATTACAATCCTCCAGTCAACGATGTATGTGCAGATGCAATAGAAATTAACTGTGGAGATACACTAGATGGAACAAATATAGGTGCTATAGGAACGGGGCTAACTTCTTGTGGTTTAAATGCTAGTAGCTTAGGAGTTTGGTATCATTTTGCTCCCACAAATGGAGGTGGTATTACGGCTATTTGGACAACGGCAGATTTTGATACAAAACTAGCCGTTTACTCAGGTAATTGTGGTTCATTGAGTTGTTTGGCATATGATGATGATACTAATGGAAATCAACCTTATATCGAAATTGAAACTTTACCTGAAACTGATTACTATATTTATGTAGTAGGTTATTCTGATTATACGGGAGAATTCTCATTAAATGTATCCTGTACTGCTCCAGTTAATGATGAAGCAACCGGCGCTATTTTAATGGATGTAAATGCAATAGATGCAGGTTGCGTTAGTCCAACAACAGTATGGAACAATAATGGTACAACAAGTTCTGAAAGTACAAATGATATACCAGTTTGTGGTTATTATGCAGGTGGAGATTTATGGTACAAATTTGTAGTCCCAGCTTCGGGCGGCATACGAGTTTTAAGAGCTGGTGCAGGAGATTGGGGAGCTTTGGGTTATGCCTTATATGATTCTCCTAATGGTGATAATAGTGATATTTTAACTTGTGCTTTTATTGCAGAAAATGTAACTGAAGGTAATTCTGTAACTGGTTTAACAGTTGGAAATACCTATTGGTTACGAATTTGGGAGTATAATAATAATGATTTTGGTTCGGTAAATATTTGTTTAGAAGAAGTAGATACAATAGGTTACGATGATTTAGTAGCAGTTGGCTTTAAATATTATCCAAACCCAGCAACAGATGTGTTATACCTTTCAGCACAAGAGAATATTGAGAAAATAAGCATTTATAATATGCTTGGTCAAGAAATGAAAAATAGTGTACCTTTAACTACAAATTTATCACTTGATATCTCAGATTTACAAACAGGCACTTATTTTATTAAAGCACAAGTTGGTAATCATTTGGGAACATTTAAACTAATTAAAGAATAAACAGTAATACTAATTTGCTTAGCGCTACATCGCTTAGCTGCAAAACCATAAACAAATGAAAACTTTTCTCAAAATCACTATCATTATTCTAGGATTTTTTTTAACACCACCAAAGGCAGAAGCTCAGTTTTTAAAAAAATTAGCTAAACATGCTGAAAATAAAGTTGAACGTGAAGCAGAACGCCGTGCTGAACGACGTGTCGATAAAAAAATTGATGAAGAGTTTGATAGTTTAGAAGATGAAATTGATGGAAAAAACAAAGATAAAAAGTCAGATAAAGATGACTCCTCTAGTAAAGCAGGGAAAAAGAATAAAAAATCGAAAGAAAATAATGATGCTGAAGTAGATGAAAATATAAGCGCTAATAAAGCCAATGCCAAATCTAAAAAACCAACCGTAGTTTGGAGTAAATTTGATTTTGTACCAGGTGATACAGTGATTTTTGAAGACATGCCAAGTACCGATGAAGAAAATGGTGAGTTTCCTAGTCGTTGGGATTTATATAAAGGAAATGCCGAAATTGGAAATGTAGATGGAGATAATGTAATTATGTTCTTACAAGGAGGAAACATAGTTCCCTATCTAAAAAATTCTAAGGAAGATTATTTACCAGAGATATTTACTATTGAGTTTGATGTGTATTTTAAAGAAGACAATCCTGGTAGATATTGGCTACATTTCTCTGACAATAAAAACCAAAGTAATTTATATCCTCCTTTAGAAATTTATGTAAATGGATTAGAAATTGAAAATTCTAATAAAAGATACCCAGGAACAGATGGTATGAATTGGAATGAAAACCACGAAGGAAAATGGCGTCACATATCTGTTGCCTACACTAAAGGAAAATTTAAAGCTTATATGGATGATACAAGGCTGATTAATATCCCTCATTTTGAAGACTTTCCAACAGGTATTACAATAGCAGGAGAAAATAATACAGTCAATGAAAAATATCTCAAAAACATTCGTATTGCCAAAGGTGGTGTAAAATATTACGACCGTGTTTTATCCGAAGGAAAAATCATAGTAAACGGTATTAGGTTCGACATCAACAAAGCTACCCTAAAACCTGAAAGCATGGGACCTATCAACAAAATCTATAAGTTGATGACAAAAAATACAGAACTTAATTTCAGTGTTGAAGGGCATACTGATGCTGATGGTGGCGATGATGCTAATATGACCTTATCTAAAGCCAGAGGAAAAGCGGTTATGGATAAATTAATTGCTATGGGAATTTCTAAAGATAGATTAAAATCAGATGGTTTTGGAGAAAGCAAACCTCTAGACAACAATAGCACACCTGAAGGTAAAGCCAATAACCGTAGAGTAGAATTTGTAAAATTTTGAGTTAATTATCCTAACAGGTCTCAAAGACCTGTTAGGTATTATTAAACCTAATCTGTAAAACGAGTAAACAAATGGATACAGTAAAAAAATTATTTTTACCTTTTTTATTATTTGTCTTTATCGGTATAACTAATGCTCAATCATTTACTATAGAAGGAATTTGGAAACTCTCAGAAATTCATGATGGGGATGAAACCTATCCAATAAATGCAACAGTTAATTTTAAAGAAAACGGACAAATAGAACTTTCTGGAGGTGATGCAGGAAATTGGTCAACAAATTCATCCAAAAAAACACTTCGTATAAGTAGCAATTTTTTAATGTCTCTTGAAGGTGATAATAGCATAAAGACACTTAACAATGAAGAATTAGTATTGTTTAACTCAAAAGGAGACACCAATAGACTTACACGAATGAGTCTTTCAAAAAATGCCGAATTAAACAATAATGCTACAGGCGAATGGTTACTTGAAAAGATAGAAAAAAAGGCTAAAGTGGATTATATTGGGCAATTGGTAGACTTTAATAAAAATGGGGTTTTCTATGTACAAGGAATGATTTTGGGTACTTGGTCTTACAATGAATCCAAGCAACTATTGAATATAGATACAAAAAGAATAACAGGAGATCATGCTATTCTTAAAAATGATAAAACAAAACTCATCATAGAAAAAGAAGGAGAAAAACTATATTTTATAAAAATTGATAGACAAGAAATTAAGATTAAAAATGAAGCATCAGGATTATTGGGTGTTTGGGAATTTGAAAAAAAAACCAATTCTGACCTAAAAACATTTATTACGTTTAAAGTACCCGACAAGTTTACCTTACTAGAAAAAGGAGAAGGCATGGAAAGTAAGTCAAGCGGTATATGGATGTTTGATAAAAAGGATAAATCACTCATTTTAATCGGACAGGTAGAAAACCTAAGAGGTTTTAATACCCTAATTAGTATAACTGATAAAAAAATTTCACTAAAGAATAAAAAAGGAATTTTTACATTAAAAAAAGTCATACAAGATGCCATTGATATTAAAAGATTGCATTTTTCAGAAGGAGATTTTTATGATGAAAATGGCGATTACAAATACTATGAAGATGAAGCAAAGCTGCCTTGGCAAGATTCGTATCAAATGATTGCAGACCTCATACAGATTAATCAGCTAGTCTATAAATTTTCAACTTTAATAGAGAGTACAAGATCTTTTGAAACTAAAATTTTAACCGCAGATGTTGTCGCAAATGAAGAAGAACAATCCTTGAGTATTGATAATATTTTTGACGGCTACGATCGATATAATTTACCTGAGGATTATGAATTACCAACAAATAATTTTGACAGTTATAATAAATTATATCCCTTAGAAGGTCATTCTTTTAGAGTAGTTGGCATAGAAGAAATTTCTATTCCTGTAGGAACATTTACTTGTACAGTCATAGAAACCACAGCTAGTTTTGACGAAAGAATAAAATTATGGATGATTAATGATAAACCAGGTGTACTTGCCAAAGTTATAAAAGATAAAGCAGGTGACTTCGGATATTATAAAGTCTATAAATTACAAGATATCAAATAAGTAAATATAAAAAGAATGAAAATAATTATTTCAATAGGTTTTTTCCTTTTTTCATTGAGTTTTACGTTACAAGCTCAAGACAATCCACCTACAGAAACACCATCGGCAGAAGAAGTTAAGCAAGGAGTAAACGAATTACAAAATCAAGTAAAATCACTCTTTGAGTATTACGAAAAGTATGATGAAAATACCTCAAAAAAAGAAAAAAAAGATGCACTAGACAAAGCCATTGATGATATGGCAGGTAAAGGAACAGTTAGTGAAAAAGATAAAGCCGATTCTTTTAAAGTGATTGATGCTTATATTGAAGCAGACAAAGCCCCATCACAAAACAAACCAACAAACAAACAGATAGCTATCAAAGACACACCAGAAGTTCAAGAAAAAGCACAAGAATATTTTGATGCAGCAAAAAACCACCTGTTATCCATGTCTTATGCAGAATATGAAAAATCTATCTGGGCAGCAAACCCTATGGTCAGTAGAAGAGAAATAAAAGAATCTTATAACAAACTACACCAAAATGATGGAAAAATCGTTTCTATATCGGTAGCCGATAATCAAGACACTGAAACTCAAAAGCAAGTAAAAGCTTTTAATCAAATGCAAAATGCCAAAACCTATCAAGAATATAAAGAAGCAATCAACATTTTAAACCCAAGTGTCTCAGATGAAGAAATACGTAAAGCTTGGGAGAATAGATAATAAAAAATAGGGTTTTTCCTTTAGATATAGATAAGTTTTAGCCGTACTTTTACAGAAAAATATAAGATAAATATCATTAAAAATTTAACACTTAACATTTAACACTTTTTTACATTATGAAAACTACAATCAAATTTTTATCAGTTTTAACCTTCCTTATTAGTTTTGCTTCTTGTGAATCAATAGAAGACCTAGCCGATGTAACTTTTAATACTACATTAACTGATGAAATAGTAGTACATATAGATCAAACAAATGGTACGTCAGCTCCATTTAATATGACACAAACTATAAGTCTTGATAATGCAGATACACATGATTATCTAAGCAACATAGAAGAAGTTAACATCAACAGTTTAAGTTATAAAGTCATTAATTTTTCAGGAGATCCAGCAGGTACAATTGATGTAGAATTCTTTGTCGATAACGTTTCACAATTAGCAAATGACTTTACTGTAAAAATACAAGCCGATGCTGGTAGTATTTTTGAAGTGACTAATACCATACAATTAAATGCAATAGCAAGTGCATTAAAAAGCGGTCAATCGGTTACTGCTAAATACCAAGGAACAGCACTGTGTGATGCAGCTGATATGGATTTTACAATTGAAGTAACTGTTGGAGTTACTATCGTGGCCAATCCATTATAATAAAAAAATAACAAGCAAAAGTAAAGGGTGTGCTTTTGATTATTCAAAAACTAAATCACCCAAAATAATCACTTTTAACTATTTAAACAATAATTATTTTATGAAAAAAATCATTTTAACATTCGTAGTTCTATTCGGAATGTCTCAGTTCTCAATAGCACAAATTGATCTAGGTGTCGGTCTTATGGCAACTGACAACGCTTATGGTGCATTAGCCATAGAAGCTAAAGCAGACTTTGGAATCTCAGAAAAAATTTCTGTTTCTCCTTCTGTAGATTATTTCTTCCCTACAGGAGCAGATCTTTTAGGAATAGATGATGGCGTAGATTTATTACTTACAGTAAGTCTTGATGGTCATTACTATTTTGAAATTATGGATGGATTTAAAGCATATCCATTAGCTGGGATTAATCTATTAGTATCTAATGTAGATGATAATAATTGGTATTGGGATGCATATGACTTTGGTCCTAGAATTTTTATAAATGCAGGTGCTGGAGCAACGTATGCATTCTCTGATAGTATGAAAGCTTATCTAGAATTAAAATATACACGTTTTGGACCTACTGCTTCAGCAGGAGTGTTATTTTCTTTAGGGAAATAATAAAAGTTAAACTCCAAAAAATGAAGATAACACATAAGAATTTTAAAGAATTAATACTTTAAATTTTAAGTATTCTTATGTGTTAATTCATTAAATCCAAGCAGAAAGAAAAAAGGATAGGAAAGAAAACAATATTATTTATGGAAAATTCCTCATCATTAATTAATAAAATATAAACACACACATGATCATTATGAATTCAAAAATTAAAATAAGCATTATAGTATTAATAAGTATACTAAGCTTTAGTTCCTGTATTATAGAAGAAATTGAAAACCTGGCATGGGAAACAGAAACTCATTTTACAGATGGACATAAAGGAAGTTACACTTTCGTATTTGATGAAGGAACAGCCAATGAAAAAACCTATAACAATCTTAAAGATGATATTATAATGAGCGCTAGAATATTAACAATGTCTTGCAAGGTGTTGGCTGATAATGAAGAGTTCGGACTGATATCAGGAGGTGTTCCCGATATAGGTGAAACAAAAACACTGTCAGTAGACGATGATGATGATTGTGATGATTGTTGTACATGTATTGTCCTGCCAGATTTAGAAGTAGGTGCTGAACATTATGCAACACTTACTTTTATTGCAACAGGAGGAACAGTAACAAGACATTCAAAAGATAAATTAGTTTATGATGCAATTATGGAAGCTACTGGTGAAGCAACAAGAACACTCAAAGCAACCATTTATATGGGAGCAATTGTATTAGATTAACTAGTAACTACTTTTCTAGTTATAGTAGATAATTATTTATAAAAACCGTAACAAATCTTGTGAATATTCTTACAAGCTTTGGAGTAAAACCAAAACAAATGAAAAAATTAAGCATTATTCTTTCGCTAATCGTTTTAACCATTAGTTGTAAAGGAAACGAAAACAAATCATCTGACAGTTTATCCGTTAAATCAGATAAGCAAGAAAACAAACTGAAACGTTACGAGGTAAAATCAGGAATTATACAATATAAATCTACTATTTCTGGAAAAGTAATGGGTAGTGTTATTACAGGGTCTGGTACTGAAAGTGTCTATTTTAAAGATTGGGGTGCTTTAGAACTTTTGGAAGAAAAATCAACTCAAACTACCAAAACCAATATTTTTGGACAAAAAAGCACTCAAACCACAAATACACATACTATGTCAAAGCTAGATAACGGTGAAAGTTATCATGTTAATTTTGATAAAAAACAAATCACATTACGTCGAGATATGGCAATGGATATGACCAAAGCTTTTCACCCAAATGAAGATGCAGGTGATGTTGGTAAAAATATGCTAGAAAGCATAGGTGGAAAAAAAATTAGAGATGAAAAATTCCTAGGTTACAATTGTGAAGTTTGGGACGTTATGGGAGCTAAACAATGGATGTATAAAGGGACAGTCCTTAAGTTAGAAGTAACTTTAATGGGTATTACCACCATAAAAGAAGCAACAAGTGCAAAATTTAATGTGTCGGTTTCGGATAAATATTTTAAACTACCCGATTTTCCAATCCAAAAAGAAGCAGGATTTAGGGATAATGACGAATTTGAGGAAGATATCAATGAAATGAATGCCGCTATGGACAAACTAGAGAAAATGTCTTTTGAAGAGTGGAAAAAAGTAGCAATGGCAGAAGATGAAGAAATGAAGCAAATGAGTGATGAAGAATTACATCAAAACTATGATATGATTCAAAAAATGATTAAAATGCGTAAAGGAAAATAAAAGAAAATTATGATAAAAAGTATAAAAATAGTCGCAATACTAGTAACGGTGATATTGTTTATCAGTGCTTGTTCAGGTAATGATAAAAAACGAAGTGCCGATTTTTTAGCTCCTATGACAATAGAAATAGCTGATGAGATTAAAGATGATACAGCATTGGTCGAAGTCATTAAATCTTCTGAAAAAGCCATTAACGAGTTTTCAGATAATATGGAACAACTAGCCATAGATGGTAAAGATTTAGTGAAAAAAAGTGAAAGTGACGAAGAAGCGGGTTTAATGGATCAACTTAAAGCAGGGAAACTAATGCTAGAATTTGCGAGTAATAGCACACAGATGATTGCTTCAATGGAAAAATTTGAAAGCTATGTTACCAGTCAAAAAGAACAAGGAATAATTAACGATACGCAGCTAAAAGCCTTAGAGCAAGTAGGCACTGCATTTAAAGATCGTATTGAGCAAATCAGCGCGAAATACGAACATTATTTTGATAAATAGAACAACAAATATAAAATAACAAGCAACAATTATTAATTTTTTTAAAATCTGATTTATTATGAAAACAATGAAATTTTTAACCTACGCAACATTTGTATTATTTTTAGGCTTTGCCGTTTCATCTTGTAGTGGAGATGACGGAGCAGATGGAGCAGATGGAGCAACTGGTCCTGCAGGAACTGCTGGAACAAATGGTACTGATGGTACTGATGGTAATGCTAATGTGCAAACTTATGTATTTAATAACCCATTATGGTCTACTTCTAATTCTTATTTAAGATTATCAATTGGTAGTTTATCAACAAGTGTTAGTAATGGAGACGCAATTTTAGGTTATGTGAATCAGGCAGCTATTACTAATATATTTTCAGTTCCAGGAACGGTAATAACGCCAAGTGGAAACAAACAGTACGGTGTTAGTTATGCTAGTAGCAATTATGATATCATATCCTATGATCCAGATGGAGGTCGTACCGCAACAGCAGATTTACCAGCAATGACTTGGGTAAAGGTCATAATAATTGAATCAACAGGAACTACAGATACTGATGGTAATGGTAGAGTAGCAAGTACTCAACAAGCAGTTTATAACGAATTAGAAGCAGCTGGTATCGAAGTAAACGATTATTACGCAGTATGTGCTTATTATGGTATCAATCCAGAGTAAGTTTTAGTAATATAATAAATTAAGAAAGAGAAAAATATTTTTTTGGGAAAGGTTTATCACTTGATAAACCGTTAAGAGCAGTGTGAGGACACTGCTCTTTTTTTATCGCATCTTTTATTCTATTTCCTCTTAAACCTGATTAAAAAATTACACTAATTTTAACAGCAAATTTTTCCCTACTTTTGACCTCGTTTTACAGAGATTAGGATAATTAATAATTTCGTCCAACGTCCAACGTCCAACGTCCAACGACTAACGACTAACGACTAACATCTATAACAATGGCAAACTTTTCAAAATGGGTAGGAGCAACACTAGGATGGTCATTTGGTGGTCCAATCGGTGCGGCACTTGGTTTTATTTTAGGTAGTGTTGTCGATGGTGTAAAGTTTGAACAATTAGATATTGATCCAAGACAATCTCGCGATAGATATCAAACCCAATCGGGTGATTTTGAAGTTTCCTTATTACTACTAGCAGCAATTGTCATAAAAGCAGATGGTAAAGTAGACAAACGTGAACAAGAATTTGTGCGCCTACAATTTATTTCTATGTATGGAAAAGCACGTGCTGATAAAGCCTTTAAATTATTTAGTCAAATAATAAGTAAAGATGATATCTCAACACGGCAAGTTGCCATGCAAGTACGCCAGTTTATGGATCATCCTTCACGTTTGCAGTTACTTCATTTTTTATTCAATATAGCAAAGGCTGATGGACATGTTAATGATCTTGAGGAGAATAAAATTCGTCAAATAGCCAATTATTTAGGAATAGGGCAGCGCGATTATGAATCTATAAAAGCCATGTTTTATGATTCCAGTGATGCCAACTACCGCATTCTAGAAATCACCAAATCAGCCTCTAATATAGCGTTAAAAAAAGCCTATCGTAAGATGGCAAAAAAATTCCATCCAGATAAAGTGCGACATCTAGGAGAAGAACATCAAAAAGGAGCTGAGGAAAAGTTTAAAAGAATTCAAAAGGCGTACGAAGCTATTCAAGCAGAACGAGGTTTGTAGTTTTTTACACTATTAGTCAGGCTGAGCTTGTCGAAGCCCAGTATTTATCCAAATCAACAGGTCCTTCCAAAACCACTTTTACTGTTTTTTGTGAATCGCCATCATCTTGCCATTTCACCATACTAATTTGCATATTTACGATCTCAATACCAATAATAGATTCAGGATGCACACAGCTTCCTGTATTAAACATTGGTATTTCTTTTTCTAAGACTTTATTTTCATCGGTTTTCTTGGCGTCTTTGCGCCTTTGCGAGAGACTAGGTGAAGGAAAACGCGGTCGATGTGTATGCCCAAAAATAACAGGTTGGTTGTCATTTTTTTGAATCCATTCTTTCATTCTACGTTCTACTTTTATCAATTCTTTAAAATTCTTAGCAGGACTCGTAGGATCCGTAATTCCAATTAATTGTAAAGGTTTCCAAACATATCGCACTAAAAACCGATGAAACCACCAAAAAAGATAATTCATATAATCTGCTTGATGACCATGGAGTAACAAAAAATTATTTTT
Source organism: Flavobacteriaceae bacterium (assembly GCA_029934835.1). Classification (GTDB taxonomy): domain Bacteria; phylum Bacteroidota; class Bacteroidia; order Flavobacteriales; family Flavobacteriaceae; genus DQTL01. Next base: position 13,148 of record JAOZLL010000014.1, on the reverse strand, counting down.
AGGATTTTCCGTTTGTAGCAAAATACTCTCATAATATTTTAAATCAGTAAAAACGGAACCCAAGAGTTTTTTTACCATAAAGGGATACATCATAATCATATCGTGATTACCATAAAGCAAGTATAATCTCTTCTGCTCGTGAAAATCTTTTAATAAATCGAAGATAACTTGATGTGCTTCAATAATGGGTTTTATTTTTCTATTCTCCCAAAGTTCTAGTCCATCACCTAATTCAATATAAGTAAAATCATTTTTATAATAATGATGCAAAGCTTCTTTGTAAATACGCATATTATGCGAAAAATCATCTGCATAGCTATTGTTACCTTTATGTAAGTCACTAAATAAAATGTATTTAGTATCCTTATTTAAAGGAAGTATTTTAGCCTTTTTTAAAGCAAACGATAGAAGTTGATGTATCATAAACTATATGCTGATTTTAAGGCAAGTCTTTTGTTATTCCTTTGATAAAGGTTTTGAGATAGACTTTTTAAAAAGACAATTGATACTAGCTGATAAAACATTTCCCAAAAATAGAGTTTTTAATTAAAATGCTAGTTTAGATCGATTTTTAAGTTGATATAATCTTAAAAGAGTAGTTTTGTATATAACGAATAAGAAGTAAAACCTCAGTTCATGTTCCGGTCTTTTTGCCTATCAAAACATATAAAAACTTTTCCCAAAAATGGGCATGTTTTAGTTGCTCCTCTTAATTGGGGAATTGGGCATGCAACTCGATGTATTCCTATTATCAAACAATTACAAGAAAATGGATTTACACCTATACTGGCATCTGATGGTGATGCTTTAAAACTATTACAAAAGATTTTTCCAGATATAATTTGTTATGATTTGCCTAGCTATCAAGTAGAATATGCTAAAAAATCTAGATTTTTTACTTTGAAATTACTGAGTCAATTACCAAGATTTATAAAAATATATAAACAAGAACAAAAAAGGATTCATGAGTTAGTAAAAAAGAAAAATATTGATATCCTAATTTCAGATAATCGTTTTGGTGCATTTCATGAGGATATTACAAGTATTTATATAACCCATCAATTACAGGTAAAATCAGGATTATTTACTTTCTTAACGACTAAATTTCATCAGAAAATTATAAAAAACTTTGATCTATGTTGGATTCCTGATGTAGAGAAATCACCAAATCTTGGCGGCGTATTATCTCATATTGATTCTTTTCCAATTCCAAGAACCTATATTGGGATTTTAAGTTCATTAGAAAAGCAAAATATTCCTATTAAGTATGATATTCTGGTCTTATTGTCGGGTCCAGAGCCACAACGTAGTCTATTAGAAAAAAAGCTGTTAAACGAACTTAAAAACACCTCTAAAAAGGTTTGTCTTATACGTGGTGTTATTGAAAATGAAATAGATAAAACACAGGAAAATACACTGACAATTTACAACTACCTTTTAGGTGATGATTTGCAAAAAGTAATCAATGAAAGTGAACTCGTACTAGCACGTTCGGGTTATTCAACTCTAATGGATTTGAGTAAATTAGAAAAAAAAGCATTTTTTATTCCAACACCAGGTCAGTCAGAACAGCTTTATCTTGCCCAACATCTAGAGAAACAAAAGATAGCTCCTTTTTCTTTACAAAAAAATTTTCGTCTTAAACTCTTAGAACAAGTAGATAACTACGAGGGATTTACATGATATGAGTTTCTTTTTATCATAAAAAAAGGGAAACTCTTGTTGAAAGTTTCCCTTTTATATTTTTAAAAGATAGTTATTGTTATCTCAAATTAGCCTGAGCAGCTGCTAATCTTGCGATTGGCACACGATAAGGTGAACAACTCACATATTCTAATCCTGTACGGTGACAGAATTCAACAGATGAAGGTTCTCCTCCGTGTTCTCCACAGATTCCTAATTTGATGTCAGGTCTTGTTTGTTTTCCTTTCTCACATGCCATCTCAACTAATTGTCCAACACCTTCTTGATCTAATACTTCAAAAGGATCATTCTTTAAAATACCTTTTTCAATATAGATAGGTAAGAATTTACCCGCATCATCACGGGAATATCCAAATGCCATTTGTGTTAAATCATTTGTTCCAAAAGAGAAAAACTCAGCTGATTCAGCAATTAAATCTGCCGTTAAGGCAGCACGAGGAATTTCTATCATCGTACCAACCATATGATCAATACTATCATTTCTTTCTGCAAATATTTTAGCTATGGTTTCTCTTATAATACCTTCTTGCATTTTCATTTCAGCTAATGTTCCAGTTAAAGGAACCATAATCTCTGGTTTTGCATGAATACCTCTTTGTTTAAGGTTTAATGCAGCTTCCATAATCGCTCTAGTTTGCATTTCAGTAATTTCAGGATAGGTATTTCCTAAACGACAACCTCTATGTCCTAACATTGGGTTAAATTCAGAAAGACCTTCTACCTTTTCTTTAATAACCTCAATACTTACACCCATAACATCAGCCATCTCTTGTTGACCTTTTGTGTCATGAGGTACAAATTCGTGTAATGGTGGATCCAATAAACGAACCGTTACAGGAAGATCGTGCATGGCTTCAAAAATTCCTTCAAAATCTTTTCTTTGAATCGGTAATAATCTGTCTAAAGCTGCTATTCTACCTTCTACATCATCTGCTAAAATCATTTCACGCATGGCAACAATTTTATCACCTTCAAAGAACATATGTTCAGTTCTTGTCAGACCAATACCTTTTGCACCAAAATCACGAGCTACTTGAGCATCATGAGGCGTGTCTGCATTGGTTCTTACATACATTCTAGTGTATTTAGAAGTCAAGTCCATTAATTTACCAAAATCACCACCTACTTTAGGTTCGATTGTAGCAATTTGTCCTTCATAGACTTCACCAGTAGAACCATTTAAAGAGATAAAATCACCTTCTTTATAGGTTTTACCACCTGTTTTCATAGTTCTTGCACGGTAATCAATTTTAATATCACCAGCACCAGAAACACAAGTTTTACCCATTCCTCTTGCAACAACAGCTGCATGAGAAGTCATTCCTCCTTTAGCTGTTAGAATACCTTTAGCGATATTCATACCTTCTAAATCTTCAGGAGAAGTCTCAATACGTGCTAAAATGGTAGCGTCATATTTATTGGCTTCATCAGCAAAGAATACCAATTGACCTGTTGCTGCACCAGGTGATGCAGGCAATCCTTTTGCACAAACATTGGCTAATTTAATGGCTTTTTTGTCAAATACTGGATGTAATAATTCATCTAATTTTTCTGGTTCTTGACGTAATAATGCTTCTTTTTCGTCGATCATTCCTTCATCTACCATATCGATAGCAATCTTGATCATGGCAGCACCTGTACGTTTTCCATTACGAGTTTGCAACAACCATAATTTACCATCTTCTACGGTAAATTCGATGTCTTGCATATCTTTATAATGTACTTCTAAATCATTTTGAATTTTATTTAGTTCCGTATAGCGCTCTGGCATTCTTTCTTCTAGAGAAGGATAGTTTGCTGCTCTATCTTCTTCAGAAACATGAGCTAATTTTGCCCAACGTTTTGAACCTTCTAAAGTAATTTGTTGTGGCGTTCTTACACCGGCAACTACATCTTCTCCTTGTGCATCAATTAAATACTCTCCTATAAATATATTTTCTCCAGTAGCAGCATCACGTGTAAAAGCAACTCCTGTAGCAGAATTTTGTCCCATATTACCAAAAACCATGGCTTGTACATTTACTGCAGTTCCCCATTCTTCTGGAATTTTATTCATTCTTCTGTAGTAAACCGCTCTATCAGTATTCCAACTGTTAAATACAGCCATTACAGAACCCCAAAGTTGTTCCCATGGGCTATCTGGAAAATCGTGTCCTGTACGTTTTTTAACAGCTGTTTTAAATTGAGATACTAAGGTTTTTAAATCATCAACTGTAAATTCAGTATCATCTTTTAAACCTTTTTTCTCTTTTAATTCTTCCATTATTTCTTCAAATGGATCGATATCTTCTTTAGTTTCTGGTTTCATTCCTAAAACAACATCTCCATACATCTGTACAAAACGACGGTAAGAATCCCATGCAAAACGAGCATTTCCAGATTTTTTTGCAATACCTTCTACAGCTTCTTCATTTAAACCTAAATTTAGAACGGTATCCATCATACCTGGCATAGAAACTCTTGCTCCTGAACGAACAGACATTAAAAGTGGATTTTCTTTAGACCCAAACTTGGATCCCATGATCTCTTCAACTTTTTTCATGGCTGCTTCTACTTCACTTTTGAGTAAATCAACCGTTTTTTCTTTTCCTATTTTATTATATGCTGTACATACTTCTGTAGTAATTGTAAAACCTGGAGGTACAGGAACACCAATAAGGTTCATTTCAGCTAAGTTAGCTCCTTTTCCACCTAATAAGTTTTTCATTGTTGTGTCTCCATCAGCTTTTTTATTACCAAAAAAGTACACATTTTTTGTTGTCGTCATAATATTTCGAATTTAAGTCAACAAAAATAGGGAAATGCAATTAGATGGATGCTGATAAATATCAGAAATATTTTATTGGATGAATAGTTACAACAGAAAATGAGTTTATTTAAAACCTTTTATATATTCCTTAGAAAAAGTCCATTCTGGAGTCACTAGTTTTTCTAAGTTTTTAGTTTGATACCAAGGGCTTAATTCGGTGTTGTTTGGATTTTTTAAAATATGAATTTCTTGTGCAGGCATATAGCTTTGAGCGAGTAAAAACATTTTTTTACCTTGTTCATTCTTTGCCATATCAACTACAATAATAGCATGACCTGGACTTCCTCCTTGAATAAATATATTGCCTATTTCTAAATTTTTTAAAGAAACTGATGGCAGTTCTTTAGCCAAAGATAAGGTTCCCGCATAGCTAAAAACCATCACCAAATACTTTCTAAATGATTTATATGATGTTGATTCTGAATTAGATGTCACCCAAATAACCTTATTTCCGTTGACTTTTATTCTATTTCCTTGCCGCCATTTGGAATAGGTAGCTTTAAAACCGTTGGTAAAATTAAAACTGATTTTATCAAATTGTTTTTGCTGGTATAAATATTCTGCTCTTAATCTCATAGTGGCATCAGCACATTGCTGTAAATCTCGTGTACCTACATCAATATCCAAAACAGCAGAATGCACATCTTGTCTATATTTGAGTTCCCCATTATATAAATGAACTTTAGCATCGTGTGGTTTAAGTTTAAAGTTTTGTAGATAACTAGCAAAACTAGTTGACTTCGTTTGTAATCTGCTAAAACCTGTTGGTGGATTAAAGCGCGTTTTAATAATAGTCCCTTCTTTTTGGAGTAGTTGTTTGGTTGAAACTTTGGCAGTGAATAAAGTTTTAGTTTGAATATTCCTTCCCGAATCTTGACAGGAAACAATGATTGAAAAATTTATAAATAGATAGATGAGTTTTTTCATGTATTGATAACGTGGAAATTCCCTAAGTATTTTGTTTGATATAACCACCTGATTATCAATTCAAAAAAAAAAAAAACTTTTACTTTTCAATCAAAAATAAGTGTATTTACAATTTTATTATTTACATTTACAAAACGTTTAACTCCCTAAAAAAACACCCTTAAAATTGAATTGCTACAAAAAATCACAATTAATATAAAACACTTGTCTGCCTCTGGCATGAAAAACCCCCTGTGTAAGGGATAGAAAAATAGTACGCTAATAATATTAACCTAAAACCCAATTTGCCTATGAACTAGCCAAACCCACACAGAGGAAGTGCAAAGATACACTTTTAGCCTAACAATGCCTTGTAGCGGATTGATTAATCCACAATTTTGTAGCATACTAAAAATTGTTAACGAAAGGTATTAGTGTATACCATTTTTATTTTTTTATGATGAAAAAACTTATTATTATTCTATTACTATTACCTTTTCTTGCTTATTCACAAATAACAGGTTCATGTGATTTTATCCCAACTCCAAATATGTTAGATGCTTCAAAGTATTCTACAACCTTAAGGAGTGATTTCTCAACTGATGATCCTATAGTTTTTAATGTATATTACCACCTAATAAACCCTAGTGATGGCATAAATCCTGATGGTATAACTGAAGATCATATACTTGCTAGTATCGCACAACTTAATATCAATTTTAATCAATATAATATTTTTTACAAATATCGAGGATACAGAACTATTGACGACGATGTTCTATATTATGATACAGATCATTCTCAATACTTTGATCTTTTAAATCTTGAAACAGATTATGCTGATTCTATAAATGTAATGATTATACCTACATATGTAGCCGCAGGTGGAGCACTCTTCCAAGAACAATATGTAAAAATGCCCGCATGGAATTTTGCTAACATATTAATTGGTAATACCACCATAACACATGAATTTGGTCACTTAGCAGGTTTAATGCACCCTTTTCGTGGAACATCAGCTTCAAGTGAAACCATTTTTAATGATGTTTGCCCTCCTATACTTGATGTTACTTATAGTAACGAATATTTAATAACACCAGGAACATATACTAGCGCTTCAGAAAATGTAACTAGAGATGCAAACAGTTCTTATTTTAATGCTGCTGTAACAGGCGATATGGTCATTGACACACCAGCTCAATTTTATCATGCTACCTATAATTTTTGTAAAAATTTAACAACGGGTGAAATAACTTATATTTCTCACCCTGATATTATTGATAATTCAGGAACTGATGAGCCTTATATTGATGTTGATATCCAAAATTTCATGGCTTATGGATATATGGGTAAAATACATTTTACAAATGGTCAAGGAGTAAGAATGAGAGAAACAATACTTGACCCAACCAATACGGAATTTACACCTAGGATGACAGTAGTATCGGCATTATATGAACCTTATAAAAATTATTTAGGTGCTGGTGATATCGTAATTAGTATAGAAGACCTAGGTAATGGGTTTTTATTAGTTTGTAGAAACATTGTTAACTTAGATTATTTTCAACCTGGTTTTGATTATGATTTCTATCTTGATGCTAATAGTGATCCTTTTGATAGCTTTACAGCAGGATATGACGTTCCTATATTCAACAACACCTATCAAATAGGTACTAAAATTTATCAATTAGATGACTCCTCAATAGTATTTACTAGTGGCGTATGCGCAAGGGGACAAATTTGTGTAGAAGAAGCTATAGGTAGTGGAAAAGTACTTACTTTTACTAATTACAATAATCCAAATTATACCGAACAGACTTTAGATAGTATTCAAGCAAGTGATCCAAACCTTATACAACAATTAGAAAATAATAAGTATCACCATATTGAAAAAACGAGTATAAAAGGCAATAAAGTTGAAGAAACAATTTACAAAACAGATAATTAAAAGAACGATGATGATGGTACATAAAAACAGAAAGTATTTTAATTATGATAAATAAAAATTTACTAATATTAATAATTATTACAAATATTGGGCTTGTAAAAGCCCAATATACTGCAATACCAGATCCTTGTTTTGAAGTTTTTCTTATAGGAGAAGGTATAGATAGTGAAGGAACTCATGATGGACAAGTTCTTACATCAGATATTAACACAATAACAACCCTAGAAGTACTTCCTGATGGTTGTCAAGTAACTGATTTAACGGGTATTCAAGATTTTGAATATTTACAGATTTTAAATGTTACTTTTATGAATTTATCAGAACTTGACGTGAGCCAAAATTTAGAATTAAAAGAATTGCGTTGTAGCTTTAATGTTCTTACAGAATTAGATATATCACAAAACTTAAAACTAAAAAAATTACATTGCGCTGATAACTTATTAACTTCCTTAAATATAAGTAATAATTTGTTATTAGAATATTTAGCTTGTCCATCAAATCAAATTACCATTTTTAATTCAAGTTCTAATAATAATTTAGAATATTTTGAAATCAGTTTTAACAACTTAACAACTATAGATGTAAGCAACTTGACTAATTTGACTTCTTTTGGCTGCGGACATAATTCTATAACAAATATAGACTTAATACAAAATGTCAATATTGAACTATTGGGATGTGGTAATAATGATAGTCTTGAAACATTAGACTTAAGAAATGGTAATAATGGTAATATTACTTATTATAGTACTTTAGCAACACCAAACCTTACTTGTATATTTGTAGATGATGCAGATTTTAGTACTGAAAACTGGTTAAATATTGATGATAATAGCACATTTGTAGAAACTCAGACAGAATGTGAAGCCTTAGGTATTAACGAGAATAGTTATACTAACAAACTAAATGTCTATCCAAATCCTTTTACAAATTCTTTATCTATTGATTATAGTAATGATGAAGGATTTGAAATTTCAGTTTTTGATATATTAGGCAAAGAAATACTAAAAACAAGAGATAGTTTTATTGATACAAGCGGTTTTAAGAATGGCTTTTATATTCTTAAAATTAAACTCAAAAATAATAAAGTAATATCTAAAAAAATATTTAAAGTTGGTGAGTTATAGTGTTGTCTCAAAAACAGAAAGCATTTTAAATATGATAAATAAAAAATTATTTTTATTATTAATTATTGCAAATATTGGGCTTGTAAAAGCCCAATATACTACAATACCAGATCCTTGTTTTGAGGTGTTTCTTATTGGAGAAGGTATAGATAGTGAAGGAACTCATGATGGACAAGTTCTTACATCAGATATTAACACAATAACAACCCTAGAAGTACTTCCTGATGGTTGTCAAGTAACTGATTTAACGGGTATTCAAGATTTTGAATATTTAGAGATTTTAAATGTTACCTTTATGAATTTATCAGAACTTGATGTGAGCCAAAATTTAAAATTAAAAGAATTGCGTTGTAGCGATAATAATCTTACAACATAAGATGTTAGTAACAACTTAGCATTAGAAGTTTTATATTGTTCAAGCAATATGTTAGAAAGCTTGGACATTAGTAACAATCTATCACTAAACCATTTATCATGTCCTATTAACGAAATAGATACATTTATTTCAGGGGATAATACTATGTTAGACTTTATTCAGATAGGTAATAATAATCTTACATCTATTGATGTAAGTAATTTAGTAAATTTAAATACTTTTTATTGTATTATGAACCAGTTTAACACCATTGACTTATCACAGAACACAAATATTGAAAAAATAGGCTGTAGTATGAATAGTCAACTAGAAACAATTGATGTTAGAAATGGGAACAATATAAATATTACTGAATTTATCTCAACTGACACACCAAACCTTACTTGTATATTTGTAAATGATGCAGTTTTTAGTACTGAAAACTGGTTAAATGTTGATGATAATAGCACGTTTGTAGAAACTGTAACCGAATGTGAAGCATTAAATATTAACGAAAATAGTTATACAAATAAACTGAGTGTTTATCCAAACCCTTTTATAAATTCTTTATCTATTGATTACAGTAATGATGAAGAATTTGATATTTCAGTTTTTGATATATTAGGTAAAGAAATACTAAAAACAAGAGATAGTTTTATTGATACAAGTAGTTTTAAGAATGGTTTTTATATTCTAAAAATTAAACTCAAAAATAATAAAGTATTATCTAAAAAAATATTCAAAGCTGGGAAGCTATAGTGTTGTCTTCACATACGCCACCGCCAACTTCGAAGCCAAAATCACATTATTCCTTACCAATTCAATATTAGATTCTAGGCTTTTTCCTTGGGTGAGTTCTTTAACTTTGGCTAATAAAAAGGGCGTACTTTCTTTCCCTTTTATACCCAATTTGTTTTGTTCAATAATTGCTTGATCAATTGCCATTGTCATTTCGTCAAAATCCATTGAGCTAGCTTCTGGAATAGGATTGGCTAGTACAACACCACCTTTTAAACCTAAATTCCATTTTGCTTTAAGTAAATCTGCAATTTCTTGAGGGTTTTGCATATTATAATCTACCTTAAATCCACTTTTTCGGGTATAAAATGCCGGTAATTCATCAGTTTTGTAACCTAAAACCGGTACACCGAGTGTTTCGAGATACTCAAGGGTTAGTTCTAAATCTAAAATAGCTTTTATACCTGCGCAAACTACCGCAACATTAGTATGGGCTAATTCTTGTAAATCAGCTGAGATATCAAAAGTTTTTGAAGCACCTCTGTGAACACCACCAATTCCTCCTGTGGCAAAAATGGCTATTCCTGCTTTTTCGGCAGCAATCATCGTGGTAGCAACTGTTGTTGCTCCTGTTAATTTTTTAGCTAATACATAAGGTATATCTCTACGACTGGTTTTGATAACTTTAGTCCCTTCTTTAGCTAAATAAGTAAGTTCCTCTTTTGTTAAACCAACTTTAATTTTACCATTTATTAAAGCAATGGTTGCTGGTATCGCTCCGTTTTTTCGTACTTCATCTTCCAACATCAAAGCCGTTTCTAAATTTTTAGGATAAGGCATCCCATGTGAAATAATAGTTGATTCTAAAGCGACTACTGCTTGATTATTATCTAATGCTTTTTGTACTATAGGGTGGATGCTTAAGAATTGCTTCATAGTTTTTTTTATACTTATTTACGATATTTTCGGATAGCTTCTTCAATTTTCTCCATCCTATTTTCAGGATCAGGATGTGTACTTTGAAATTCTGGGACACGTTGACCACCTGCAGCTTGTTTTAATATTTTCATGACACCGAGCATTTGCTCTGGATTATAGCCTGCATCAATCATAAATCGCACCCCTAAATCATCACTTTCTAATTCATCATCACGACCATATTTCATATTAATCATATTGCCAATCATAGCAGCTGTTTGCGCCGCACCTGCACCACCATCTGATCCTATTAAAACACCATTGACGATACCTTCAGTCAAACTTTGTTTTGCAATACGTTCTGCTGAATGACGTCCAACGACATGACCAATTTCATGACCAAGAACACCAGCTAATTGGTCTACATTTTTTAACCTTTTAAATAATCCATAGGTGATGAAAACTTGTCCACCTGGTAGCGCAAAAGCGTTGATTGTTTCAGGATCTCTTAATAAATGAAAATCATACTGATAAGGTGTTTGTCGAGCAATACTACTATTTACTAATTTTTGTCCAACTTGATCCACTAAATTTTGTAATTTTTGATCGGGTAATAAACCACCATATTGGTGTGCCATCTGTTGGAGACTTTGAAGTCCTAGAGCAATTTCTTGTTTGGGTTCAAGAGTTATATGTTGTTTTCTTCCAGTCCATTCATTTGTTTCTGTATTTGACCAGTATTTAAACAGAGAGAATAAGATAATACCAGCTGCTAAAACTAATTTAATTGGAAATCCTCCTTTTTTACGTTGGGTACGGTATGCCATGCTTAAATATTTTAATTTGGATTGGGTAAATATACAATTTTTTAAATTTGTCATACACCAAATGTTAGATGCATTATTTTTGTAAACCAAAGTAAAACTATAGGCAAACTATGTTGTCAAAATTGAATAGCATGAGATTTTAGCAATGATTCTTGTTGTTGTTTTATTTTTTCAAGAAAGAGTATATGTTGTTCAGATTTAGGATCAAAAGATCTGTGTTGTAAGCCTTTTTGTATTTGATCTACTTGATCTAGTATGGGATATGATTCATCAGAAATCCAGTTATTTTTAAATATATCCCAGATATATTCTATTGCTGTTTGGTTAGGATGAAGCATATCGGATGCATAAAAACGGTAGTCTCTTAAATCATCCATAACTATTTCATAAGAAGGAAAATAGAAAGCTTGAAACTCAGTAATTACTTGGTGTATAGCCGTTAACAAATGTGCTTTGCTTTGGTTATTGGCTACCATACCATCTTTTAAATGACGTACAGGGCTTAAGCTTAAAATAATTTGTACCTCAGGATTTAGTTCTTGAATTAATTGAATACTATTCTGTAGACTTTTAATAATTTCTGTAACAGATAGGATTCGTTTTATAAAGTTTTTTTGAGGAATTTTATGGCAATTCGCTACTAATTGATTGGTTTCAATATGATGATATACCCATGCAGTACCAAAAGTGAGAATTACATGACTCATTCCTTTTAAAGCTTGATATGATTTTTTGATAGTATCGTTTATAGCAGTAAGTATCTGTTTTATATCAGAATTTGAAAAATCAGAATGGTGATGCAAACTGTGCCAACGCTCATTTTCAAATACTAAATCAGATTTTGTATAGACTCTTTTTTGAACGATATCTGCTACAGATTTTTCAATGGCAATAGGATTAAAAAGAATCCCATACGGATTGACAAAATGATCAAATTTGTAATAGGATAATTTGGCTCCAATATTCTCCACAAAACAAGAGCCTATCAATCCTATTTTTGACTGATAATTAATCTTTTTAATTAATTTTTGAATATCATTTGTATTTATTGGAGTCCTAAAATTCATTATTTATTAATTTATTACAAAGCTACACAAATCGTTTTATAGTATATAAACCTGAGTTCGGCGTAAGATTTTTTCACAGCTTAGATGAATTTTGTCAAATTCATCAAGCCCAAAGGGAAACAAAAGAAAAGGCAATCTTTTTTGTGAAAAACCATCAAAATATCCAGATATTCCCTTTAATTTTTCACTTCAAATCTTACTTTTTCTTTTGCTTCTGTGAATTAAAGCTTACGCCGAACTCAGGTTATAAGGTTCTCAAACAGATAAAATCTTTGCGACTTAGCGTCTTAGCGGTAAAACTAATCCAAATTTCCCTATCTTGCAGCCCTTATAATTATTCATGAAAAACATACGAAATTTTTGTATCATCGCCCATATTGATCACGGTAAAAGTACCTTGGCTGATCGTCTATTAGATTATACAGGTACGGTAACTGAGCGAGAAAAACAAGAACAATTGTTAGATACAATGGATTTGGAGCGTGAACGTGGTATCACCATTAAAAGTCACGCAATCCAAATGGACTATGAAAAAGAAGGTGAAAAGTATACCTTAAATTTAATTGATACACCTGGTCATGTTGATTTTTCGTATGAAGTATCACGATCTATTGCTGCTTGTGAAGGTGCTTTATTAATCGTTGATGCAGCACAAAGTATTCAGGCACAGACCATATCTAATCTTTATTTAGCTTTAGAAAATGATTTAGAAATTATTCCAGTTCTCAATAAAGTAGATTTACAAAGTG
>JAOZLL010000051.1:10803-15107 GCA_029934835.1 Flavobacteriaceae bacterium | reverse complement strand
TAGTGACGATTAGCAGTTTGATACTCAACGTGAGCTGTATTAATTGTAATACCTCTTTCTTTTTCCTCTGGGGCATTATCAATTTGATCAAAGTCCATCACTTCAGATAGACCTTTTTTTGCCAGTACCATAGTTATGGCAGCTGTCAAAGTTGTTTTTCCGTGATCTACGTGACCGATAGTTCCGATATTTAAATGCGGTTTGGACCGATCAAACATTTCTTTAGCCATAATTGCTTGTTTTACTTAGTTTATATTAGTGTTAATCTTAAAATTCAATTTTTAGTCAGCTTTAATTGAGCCAACGACGGGATTTGAACCCGTGACCTCTTCCTTACCAAGGAAACGCTCTACCCCTGAGCTACACCGGCTTTTGCTTAATTGGATCAAACCGGACTCCTCATTTTTTACTTTTGCACCCATGTACAAAATTACCTGGGACAGGTTTTACTCTTACAACTTAATCTTTCTATCATATTTTCATCATAATATGTTGTAAAAAATGAGCGGGAGACCGGGCTCGAACCGGCGACAATCAGCTTGGAAGGCTGAAGCTCTACCAACTGAGCTACTCCCGCTTAAATCTATTCAAAGATATGTGGTGGGAGGAGGATTCGAACCTCCGAAGCTTGCGCAGCAGATTTACAGTCTGCCCTCGTTGGCCACTTGAGTATCCCACCATGTATTTTTAAAGAACTAAAAAATTGAGAGTTAATCTCAAATTATTTTGAGCCGATAGAGGGACTCGAACCCACGACCTGCTGATTACAAATCAGCTGCTCTAGCCAGCTGAGCTACATCGGCTTATAACAAAACAAACCGCTTTTTCAAACGGTCTGCAAATGTATAAAGTTTTATTTTTATCACAAAACTTTTTTATGAAATTTTTTTTGATTTTTTATTTGTGTTTTTCTCTTTGTTTTCCTTTACGCTTTATCAAGGTCTTCTTTAATGATGTAACTGATTGAAGCAAAGCGTCTTCGAATGTGGTTGATCTCTTTTTAGCTACTACGTCATCACCAGGTATTCCTAACTTAATTTCTAAAATTTTATTTTCTTTTTCACTCGTTTTTTGAACTTTTAAATGAACATGTGCATCAATTATATGATCGTAAAACTTTAAAAGGCCGTTTAACTTCTCTTCGATCTGAGTAATTAATTCTTTATCTACATTAAAATTGACTGCTTGCACGTTTACTTTCATAATATTTATTTTTAGATATTAATTTACAGGGTAAAGTTACAAATATTCTTCGTGAAATAAAATGCTTAAATCATTTTTTTTTATTTCTTGGATGTGTATTTTTATAAACATCTTTTAAGTGAGACAAGTTACTATTGGTGTAGATTTGTGTAGATGCTAAACTGGAATGCCCTAATAATTCTTTTACGACATTTAAATCGGCTCCTTCATCTAAAAGATGTGTAGCAAAGGCGTGACGTAGCACATGTGGGCTTTTCTTGTCTTTAGAGCTAATCCTATCAAAATATTTTTTTACCGTTTTATATACTAGAGAATTATAAACCGGTTTCCCTTTTAAGGTGAGTAGTAGTTGTGGTTCATTAGAATTCAATTCATTCCTTATTATATTGTATTTACGAATGAGATTAAGAGTGAAATCTAATAATGGAATGTAACGTTCCTTATTTCTTTTCCCAAGTACTTTTATAGTTTTTGATTGAAAATTTATATTTGATACTTTTAAATTGATCAATTCTGCTCTGCGCATGCCTGTTGTGTATAATAATTCGATTATTAATTGATCTCTAACTTGTTCAAATGAATTTGATTCTTTAAAAAAATGTGTTACCAATTCTAATTCTTTCTTTGAAAAGGGTGTTATTACTTTTTTTTGTGTCTTAAGCGAATGATGACCTATTAGAGGGCTTTTAGTAATACTTTCTGTCTTTTCTAAAAATTTATAAAATGATTTTAAGGCACTAATTTTTCTATTGACACTGCGGTTATTGATATTATTACTAACAAGAGATACGATCCACTCTCTTATCTCACCATAAGAAACTTCAGTAAGAGAATTTGTATCATATTTTGAATATAGAAAATCTCTAAAGGTTACAATATCATTATAATAGGCTACTAGGGTATTTTTAGAATACCCTTTTTCTAGTTTTAAATAATCAATAAATTTATCAATAAGCATAAAAAAACCGTTAGGATTACAAAGTTACAAAAGTCTTTGAGTTCCTAACGGATTGTCTTATTTAAAAACTAAGAAGCAATTAAGCTTGCTCTTCTGAAGTTCTTTTACGTTGAATGTACGTTGCTTTAATGTTTTGCTTGCGTTTATTTACAGATGGTTTTGTAAACTGTTTTTTATCACGTAGCGTTCTCATTACTTTAGTACGATCGAATTTTCTTTTAAATCTCTTTAAAGCTCTATCGATGTTTTCTCCGTCTTTAATAGGTATGATTAACATAATTTGGCACCTCCTTTCAACTGTCTATTTTTATATGGTTAAAAATTTTGAGCTGCAAATGTACTACTATTTGTTATATCTACAAGGTTGTACTTATAAAAAGGTTGGTATTTCAGTAACTACTTAGTTATAAAAAAAAAGAAAGGTTGATTAAAAGGCATGAGTGTTGAGATATTAGTAATGAGATTTGCTATGTTTTTCACTAAAAAAGTCATGTTCTATAGTTTTTTTTAATCTATAATAAAAGTTCAATGTAAGGTAGAAAGATTTTTTTAGATTCTACAATGGCTGAATACTCACTTATATCAAGAAATAATTCTTTGTATTTTTGCGTCATTTCGGTTAATTTTACTATCTTTGCAGGCTTAAAAATTAATTTTAAATTTAATCAAATGAATCATTACGAAACTGTTTTCATTTTGAATCCCGTTTTATCTGATGACCAGATAAAGGAAGCAGTAAAGAAGTTTGAGGACTATTTACTATCGAAGGGTGCTGAAATGATTTGGAAAGAAGATTGGGGCTTAAAAAAATTAGCCTATGCAATCAACAAAAAGAAAAGTGGATTTTACCACTTATTTGAATACAAATTAGCTGGTGAAATGATCGCCCCTTTTGAATTAGAATTCAGAAGAGATGACAGCATTTTACGTTACTTAACTGTACGATTAGATAAGCACGCAGCAGCATGGGCTGACGTGAGAAGAGAACGTGTTAAATCTAAAAAAGCGAAGTAATTATGGCAACGACAATTGAACAACAAGCAAAAGGCGGAAATAAAGCAGAAATTCGCTATTTAACTCCGTTAGATATTGAAACTAAAGTAGTAAAAAAATACTGTCGTTTCAAGAAAAAAGGAATCAAATATATCGACTATAAAGATGCAGATTTCTTATTATATTTAGTTAATGAACAAGGTAAAATTTTACCTCGTCGTTTAACAGGAACTTCGTTAAAATACCAACGTAAAGTGGCTCAGGCTATTAAAAGAGCACGTCACTTAGCTTTAATGCCTTATGTGGCAGATATGTTAAAATAATAAAGGATTTGTGATATGGAAGTTATATTAAAAAAAGACGTTGAGAATCTCGGATTTCAAGACGATTTATTAGAAGTAAAGAATGGTTATGCACGTAACTATTTGATCCCACAAGGCATTGCTATTTTAGCAACAGTTTCTGCAAAAAAAATATTAGCAGAAACCTTAAGACAAAGAGCACATCGTGATGAAAAGTTAATTCAAGATGCTAAAAAAGTAGCTAAAACTCTTGAAGAAGTAACGATTAAGATTGTTTCTAAAACAGGTGATGGTTCTAAGCTATTTGGGTCTGTAAATAATGCAGACATTGCACAAGCTTTAGAGAAGCAAGGTCAAGATATTGATAAAAAGTTTATCAAAATTGATGGTAATAATGTAAAACGTATTGGTAAATATGTTGCGCATATACGCTTGCATCGGGAGTTAATTGTAGATATGCCTTTTGAGGTAACAGCAGAAGCAACTGCTAAGCCTAAAAAAGAAAAAGCAGTTGATAAACCAGTAGAAGAGGCTGTTGTTGTGAAACCAAAAGAAGAGAAAGTAAAACAAAGTATAGATGATGTCGTAAATGAGGCAATATCTAAAGCTGTTGATACTGAGTCAGATAACAACAAAGCATAGAAGGATAATTATTTACAGGTAGTTTTAGAACTATTTTGTTAATAAAGTGTTAATGAAAAGTTCACCATTTATTTGGTGAACTTTTTTTATTATAGTTATATTTGCTACAATTAATCAAAATTTATTATTAATCCATCATTTTAATTAAACAACATGAAAAAAACACTTTTTTTATTATTTACTTTCTTGAGTTTTACAGCTTTTTC
>JAOZLL010000051.1:8956-10703 GCA_029934835.1 Flavobacteriaceae bacterium | reverse complement strand
ACATGAAAAAAACACTTTTTTTATTATTTACTTTCTTGAGTTTTACAGCTTTTTCGCAAGTAACCACATCAAAAATTCAAGGAAATGTATCCGATGATATGGGTGCATTATTTGGAGCAAGCGTTGTTGCAAAACACACACCATCAGGAACTGTTATGGGAGCCATGACACAAGACAATGGTAATTATACGATTCCTAACCTTAGAGTTGGTGGTCCGTATACGGTAACGATTAGCTTTGTTGGCTATAAAACAGTAGAATATACAGATGTATATTTGCAATTAGGTAAAACTGCCAATATTGATGCTGATATGGTCAGTGAAAGTGAAGAATTAGGAGAAGTAGTAATTCGATATTCTAAAAATAACACCTTTAATAGTGATAGAACTGGAGCTGAAACCAGTTTAGGCTCTAGGGAAATTCAATCACTCCCTTCTATTTCAAGATCTGCTGCAGATTTCTATCGTTTGGAGCCAACATCTAGTGGTGGAGCATTTGGTGGTCGTAATGATCAATTTAATAACTTTTCTTTAGATGGATCTATTTTTAATAATCCATTTGGTTTAGATTCTGCTACTCCTGGTAGTCAAACAGATGCACAACCTGTTTCTTTAGATGCAATTGAGCAAATACAAGTAGCTACCGCTCCTTATGATGTAACACAAGCTGGTTTTACAGGTGCTTCTGTTAACGCTGTTACAAAAAGTGGTACAAATGAATTTCATGGAACCGTATTTGGTTTTTATCGTAATCAAGAATTAGCCGGAAAAGTAGACTTAGGTGGTACAACTTTAGTTCCTGATTTAAATCAAACACAGTTTGGTTTTAGTTTAGGTGGACCAATTATTAAAGATAAATTATTCTTTTTTGCCAACTATGAATATGATAATAGAGATGATTTAGGTTCTTATTATGTATCAAATGATGGTACGCAGACTGTTGGTGGGAATGTCTCAAGAGTTCTTACAAGTGATTTAGAAGCTGTTTCAAGTGCGTTAGCAACTTTAGGTTATGATACAGGTGATTACCAAGGCTACATACACGATACGAAATCAACAAAAGGTATCTATAAATTAGATTGGAATGCTGCTAAAAATACACGTGTTTCTTTAATCTATAATTTCTTAAGAGCTTCTAAAGATAGAAATGCACATCCTAGCGCCATAGGTACAAGAGGTCCAGATTTAATTACCATGCAATTCAGAAATTCAGGATATACCATTAATAATAATATTGATTCATTCTTAGCTGAGATTAATTCTAATTTCTCAGATGGTAAAACAACCAATAAATTACAAGTTGGTTATACTCATTTTGATGATTATAGAGATGCTTTTTCTGCTCCAGCACCAGTTATTAATATTAATAAAGACGGACAACGTTATATTATTGCAGGTCATGAACCTTTTTCTATCAACAACCGTTTAGACCAAAGAGTACTTCAAATTACAAATAACATGACTCATTATGTAGGAGATCATGCAGTTACTATAGGTTTTGCCTTTGAAAAATTTCAATTTGATAACTCTTTTAATTTAGTAGGATATGGTTTTGATATTTTTGGAGGCTATAATAGTGTTGGAGATTTCTTAGCTGATGCTGATCCAATTACAGGAACCATGGCAGGCAAATTAGCTTACGCAGAATCTCAATTTGAAGCTGATAATTGGGCTTTAGTCGAAACAAACTTAGGTCAAATGGCATTCTACTTACAAGATGAATGGGCAGTTACTGATGATCTTAAAAT
>JAOZLL010000051.1:0-8856 GCA_029934835.1 Flavobacteriaceae bacterium | reverse complement strand
GCTTATGGTAATGTAAATAAAGCAGTTGCTTCACATTCATTATATGGGGATAGACATCGTATTATTGGTGCTTTTAGTAAAAAATGGACGTATGCTAATGATAAATGGAGTACAAACATTGCCGGTATTTATGAATATGCACAAGGTGGACGTTTTTCTTATACTTATGGAGGTGATATTAATGGAGATGGTTCAGGTTTAAATGATTTAATTTATATTCCAACTGCTGAAGATGTTTTGGCAATGAATTTCGCAGAAGCAGGACAAAGAGAAGCTTTAGAGGCATATATTCAACAAGATGATTATATGAGCGAAAGACGTGGAGAAATTGCAGGAAAATATGATATTTTAAGCCCTTGGAGAGGTCGTTGGGATCTTAAATTAACTCAGGATTATAACTTAAAAGGAACAAAAAAGATACAATTGAATATCAATGTATTAAATATTGGGAATATGTTTAATAGCGAATGGGGTGTGGTACAATTACCAGTTAGTACACAACCAATCGGTGTTAGTGTTGATCCAAGCACTTTAACTCCAACGTATTCTTTTGACACAAATCAAAGAGAAACTTTTACTAGTGATTATAGTTTAGTATCAAGATGGCAAGCACAAGCTGGTCTTAGATTCATATTCTAAGAATCTCTTATAAATTCTTAAAAAAGGCTATCCTTAATCGGATAGCCTTTTTTTTGTATTTTAGTTAGCTGATAACATGGATAGACTCGTTAAAAACAAGCAATATTATAAGTTCTGCTTTTATGGTTTTTTAAAAAACCTTCGCTTTTTTGATGCGTTTTTTTTGCTTTTCCTTTTGTCTAAAGGAATATCCTATACTGAAATAGGGATACTTTATGCCCTAAGAGAAATAGTCATTAATGTATTTGAGATACCTTCAGGGATTTTTGCTGATACCTATGGTAGAAAAAATTCATTAGTGATTTCTTTTCTTTTGTATATTATTTCATTTTTGGCTTTTTATATATCTAATAGTTTTTGGGTATTTTTTATAGCTTTTGTCCTCTATGGTTTGGGCGATGCCTTTCGTTCGGGAACACATAAAGCCATGATTATGGATTATCTAAAACTAAAGCAATGGTATTCTCAAAAGATTAATTATTATGGGCATACAAGAGCTTGTTCTCAAAAAGGCTCAGCAATTTCATCACTAGTTGCGGGTTTGATTGTTTTCTATTATGGAAGTTATTATAACATTTTTTTATTTTCAATAATACCTTATTTACTTAATCTAATTTTGATTTTGTCTTATCCCAAAGAATTGAATCAAACTACTAATGAAAGTGAGCAAAAAACTCACCTGAAAATGGGTGATACTTTTAAAACCCTATTGAAAATAGTAAAACAACCCAATGTCTTAAGAATTCTTAATTCATCTGCAATGTATACTGCCTATCAAAAATCGGTAAAAGATTATATACAACCTTTAATGCTCAATGTAGTTATACTTATACCCATATTGACATCCTATGAAAGTGAAAAGAAAAATGGGTTGCTAATTGGAATAATCTATTTTATACTATATTTAATAACTTCACGATCATCACAATTAGCGTCAAAAGTTTCAAACTTTAGAAAGAATAGGATTACATATCTAACCTTAGTTGTAGGTTTTATTTTTGGTATCCTAACAGGCATGTTTTATTTTAAAGAATTATGGTTATTCTCCTTAATTGCCTTTGTGGGAATTTACAGTATTGAAAGTATAAGAAAACCAATATTAACAGGTGTTTTAGCAGATAATGTCCCGAATGAAATATTAGCTTCTGCAATTTCTGTTCAATCTTTATGGAGAACTATAATCACAGCAGTTTTAGCTTTATCACTAGGTTTAATCGCCGATTATTTTGGAATAGGAATGGCATTTGTCACAGTAACTACTGTGCTGTTACTCGCTACGATATTTTTTAATAGTAATAAAGTTTCTGTATAATCAATCAGGAGTTCAAATAAACAGAATCAGTGATTTTTCCTTTGCGTAGCTTTGAGTATTCTTTGCGAAACTTTGCGAAATAACTATTAGAAATAACTCAAATAAACAGAATCAGATAATTATTTTTTCTCTGTGAAACTCTGTGTATTCTCTGTGTTTCTCTGTGTAACAGCTCTAAGCATATTTCCGCTTCCTAAGATACCCAAACAAACCTCCAAACAAACTCAAAAGCAATAAGGGAACAACAATATTCACAAACTGCCAAAAGCCTTTTTTCTCATATACTTTTTCTTTATTCAAGAGTTTGATATCGAGTGATTTTCCACGAACAGCAAGTAAACCAGTATCATCTAATAAATAGTCAACAGCATTTAGTAAAAAGTCTTTATTACCAAAATGTTGTCCCGTCCATTTGTCTAGATCTAAACGAGTTGGTTCACCATTTAAAATTTGATTGGCAATAATATCTCCATCTGAAATAATAATCATTTTATTTGTAGCACTCTTTGATTTATAATTGACATCAAAAGCTTTGGTGCGATGTTGATAGGCTGATTCAAATTCGCCTTCTAATAAAACACCTAGTATTTGAGGTTTGGCGGTGTATATTTTAGGATCAACTTTATGGGTAATAGAATTCAAATTAACAAGTATAGGTAAACCATTTATTTTTGTAAGTGGTGAACTTTGTAATAAAACTTCTTTATGAATTGCATTTTTTAACGTATCAATTCCTGAAGGAAATTTTAAATTAATTGACTCTATATTTTTTGAAATAGGATGATCTGTATTGGCATTGACTAACGGATAATAAGACCACAAAAATTGTTGAAACTCAGTCTGATTCCCCACATTTCCAGTTGCTAAAGCTATTTTGCTACTGTATAAATCTTGAACTATAGTAGAATTAATTCGTACACCATAAGAAAATAACAAATCAGTTAAATTCAAATCACGTCCAGAAAAAAAGGCTTCACCAGTTTGTTGAAGGCTATCCATTTCGGCAGTAACGGTATCAATTAACCATATACTTTTCCCACCACTAACTATATATTGATCTAGAATAAATTTTTCTGTTTCTGAAAATGCCTTAGTGGGCTTAGCGATAATTGCTAGGTCATAATTCAGAAAATCAGTTAGTATATCTTGTGGATTTGTCCCTTGTTTATTGAGAATAAACGGTGCTAAATCATAATTTTCTTGGAGTGTTTTTAAGAAATCATAAAGATAGATATCGTCCAATTCTCCGTTACCTCTAAGTATGGCAATTGATTTTCTTTTCGTTTGGGTTACTTTGTGAATACCTTTACTAAAAGCATATTCTAAATTTTCAATTGATTTTTGTAGTTGATTCTCTTGAGAATCTGTCAATAAAGGAATTAGTGCACTTTTATTTTTATAAGTAATAAGTGCCCAGGGAAAAATGATTGCTTCAGAAATTATTCCATTTTCCTCTACCGTTAATCGGCTGGCTTGCATACCTTGTTTAATGAGTTGATCCGCTTTTTCCGTAGGATTTATAAACCTATAATGGATGTTCGAATTAAGTGCTTTAAGTTCATCCAGATGCTGTTTGGTTTCTTGTTGTAGTCGCTTGAAATCTAATGGAAAATCACCTTCCAAATAAACTTTAATTAAGATATCCTCATCAATTCTATCTAAAAGTTCTTTGGTTGTTTCTGAAAGTGTATAACGTTTGTCAGCGGTTAAATCCCATCTAATATAAAAAATAGAAGCTGCAACATTAAGCAAGATTAAGCCGATAACTGTAATGATAATATGTTTAAGGCTTTTTCTCATTTATCAAGTTTTACTTTAGTTAAATAAAGGAAAAAAAGACTGACACTTATAAAAAAGAGTATATCTCTACTGTCTAAAACACCTTTAGCTATACTTTTATAATGCTCCAAAAGACTAATTTTTTGGAATAGATTTGGAAGTTTAGGATACCAAATTGACAATTGCTCAATGCCAAGATACAGCATAAAACTAAGTAGCACAGCTAGTATAAATGCAATGATTTGATTGTTTGATAGTGTTGAAGTAAATAAACCTATTGCAGTAAAAACACTTGCCAATGAAAATAAACCAAAATAAGAACCAAAAATACTTCCCCAATCAATACTTGCGGGTTGTGCTAATGCAGAAATACTATAAGCATAAAGAAGTGTTGGTAATAAACTTAAAAGGATTAAAGATAAAGCAGCAAAAAATTTACCCAAAACTATATGCCATCCACTAATTGGTCTTGTTTTCAGAATTTCAATGGTACCCGTAGTAAATTCATCACTAAAAGAGCGCATGGTAATCGCTGGAATCAAAAATAAAAATAGCCATGGCGTACTATCAAAAAATGCTTGCATGTCTGCGAACCCAGTATTAAAAATATTCCAATTTCCTTTAAAATACCAGAGAAGTAATCCGTTAAATAACAAAAATAAACCTACTACCATATAACCGATAGGACCGGAGAAAAATGTATTAAATTCTTTTTTTAAGATGGATAGCATTAAAAGATTATTTGTTGTAGTTCTACTTTTTTCTGTTTAACGGAATTGGAGGGACAACTTTATTGATACTCCAAGCCTCAGGTTTTCCGTCAAAAAGTTGTTTGGTTTGTTGCCAAACTCCTTTAAAAAAGTCTGAGTTTCTATACGTATCCAAATCGGATTCTTTATCCCAATTACTATAAGTGAAAAATAAATTAGAATCTTTTTTATCTTGATATAAAATCACAAGACTGCATCCCGGTTGATTTTCTACTTTTTCTCTAACAGATTCAAAGTGATCAATAAAATCTTTTACTTTCTCTTGTTTAAAACGCATTTTAACTATTCGTGTAAACATATTTTTGTTTTCTAATTTCTATTTTCTGACTTCCGACCTCAAACTTCAAAAGACACTTTAACACTATCACCAACACCCAAACCTAATAAGCTAGTAGCACTACCACCTTTATCAGGATTGCTTTTATAAATAGCTATTTCTATTAAATCTAATGAATTAAATAGTGCTAAAGCTTTGCCTGCTTTTTGCCTTTGAGAAATGGGTTGTGAGTAATCAACAAGCGCATCATATTTAGGATAAATCGTTTTTATTTTAGCACTACTTGCTGTGAGTGTAAAACGTCTATTATTAGCAAATTCCTTAAAGAATTCTTTAGTGATATCCGTTATTAGGTTGCCATATCTATCTACATAAATAATATGCCCAATCAATTCATTAAGTCCAGATATATCGGGTTTGTTTTTTATCCATGTTTTAATTGAAGCAATCGGATTTCCAATGTTTTCAAGAGGTGTGCCCTTGGCAATTTCAATCGCAACATCAACGAATACATCTAGTACAGGAAAAGAACTATCTATTGATTTAGGATGTTTAATCTCAATTAGATTTTCAATATTTATTTCCTTTTTTAGAAGAGAAAAAATTCCATTATCTGCACCAATAAAGTAATGTCCATCTATTTGAACAACCAAATGCTTGTGTTCAGTTGTTTGTTCTGCTTCAACTCCAATAATGTGAATGCTGTTTTTTGGAAAGTTTGTATAAGCTGCATTTAAAACAAAGGCTGTTTCAACAATATGATGAGGTGTAATTTCATGACTTACGTCGATAATGTTTGCAGAAGGTAAATCATTTAATATACGACCTTTAACTGCCGCAACGGAGTAGTCTTTTGTGCCAAAATCTGTTGTTAAGGTGATGATCGACATTAATTAATTTTTATTTATAAATAGTCCGTTGTAATTGCTCTCTTTTTTACTAACTTTACCAAGTAGTAACTTTACAAAACTACACAAATTGTTGACACAAATTAGGTAACATTCTAAATTTTATACGCATTTGAACGAAAGACTTATTGAATTGACTGAGGTAAACCCTTCAGAATTATTTGGGGTGAATAACAGGTATCTAGAAATCATTAAAAATCATTTTCCTAAACTTAAGATAGTAGCACGTGGATCTCGTATTAAAGCTTATGGTGAGACCGAAGTTTTAGATGAATTTGAAAAGCGTTTACAAATGTTGATTGATTATCTTCATCGTTATAATAGTTTAGATGATAATAGTGTGGAACGTTTGTTATTGGCAAATGGAAACGATATTCCAGTCAACGGTACTAAAGATAAGGATACCATTTTGTATGGTGTTAATGGTCGTGCCATTAAAGCACGTACCAAACACCAAAAAGAAATGGTCGATAGCATGGTGAAAAATGACATGCTTTTTGCCGTTGGTCCTGCTGGTACAGGAAAAACCTATACAGCAGTTGCTATTGCTGTTAATGCCTTGAAAAATAGAGAAGTACGAAGGATTGTTTTAACAAGACCAGCAGTTGAGGCAGGTGAGAATTTAGGTTTTTTGCCTGGTGATCTTAAAGAAAAACTAGATCCCTATATGCAACCTTTATATGATGCTTTACGTGACATGATTCCCTATGAAAAATTAGAATCCTATATAGAAAAAGGAGTGATACAAATAGCACCACTTGCTTTTATGAGAGGTCGTACACTAGATGAATCTTATGTAATATTAGATGAAGCTCAAAATGCAACGCATAATCAAATGAAGATGTTTTTAACCCGAATGGGAAAAAATGCAAAATTCATTATTACTGGCGATCCAAGTCAAATTGATCTACCAAAAAAACAAATCTCTGGTTTAAAAGAAGCTTTGGCAGTTTTAAAAAGAATACCAAGTATATCAATAATATATTTAGATGAAAAAGATGTGATGCGACATCGTTTAGTAAAACAAATCATAACCGCTTTTAAAGCTATTGATTCAGAATAAAAATCACCCTATTTTATGAACCGAGCATATCAAATTTTGACACTCAAGAAAATTATTAACAATCTGCTTAGCGTCCCTGCCTGCGGCAGGCAGGTTTGCGTAGTTTCGACTTCGTTCAACTCATCGCTTTGCGAGAAACCATTTAAATAATGAAAAAAATATATACTATTAAAGTCAATGATGATTATGACTATAGTTTTGATACAGCGGTTAGTAAGAATCTAGATACTATTCAACTTACAGAAAATCAGTTTCACATTGTTCAAGATAATAATTCTTTTAAAATTGAAATAATCAAATCTGACTTTCAAAAGAAAGTCTATCAAATTTCTGTAAACGGAAATAATTATTCGGTAAAAATAAAGGATGAACTAGATCAGCTCATTAAGGAGTTAGGTTTAACGATTAATGGGAAGCAAAAAGATTCCAATGTCAAAGCTCCTATGCCAGGAATTATTTTAGATATCCAAGTAGTAAAAGAGCAGAAAGTAGTAGAAGGTGATGCACTAATGGTTTTAGAAGCGATGAAAATGGAAAACATTTTAACAGCGCCTAAAGATGGAATCATAAAATCAATTAATGTCGAAAAAGGAGTAACTGTAGAGAAAGGTGAACTTTTGATAGAAATGGAATAAAGAAAAGATGAAAAAAATTAAAAAAATATTAGTAGCCAATAGAGGTGAGATAGCGATCCGTGTTTTTAAAACAGCTAAAAAGATGGGTATAAAAACTGTGGCAGTTTATTCTACCGCCGATAGAAATGCACCTCATGTGCAAATGGCAGATGAAGCAGTTTGTATTGGTGAACCACCTTCAAATCAATCTTATTTATTAGGAGATAAGATTATTGAAGTAGCTAAAGAATTAAAAGTAGATGCCATCCATCCAGGTTATGGGTTTTTAAGTGAAAATGCTGTTTTTGCTCAAAATGTAACCGATAATAATATCATTTTTATTGGACCAAGACCAAAAGCTATTGAGATGATGGGTAATAAGTTAGCGGCAAAAGATGCAGTTAAAGATTATGATATTCCAATGGTTCCTGGTTTTGATGAAGCTGTGACAGATCCTAAAAAAGCTATTGAAATTGCAAATGATATTGGATATCCTATTTTGATTAAAGCAGCTGCTGGAGGTGGAGGAAAAGGAATGCGAGTGGTAGATAAATCATCCGAAATAGAAGAACAAATGAAGCGTGCTATTAGTGAAGCCGAATCAGCCTTTGGCGATGGTGCTGTTTTCATTGAAAAGTATATTGAATCGCCCAGACATATTGAAATACAAGTTTTGGCCGATAGTCATGGTAATGTGGTGCATTTGTTTGAACGGGAATGTAGTATTCAGCGTCGTCATCAAAAAGTAGTTGAGGAAGCACCTTCAAGTATTCTAACTTCTGATTTACGTAAAAAAATGGGTGAAGCTGCCGTTAATGTGGCAAAATCATGTGACTATCTAGGAGCAGGAACAGTTGAGTTTTTAGTAGATGCTAAAAAGAATTTCTATTTTCTAGAGATGAATACAAGACTACAAGTAGAACATCCAGTAACCGAATGGGTTACGGGACTTGATCTAGTTGCAGAGCAAATAAAAGTAGCACAAGGAGAACCATTATCATTTACTCAAAAAGATTTAAAAATTAAAGGTCATGCTTTAGAGTTACGTGTATATGCTGAGGATTCAAAAAATGATTTTATGCCAAGTATAGGAAACCTAAAAACCTATCAACCACCTATGGGTAAAGATATTAGAGTAGATGATGGTTTTAGAGAAGGAATGGAAGTTCCGATTTACTATGATCCGATGCTCTCAAAATTAATTACGTATGGAGAAACTCGTGAAATAGCAATAGCTAAGATGATTGAAGCAATTGATAACTATAAAGTTGAAGGAATTGAAACTACTTTAGCCTTTGGAAAATATGTTTGTCAGCACGAATCTTTTAGGTCAGGTAAATTTGACACCCATTTTGTAAAGAATTATTATTCACCTAAAAAAATTAAGGAAAAATACAAAGAGGAAGCTGAGGTAGCTGCAAAATTGGCATTAAAGTTATATTTAACTGAAAAAAACTTAATTAAAGCATCCGAGGTAGATGCTCGATCGGCTAT
>JAOZLL010000121.1 GCA_029934835.1 Flavobacteriaceae bacterium | reverse complement strand
ATGTTCATTCTATGGATACAGCGGTTTATAAGATCTTAAAACGTACTTTACCTGGACCATTTACCTTTATAATGGATGGCGCTAATAAACTACCAAAACCTTTTAAGAACAAAAAAACAGTGGGTATTCGTATTCCTGACAATACTATTGTTCAAGCAATTATCCAGGAATTAGGAAATCCAATGGCTGTAACATCTATAAAAGATACAGATGAAATCCTAGAATATACTACTGATCCTGAAATAATTTATGATAATTGGAAAAACAAAGTTGATTTAGTAATCGATGGTGGTTTTGGAGGCAATATTCCTTCTACTGTGGTAGATGTTACCCAAGGTTATCCTGAGGTAATTAGAGAAGGAAAAGGAGAAATTGATTTGCTTTAGTTGCTAAACTTCTTCCTACCTTAAAACCTTACCTTTTCTTTTAATTCTGTAAATTAAACCTTAGGCCGAACTCAGGTTTTTACATAATAATTCCAAACAATACTTTTTGTAGCATAATAATTAGGTTGCTTGTTGGTTATTTGTTTACGTTTTTTTAACATCTTAGAGAAATGTGCATAAAATGAAAAATGTGCTTTTATTATGGCCCAAGTATGTAGTGGTTTTCCTTCAAAAAGAAATTTAATACCAGCAATACCGTCCAATATTAAACGTTGAAATATGAGCCAAATATAATTTTTAGGGGCGTTTTTTACCAGATTAAACAAACTATTACGGAAATTTAGAAAAGTTTTTTTCCAATAGGAACTATTTAAGGTAGCACCACCAACATGATATACAGTTGACTCTGAAATATACATTGTGTTATAGCCGGTATTAAACGCACGCCAACAAAGATCAATTTCCTCTTGATGGGCAAAATAATCCGTATCAAAACCACCTAATTCATGAAAAACTTTTGAACGAATAAAGAGACAAGCACCTGATGCCCAAAAAATAGGTAGGTTGTCATTATATTGTCCTGTATCTTTTTCTAGTTTGTCAAAAATACGACCACGACAATAGGGATAACCTAACTTGTCAATAAATCCACCAGCAGCACCAGCATATTCAAAATGTGATTTTTGTTTATAATCTAGAATTTTAGGTTGTATAATGGCAGTTTTAGAATGACTTGTAAAGTATTCGTGAATAGGAATTAACCAATTCTTTGTAACGGCAATATCCGAATTAACTAAAGCGTAGATATCTGCTTTGATATGTTCTAATGCATCATTATATCCCTTTGCATAACCACCGTTAGTTTTGTTTTGGATAATCTTAACGGAAGTATAATTATGCTTTATATAAGCAATAGAATCATCTGTAGAGGCATTATCAGCCACATAAATATCTGAAAGCCCAGTTGGGCTATAACGGATTATATCAGGTAGAAACTTTTCTAATAAGTCTCTGCCGTTCCAATTTAAGATGACTATTGCTATTTTCATGTGTCTAAATTTATATTTTTATTCGTGACACATGGTGTTCGCTATTAGTCATTCCTTTGTGTGTTTAGATTTGACATGCTCGTTTCATATTCTTTATTTACCGTAACGGCACTAAGGTACAAAGATAGGTTTTATAATTTCTTTAATTGAAAAAAATAATTTGATTCTACCTAGGTGAAGTTCGTTTTGAGTAATTCTTTTAGTGTGTTTTGTTCTTACTATTCTTAGCGACTTGGCATCTTAGCGGTGCAAACTTTATTTATATTCAAAACTAGCTTTTTCGGCATTAAATTGTATCAAATCTGAATCAAAAACTTGTGAGATAATTTTATTTTTTATTAAATCTTGAGAATTTCCTGTATGAATTGATTTTTTTTCTAAGATCCATAGTTCATCTGCCATTTGAACAGATAAACCAATTTCATGTGTTGCCATAATGATACTTTTTTGGTATTTATGTGCTAATTCTTTTAGCAATAAAAAAGTTTCCATTCGGTGATGAACATCTAAGTGTGTTGTGGGTTCGTCTAGAAATATTATAGGAGTATCTTGAGCCAAAGCTTTAGCTATCAGTACTTTTTGTTGCTGTCCGTCAGATAATTCGCTAAACTTTTTATCTAATAATGAAGTGATATTGGTAGCCTGAATGGCAAAATCAATTTTTTCTTTGTCTATCGCATTTAAGGTATCCAACCAATTGGTATGAGCTTGTCGCCCCATGACAATTAATTCATAAGCTGTTAATAAGTTGTCAGGTAGTTTTTCGGTTAGTACTACTGAAATTTCTTGTGACAGCACTTCTCGTTTATAGGTTGTAATATCTTTTTGGTGTAAAAATATTTTTCCGTTTAATGCTGCTTGCATTTGAGCTAAAGTTCTAATTAAGGTAGATTTACCAGATCCATTTTTACCTAAAACAGCAATTAACTCTCCTGAATTTATTTCTAAATTAAGCCCAGTTGCAATTTCTATATTGGCATCTTTATTAGGATATCCAATACAGAGATTTTGCGTTGTTAGGATGCTATTTTTTTGTGTAGAACTCAAAAATGATATTTCTTTTTATGAATAATTAACCAGATTACTAAAGGAGCACCAAACAATGAAGTTATGGCGTTTATAGGAACAACTTGTTCACTAAATGGAAGTTGTGCAATACTATCACATACCAATAAAATAATAGCACCAATCAAGATTACAGCGGGAACTACTATTTTATGATTTGATGTGTTGAACAAAAGTCTTGCAATATGCGGAACTGCCAAACCTATAAAAGCAATTGGTCCTACAAACGCAGTAATTACACCAGTTAATAATCCTGCTATTATAAGAATATATTTTTTTGTGCGTTTTATATTTACACCCATATTTTGAGCATAATTTTCACCTAAAAGCAACGAATTCAACGGTTTTAACAAAGGTATAATAGCAATAAATCCGATGAAAATAATACTCGCATATATCCAGACTTCTTTTTTAGTAAGATGTCCTAAACTACCAAATCCCCAAAACATATATTCTTGTAATTGTTCTGCTTTTGTAAAGTAGGAAAGTATTCCTACAATTGCTGTGGTTAATGCGCCCAACATTAAACCAATAATCAGAATAGATAAAGTGTTCTTTATTTTTGCACTTAAAAGTAGTATGAGTAGTAAAACAACAAAGGCACCAACAATTGCGGCAATAAGTATCGTTAGTTCATGATTTAAAATATCCATGGTTTGTCTGCTCAGTAAACCAGTTCCCATGACTAAAAGTGCCACACCTAAACCAGCACCCGAACTAATTCCTAAAACTGATGGTCCAGCCATAGGATTACGAAATAATGTCTGCATTAATAAACCAACTACTGATAAGCCCATCCCTGTTAAAATGGCTGTTATGGATTTTGGAATTCTAAAATTAAATAGAATGTGTTCCCATGTATCTTTTGACATCTCATTTTCAAATATCCCAGATAGTATTTCTTTAAATGGAATATGTACTGAACCAATACTGATGTTAAGTATCCAAACAAGAACAAAGGCTATTAGTAATAGTATAAAAACAGGATAATATGTAGCTTTATGTGATTTAATTTTTATCTTTTTTTCTCTGTGAATCTCCGTGTATTCTCTGCGAAACTCTGTGTAATAGCTTTTAAGAATTCAAAAATTCAACTAGTTTTCTTATTGCTTTTCCACGATGACTAATCACACCTTTTTCAGCTTGTGACATTTGAGCAAAACTCTGTTCAAAACCAGATGGATTAAAAATGGGATCATAACCAAATCCGCTATCACCTGTTTTATTGGGTAGAATTTCACCTTTACAAATCCCTTCAAATAAATGGGTTTTAGTAGCTAAATTTAAGGCAACCACTGTTCTGAATTGTGCTTTTCTATTTGATTTGTTAGTTAACTCTGTCAATACTTTTTGTAGGTTAGCTTCGCTATCACTTGGTTCGCCAGCATAACGAGCTGAATAAACGCCTGGCGCTCCATTTAATGCTAAAATCTCTAAACCTGTATCATCTGCAAAGCAATCAAAACCATAGTTTTTAGTCACAAAATCTGCTTTTATTCTAGCATTTCCCTCAAGATTATCTGCGGTTTCAGGAATATCCTCAAAACAACCAATATCTGATAAACCCAATATTTCCCATTGAGGGATTAAGCTACGGACTTCGGCTAGTTTATGTGCATTATTGGTCGCAAAAACTAATTTTTTCATCTGGTTCTAGTAAAAACACAAAAGTACATAATATATCTATTCAATACGAGAGAAAATAAAGATTGAATTTACGGAAGCCTTCAAAATAGA
Source organism: Flavobacteriaceae bacterium (assembly GCA_029934835.1). Classification (GTDB taxonomy): domain Bacteria; phylum Bacteroidota; class Bacteroidia; order Flavobacteriales; family Flavobacteriaceae; genus DQTL01. Next base: position 703 of record JAOZLL010000121.1, on the reverse strand, counting down.
ATTCAATATATTTGCTAAACTAAAACCAGTAAAAGATGAAAAAGATTCTATTGTATTTTTTTGTTATAATTGCTGTAATACAATTATACCGACCAAAGAAAAATCAGCATAGTGTTACTTCTGAAAACCATATCAGTACGGTAGTTGAAGTGCCTAATACGATTCAATTGATTTTAGATAGATCTTGTAATGATTGCCACTCAAATAATACTAATTATGAATGGTATCATACTATTGCTCCTTTTTCATGGGGAGTTGCCATGCATGTAAATAAAGGTAAAGAACATTTGAATTTTGATGAATGGGCAGCTTACAATTCTAATCAATTAAATCATGTACTTGAAGGTTTCTCAGAAACGATAGAAACACGTGAAATGCCATTGGTTGGTTATCTAAAATTTCATCCAGAAGCCGTAATATCTGATGATGACAATCAAAAATTACTAGATTGGATAGCAACACTAGATAGTAAATAGTATTATTTTATGACAAAAGTATACCTTGCCATAAGTTTTTCTGATAGAAAGAAATTCGATAAAGAGCTCACATACCTTGTTGAAGTAGCATCTAAAAGTGCTATCGAAATTTTTGTGTTTGTAGATCAGTATCATTTTGAGAATAATCAGGAGAAAGAAATGATGCAAGTTGCTTTTGATACCATCGATCAATCAGATTTTTTGATTGCTGAACTCACACATAAATC
>JAOZLL010000120.1 GCA_029934835.1 Flavobacteriaceae bacterium | reverse complement strand
TTTATTCTAATCAAATGGACGACTTTTACTCTTTAATTACAAATGCACAACGGGTATGTTTTATTATACTCGTAGTAGAATTAGTGATGTTGAGATGGCAAAAGATTTGGTGCAAGAGACCTTCTTATCAGCATTAAAAGCAATGCCAAATTTTCAAGGAAAATCTAATGAGCGAACATGGTTGATAGCAATTTTAAAAAGAAAAAAGAATTACATAAATCTTTGTAAGGAGTTAAAAAAGTTTCGTCTAATCTAATAATTGAGTTATTACTACAATAACAATCAATTTTATTACTACTAACTAAGATGGTGGGTTTACTTGTATTCTCACCATTTTTTGTATAAAAAATGACTCTTTAAATTAATTGTGTTATTTATATCCAAAAAGATTTTTTTCTTTAATTAATTTGGGGATTCCTTCAGGTAACATTTCTTCCCAACCTTTTTCGTTTTCACCAATCATATCATAAACGGTTCTGGATAAAATATCTAAAATTTCGGGTTCATAATTTTTTATATCAAGTAAACGACCGTTATTTTTAAAGAATTTATACAATTCTTTCATTCTAGGGTGCACCTTAAGAGTTTCACTATTTGTTATTTCACCTGTTTCATGGTTTTTTAATGGATATAAGTATATTTTTAAATCTTTATAGAATAATTTACCAAATGCCTCTAAAATACCACCACTAATATCACGGTAATATTTTTCGTCAAATATTTGAATTAGATTGTAGATACCCATTCCAAAAGCCATTCGAGCTTTAGTATACCCAGATAGGTATTCAACTAATTTATAATATTCTTTAAAGTTGGTTATCATAACATTTTGCCCCAAAGAACATAGTAATTTTGTGCGGTCTAAAAAGTCTCGTTCATCAATATCACCTTCTTTATGTGTTGACCTTAGATTACTCAACGTAATTTCAATTATAATCTTTGTTTGTTCAGGATCTACCTTTTTTTCTTTATAAAATAGTGCTTGAGATTTTCTAAAAATATCAGTATTTACCTTAGTTACAGGACGGTAGCTTCCTCTAAATGCTAGAATATTCTTTTTATACAAGACTTGTGCTGGCAGTAAGTTATTGCCATCTGGGCCGAACATCACTGCATCAGTCATATTATATTTAACAAGATATAAACTCATCAAACGATTATCAATAGAATTAAATCGCAAGCCTGAGAAATTAATCATATCAATTTCAATATTATCTTCATCAATATCATCATATAAAGATAAGAGTAACTCTTTGGGGTCATCGTTTAGATAGAATGCACCATAGATTAGATTTGTTCCTAATTTACCGAGAGTTTCTTGTTGTAGTCTGGGATCGTTTTCTTTGAATCTAACGTGCAACACAATTTCGTTATATGCTTCTTTTGGATCTAGTTGAAACTTAATACCAACCCAACCATGACCTTTAAACTTCTTTGCAAAATCAATGGTTGCGACGGTATTTGCATAGGAGAAAAAGAGTTTGTCAGGATGTTCTTTTCTACTTAATCGTTCTTCTAAAAGGTCAATTTCATGAATCAGCATTTTTCTTAGACGTCTTTCTGTAACGTAGCGTTTGTCTTCTTCAATTCCATAAATGGCATCAGAGAAGACTTTGTCATAAGCACTCATTGCTTTTGCAATTGTTCCTGAACCTCCACCAGCTCTAAAAAAATTCCGAACTGTTTCTTGACCAGCACCTATTTCTGAAAATGAACCATAAACATATTCATTTAGATTAATACGTAAAGATTTTTGTTTTATAGTAGGAGTGAGATTCATTACTTTATCTCCTTTTAGAGTAATTGCCATCTTTTGCTATTTTATAAATTAGGTATGCTCAATAAACGAGAGAAACACAAATCTTATTTGTAGTTTTAAAGAAATATTAAAAATTATAGAATATATTCAACAGGCTAAAATGTTAGAAACTTCATATATTCTTTATGTATAGAATCTAAAAAATAGATTTATTCTTAACTGATAGTTCAAAAACACTTTGGATAAAGTACATTTCTTTAAAACCATTTATCAACTAATATTTTTTCAGTTTTTGGCTTTGTCTTATGGACATAATCATTAATACTTCCAAAATAATCGTAGTCTTTTCCCCATTCTTGATGATTTTCAGCAACTTCCTTTATACTATCACATACAAAGTCAACTTCATTATTTGTTAAGGTTGGATGTATTGACATTCTAACCCATCCTGGACGTTCTAAAAACTTTCCTTCTTTAATTTGTGCTTCTATCTCATAGGAAGCTTTGTCATCAATATTTAACAAAAAATGTCCATAAGTTCCGGCACAAGAACAACCGCCGCGAGTTTGAATGCCATAACGATCATTAAGTAGTTTTACAATCAAATTGAAATGAACATCATCTATATAAAAAGAAAAAATACCAAGACGGTCTTCGTGTTTTTGAGCAAGTAGGTGTAGGTTTGGGATTGCTTTAAGTTTCTTGAATATGATATCATTTAGTTCGTGTTCTCTTTTTAAGATATTAGCAACACCCATTTTTTCTTTGAGTTGTATTGCCAAAGCAGTTCTTATGGTTTGTAAAAAACCAGGTGTTCCACCATCTTCACGCGCTTCAATATCCTTAACATAATCGTGTTCACCCCAAGGATTCGTATAGGTTACAGTTCCACCACCAGGATTATCAGGAACAATATTTTTGTATAATTTTTCATTAAAAACTAAAACTCCTTGTGTTCCTGGTCCTCCCAGAAATTTATGAGGTGATAAGAAAACAGCATCTAAATAGGAGTATTTATCAGGATGCATATCAATATTCACATAGGGAGCCGAACAGGCAAAATCAACAAAACATAAACCATTGTTTTGATGTGCAATTTTTGCCATTTGATGATAATCTGTTTGAATACCAGTCACATTTGAGCAGGCTGTAATAGATATAATTTTTAAAGCACGATCAGCATATTTATCAAATATGGGTTGAATGGTATCATAATCAATAAGTCCATTGACATCATAAGGAATTACTTCAACATTAGCGATTGTCTCAAGCCATGATGTCTGATTAGAATGGTGCTCCATGTGAGAGATAATGACAAGAGGTCTTAATTCGGCAGGAATATTAGTGTGTTTTGCTAAAATTTCGGGTACTCTTAACCCCAAGATTCGTTGAAATTTATTGATAACACCTGTCATTCCAGAACCATCCATGATTAGAACATCAGATGTGTCGGCATGTACATGATCTTTGATAATTTCTTTTGCCTTATGATAGGCTTGAGTCATCACTGCTCCAGTAAAAGAAGTTTCTGTATGTGTGTTGGCAACGAATGGACCAAAATCATGAAGTATTTTGTTTTCTAACTCGTGATATAGTCGCCCACTTGCTGTCCAATCCGTATAAATAATCTCTTTTTCACCATAAGGAGATGTAAAAGTTTGACCATTGCCAACTATTTGATTTCTAAATTTTTGAAAATACTTTTCTAAGTTGCTCATTATCGAATGGATTAATTAGATACGATATCTTGAATCTCTTTCATGATTTTTTTCGCCAGAGTATCGGCGTTTTTTTGCGAGTTACTCTCGGTGTAAATTCTAATAATGGGTTCTGTATTTGATTTTCTAAGGTGTACCCATTCATTTTTAAAGTCAATTTTCACTCCATCAATAGTATTTATTTCTTCGTCTTTATAGCGTTGACTCATCTTTTCTAAAATTAAATTTACCTTAATATTTGGAGTAAGCGCTATCTTTTCTTTACTCATATAGTAATCAGGATAGGTTGCTCTTAATTCTTTACAGGAAAGTTTAGTATGTGCTAAATGTGATAAGAATAAACCAACGCCAACCAAAGAATCTCGTCCGTAGTGTGAAGCTGGATATATAATACCACCATTACCTTCACCACCTATTACTGCTTTGGTTTTTTTCATTTGCTCTACAACATTTACCTCACCTACAGCACTAGCCGTATAGGTGCCGCCATGTTTATTTGTTACATCTCTTAAGGCTCTCGAAGAGGATAAATTTGAAACCGTATTGCCAGGATTTTTACTAAGTACATAATCAGCACAGGCAACTAATGTATATTCTTCTCCAAACATACTGCCATCTTCGTTAATAAATGCCAATCGATCGACGTCTGGATCTACAACAATCCCTAAATGCGCTTTCTCAGTAACGACTAATTTAGAAATATCAGTTAAATGTTCTTTAAGTGGTTCAGGGTTATGAGGGAATTCTCCTGTAGGTTCACAATAGAGTTTTACCGTTTCTACCCCTAATTTGTCGAGTAGTGCTGGTATTGCAATACCACCTGACGAATTGACTCCATCTACTACAATTTTAAATTTTGCTTTTTTGATTGCTGTAACATCTACTAAATCTAAAGCTAAGACTTCTTCAATATGTTTTCCAATATAATCTTGTTTTTTAATAAATGAGCCAATGTCATCTATCAAGGAAAATTCAAAGTTATCAGAAGCTGCAATTTCTAATATTTTTTCGCCTTCTGCAGCATTTAGAAATTCCCCTTTTTCGTTTAATAGTTTTAGGGCATTCCACTGTTTTGGATTGTGTGAAGCAGTGATTATAATTCCACCATCAGCATTTTCTAAAGTAACTGCCACCTCAACAGTTGGTGTGGTTGATAAACTTGCGTTAATTACATCAATACCAACTCCTACTAGCGTATTGGATACAAGACTACTAATCATTTTACCAGATATTCGGGCATCACGACCAACCACAACCGTTAGGCGTTTCTTTGTGGCGTGATGTTTTTTTAACCAAATACCATAAGCTGCAGCAAATTTTACAGCATCAATAGGTGTTAGATTATTTCTAACTTTACCACCGATGGTTCCACGTATTCCAGAAATTGATTTTATTAAGGTCATTTTTTACTATTATTGATTATTTACTGCTTACTGCTAACTGCCTATTGCCTATTGCCTATTGCCTATTGCCTATTGCCTATTGCCTATTGCCTA
>JAOZLL010000050.1 GCA_029934835.1 Flavobacteriaceae bacterium | reverse complement strand
CAGTAAGATCCTCGAATAAATCTAAAATATAGTTTCTATCTCCAACAGACCATTGTCCTAATGTGTATAAACCTGCGGAACCTGATTGACCTCCATACCATAATAAGAAAGATTGAATACGTGCTAACTCAGAAACAATTGTTCTGATATATTTGGCTCTTTCAGGTACTTTACGACCTTCTAGTTCCTCAACAGCTCTCGCATATGTTAATTCTATTGGATCTGGTTCAGGCACACAAAAACGACAGAGTATAGTAAATGATTGCAACCAATTTCTATTCTCAATAAGTTTTTCAAATGCACGGTGTAGATAACCCACATGGGTCTCAGCTTTAATAACTGTATCACCTGCTACTTTAAGCTTTATCATCATGTTTCCAGTTATACCTGGATGTTGTGGGCCTAGATATAATGTTGTTTCCTTCTCTCTGGTCATTGTGTTTTAATTTGTAAAGTTCTTAAAGTTTGTGAAGTTTTTTAAGGAAGCTGTTCTGAACTTTCAACTTTCAACTTTTAACTTATATTAGTCTCTTGAATATTTTTTAGCAAAGTCTGGTATTACTTCACCACTTCGTTTTTGTATTGCTTCTCTAACATCTTGTGCATCTTCACGACCTGGTCTTGTAGCAAAATTTTCTTTAGCATATTTTTGTGTGTCAAAATCTTTTCGCATAGGTGGCATATCGTCCCAATCCTCAAGAATAAATTCTTTTCTACCAACTAAACCAGGGAATTCAATACCAAACATTTCTCTAAATTCACGTTCGTAGGTATTGGCTTGATCCCAAATGGTATCAATATTTTCCATTACAGGATTATTTCTATCGATACGAGTATGAACAAGAACCGTTAGTTTTGTTTTTGGATTCCAAACGATATATACCAATTCAAATTCACCTTCTTCAATCCAATCCACACATGAGATGTGATTAAGATGTATAAAGCCGTGTTGATTTTTTAGAAAAAGTAGTATACTTGATACATTTTTTGAATCTATTTTCACTGCAATTCTTAGCTTGCGTTTTACTTCTCCAGAAATATCAAAAACATCATTTAGTTTGTCTAAAATTTTGTTTTCTTTTTTTAGTTTGCTCATTGTTTATTTTTTACCGCTAAGGCGCTATGGTTTTTCAAATTCTTACTTTATAATTGTAACTACCAATTATATTTATCAGGGAAATCCCAATTTTTAATTACCTTTTGTTGATTTTTTCTATACCAATCTAAATCTTCTCTATAGGCTTCACCATTTCCTGCATTTCCATTTTTGATAAGTTCTTGTAGTTTTACAAATCCGTTAATAACACTCTCTGGACGTGGCATGCAACCTGCAATATATACATCAACAGGAATGTATCTATCTAATGCTTTTATTGTATTATATGAGTCGAAATACATACCGCCATTTATGGCACATGACCCAAAAGCTATTACATATTTAGGATCTTGCATTTGTTCGTAGACACGAATAACTCTTTTTAGCGTTTTTGTTGCTAAATACCCAGTAATTAACAAAACATCTGCTTGTCGTGGAGTAGCAGCACCACGAATTCCAAACCGTTCGGCATCGTAACGTGAAGTCATCGTTGCAGGAATTTCAATAGCACCACATCCAGTTCCGTATGCCATTACAAACAAAGAATGTTTACGTGCAAAATTGAGTATGTATTCTACCGTTCCTTGTGTTTCTTTGTCGTTTACGCGACCTGCTGAAGTACAACGTGGAGCAAAATCAATCTGTGCTTGTTTGATTTCCTCTGGAGTTGGTATTCCTAAAGTTTTTATTTCTGACATTATTTTTAGTTTAAAGTTTAAAGTTTAAGGTTTAAAGTTATTAATTAACAATGCAACATTTAAAATTTAAAACTTATAATTTTTATTATTCTGTTCTTTTTATATTTAATTTTTATTCAAAAATTTAGCGTTTAGTAACTTTTCAGTTAATTAAAAAGTTCCATTTTTATACAAAGCCCAACCAATAGCTAACAAACCAAAAAATGTAGGCCATTTCCAGAAAAACTGGATGGCTTGTTCTGTTCTAAACCGTGGACTCACTAAACCAATAAATACGGGGATCATATATAATAAAAAAGTTTTTACTAGTAATTCTACTAGACCTAAAGCTGTACCTGCAATACCTTCTAAGTTATTATTACCAGCTCCTCCTAAGAATAAATCTACATACATCACTAATTTTATAAAGGCAAACACCGCTCCACCAGTCATCATAGTTCCTAGGTATTTTCCACCAAATTCTGATCGTGGTCCTGAGGCTAATTCAGCAGGAGCTCCCACAATGTCAAACGGAGAATATCGGAACATTCCTAAGGAAGCCAATAAAGCAGCAATAAAAGCAAAAGGATTTTGAACAATAATCCAACTTCCACTTTCTTGAACTTGCATTAATTCAGATATTGAGGTTGTTTTAAATTGTAGCATTAGTGCTATAAGTGACAACATAAATGGGATTTCAAATCCTGCTAACTGTGCTAGACCCCTTGAAACACCCATGGCAGAGTTCGGATTTCCAGTTTGTCCTGCACCCAATGCCATTCCGAGGCTTCCAAATACCATCATATATAAAAGGAAAATTAAATCACCTTTCATAGTTAAGTTATTAAACCACAAATCACCATGTAAAATTGGGATAAACATCAATACTGTTATGGCAGCAATAATAATCCAAACAGGAGCTAAATGCCCCATAAATCCATGTGCAATATTGGTTCTTTTAGATTGTAATTTCATTAAATCTAAAAAGTTCTGATGTACTGGTGGTCCAACTCTGTTTTGTACTCTTGCCGTAACTTTTCTACGTAATCCACCATAAAACATACCTACTACAAAAGCTAGTATAGCTGTGAGAAAAGCGCCGAGTATTTTAAATAAAATTCCTTCCATTACTTATGAAAATATAACATCTTTAAACAATAATAACACTACTAAGAAAATGACAACAAACAATGCGTATGTTTGTCCGTTTCCTGTATATAACTTTCTGAAAAATCCAAAAAATGCTTCTAGATTTTTTCCTAGATTTTTCCAGATTTTATTCATATTCATACTATAGAGTGGTGCAGCTGCTCTTTCAAAAGGTTTGAAAAAATCTATTTGAAAAGTTAAGTTTTCCCATTCTTTAGGTAATTCGCCCGAGGTAGAAATATCTTTAGTTCCTACGTATCTTGTCTTTTTTAATCCTTTTAATGTTAAGAAAATAAAAGCAATAATGAATACTGCAAAAATCATCATACTGATTAAGAATAGATCAGTGGTGTCACCCCAAATATTGGTAAGTGATGACATCTGCCATGAAACATTTTGAAAACCAATAGCTTCCATTGCTTTTGCAGCTGGTTCAAATATTAAACCCGGATAGCTACCTGCAATCATAGCAATTACAGCTAAAATAACCATTGGAATAATCATGGTAACTGGTGCTTCCTTGATATGTTCTGTTTCTTTTTCCTCTTGTCCTAAGAACAAACCAAAAAGAAATCTATATGAATACATAAAAGCTGCAGTAGATGAAAAGAATACAACCACTACTAAGATGTAATTATTACTTTCAGTAATTAAAGCTTCATAAAGTAACCATTTTCCTACAAAACCACCTAATGGAGGAACACCTGCCAAGGCAATAATTGAAACTAAGGCAACAAAGAAAGTCCATGGCATTTTACGAATTAGACCGCTAATTTTAGTCATGTCTGTTGTTCCTACTTGTTTTTCAACAGCACCTGCAACCATAAATAAAGCACCTTTAAACACGGCGTGGATTACAGCTAAATAAAGTGCCGCCATAACACCTAGTTCAGTTCCAGTTGAAAGTCCGACCACAATGTAACCTAATTGTGCTACAGATGAGTAAGCTAATAATTTTTTTGCATCAGTTTGAATAAGTGCATAAATAGTTCCCATTACAGCAGTAATTCCACCAAGCCAACCAAGAATTGTACGAACCCAGTAAAAATTTTCAGGATCGTTACTTAGGTAAAAGGTAGTGAATACTAATCCAATTCCAAAAATTCCCATTTTTGACATGGCGCCAGAAAAGATTGTTGTAAAAGGCATCGGACTTTTAGAATATGCTGAAGGTGCCCATACGTGGAAAGGCATTACGGCAGCTTTGATTCCAAATCCAAGTAATAAGAATATAGGTATATAGATATATTGTTCAAAGTTAAAAGCTCCTTTTGCTATAGCCTCACTAATCAATAAAGTATCATAATGAACTCGTATAAATACAATGGCTGTAAGCATTGCATAGGCTCCAATAGCACTGAATATCATGTATTTAATGCCCTTTGTTTTAATTTTATAATAGGAGTTATAAATCACTAATAGGAATGATGCCCAAGTCATTATTTCCCAAAATATAAATAGCGAAACAAAGTCTTGACTGACGACAACACCCAACATTCCTAAAATTGTCATTAGGAAACTAGCATAATAATAACCCAAGCGAGCCTTACCTTCCATATATTTAATAGAATATAAAAGAGCTAAGACACTTAAACCAAAAATAATGTAAGCAAAGTAGTAGGAGTAATCTGTTAATCCCCATTGCAAGTCTAATCCTGCCAATTGAAAATTAAACTGATATCCTGATTGAACTTTTGTAAAGAATACGACACCTGAGGCGAGAGCAACTAAAAAAGCTGTTACTCCTGTGAAATTTTTATTAACTCTATTGATAAGAAAGCTTAGAATACTTCCAACTAATAAAATGAGTAATATGATTGCTATAATTTCCATTTTATGATTTTATATTTTAAGTTTTAAATTGTCATTCATAATGCTAAATTCTTAATTCTTAACCGAAAGTATTTGTTGGATATAATTTGTTTTGTCTAATAGAGCATCAGCTGCATTTTGGATATGTGGCATTATTAAATCGGGATATACACCAATTACAATAATAAACAAAGCCAACGATGACATGGCAACTAGTGCATTTATTGATGGTCTATGCGATGCGGGTTCTCCTTCTTCTTCCTTTGCAAAATAAATACGACCAACTACTCGTAGGTAATAGGTTAATTCAATTATGGTGACTAATAAGATTCCAATGATTAGGAAAATATATTTTTCATTGGCTGCAGAAATTAATATGTAAAATTTACTCCAAAACCCCGAGAAAGGAGGAAAGCCAATAATTGCTAAAGATCCCAAGGCAAAAAAGAAAGAAACTATGGGTAATTTTTTATGAATTCCATTTAATGCTGTTATTCTTTTATCATCAGTATTATAGATAAAATAGCTTCCAGCCATGAATAGTAGTGATTTGATTACACTGTGGTTTAACATTAAAAATAGAGCACCAAATACAGCCAAATTGCTACCAATACCAAAAGATATTAGTATTAAACCAACTTGTCCAATACTCGAATAGGCAAGCATTCTCTTTAAATTCTTTTGAGATATTGCAGCAATTTCTGCAATGAGCATGGTTACAAAGCCCATGACCATCAGATAGTTATTGACACCTTCTACATCAAACATGGTAAAGACTACTCTTATTAGTGCATATACACCTGCAACCGAAACTACAGCTGCAAAAGTAGCACTTGTTGGAGAAGGCGCTTGAGAATAGGCATCTGGAGCCCATCCATTTAATGGGAACATTTCTGCTTCTATGCCCAACGCTACTAAAAAGAAAACTAGAGCGATAATTTTCATCTGTTGTGGAACTTCTGGCATTCTCTCTGCAATTTGCGCCATGTTTAGAGTCCCTGTCTGCGTATAGATTATTAGGATTCCTAATAATAGAAAAGCAGATGCAAAACCTCCTATTAATAAGTATTTAAATCCGGCTTCTGCACCATCTCTACTTCTGTAGAAAGCTGTTAAAGAAAAAGCTGAAATTCCAACTATTTCAATAAAAACAAACATGTTAAAGATATCGCCTGTAATGATAATACCGATAGAACCGGCAATCATCATCATCTGTAAAATTTCGTAAAACTTTACTTCACCACCTTTTAAAGTTCGTTTAAAACGATAGCCATATAACCAGATTATAAAGCCTAAGATAGATACCATGGTAGCTAAAAATCCTGTAAAAGGAGTTACTACTAAATTGATACCCCAAGGAGCTTCCCAACCTGCTAATGTTTCACTAATCATGCCGTGTTCAGCAATGTGATTCATCAGAAAAAAGGATATGACTACATTATAAAACAATACGATACCAGGAACTATCCTAGCAGCATCTTTGTGGATTTTTGTCAATAAAGGAATAGCAAAAGCAGCTATTAATGGGGCGACTATATAATGAACGGGAGTTATTACCATTTCAATGAGTTTAGTTGGTCAATATTAGCTGTATGGTGGTGTTTGTATAATCTAATTACCAGAGATAATGCTAAAGCAGTTACTGCAAAACCGATTACGATGGCAGTTAATACCAATGCTTGTGGGACTGGATCAACCATTGTGGTAGCTGCATTTTCACTTCCTGGTGAAAAGATAGGTGCAGTTCCTCCCGAAATGTAACCAACGGCTACAAATAAAAGGTGAATTCCTGCATCCATTATTGATAAACCAATGACTATTTTAACGAGGTGTTTTTTCATTAAAACAGCGTATAAGCCTATAACAATCAACGCTATGGCGGTACCATAAACAGCAATCGTTATTATTTCTATGTTTTGCTCGAAGAGTGTTTGGAAGTCCATCATTTTTTTCTAGGTTTAATGTTTAAAAGGATGTCCAATATGTTGGTTAATTCAGTTGCAACTTTAATTCCAACAAAGATATAAATCAAAGGAATTAATCCACCACTTATTAAATCGTTTAAATTACCTGTCCAACCTGTATTTTGCAAAAAAGACCCATATTTAACTAAGCCAAAGACTCCGACTCCGACAAATCCTAATCCTGCAAGACTTTCTAGCCATACCATTACTTTATGATTTGTTTCAAATCCTTTATAAGAAACAAGCATTAATAAAAATCCTGTTGCGATGATGGCTCCTCCTTGGAATCCACCACCAGGAGTAAGATGTCCATGGATAAATACATAAATTCCTAATACTATAATCAAAGGAAATAAGATCTTGGCACCTGTTTGAACTAAACTTGAGGAAGGCAAATTTAATCGGTGTGATATGTGTCTAATGTTTTCTTCTTCCTCTTCCTCTTCTTTACGGTACAAAATACTTGCTAAACCTGTTGCAGCAAGAAATAGAACCGATACTTCACCTAAGGTATCAAATCCTCTAAAGTTGACAACAACTGCAGTTATAGTGTTGGCCACCTTTAAATCATTAGGTGATTTATCAAGGTAATAGGCAGCAACAGTTTCAGGATTTTCTATACTACCAATTCTATTTTTTCCTATAGGAATACTTGACAAGGTAACAGCAAGTGTATAACCGAGCGTAGCTATCAATAAAAAAACGATTAATTTCTTAAGCATCTTTCTTAGTTTTAAATTTATTTATATGATCATCATTGTATTTATTTTCATCTCTTGTCGTGTTACGGATAGTGATAATGAAAATAATAGTCGTAAGTGCAATTCCTATGGCAGCTTCTGTAATAGCAACATCTGGTGCTTGTAGCATGTAAAAGAAAATAGAGAGTACTAAACTAACAACACCTGTTCCTAAAACAGCAAATAGTAAATCTTTTTGCATAATAGAATAGATTGCTGCTGCAATCAAAATAATTGCCATCACTATAAGAAAAATAAGTATTGCCATAATTAATCTGTTAAGTTTTTTAATTTTTTTTGAATCTTTTTCAGCTGTTTTTCAACGGCTTTTCCGTAGGAATCAATTTCTTTATCACAACAAGGTTTTATCCCTGCTCGATAAGAAGCTCTTGCTAAAGCATGAGAACTCAACGGATTTGCAAATCCTATAAAGATAATAATGATGATGAGTTTAATCAACCAAAAGGGTTGCAATAATCCAACACCTAATATTACACTCATGGCTCCTAAAGTAGAAGCTTTAGTTCCTGCTTGTAAACGGTTGTATAAATCAGGCATTCTATAGATTCCTAAAGCTCCTAGGAAAAGGAATATGCTTCCAATCAAAATGAAAACTAATCCTATATATTTTAGTATTTCGTGTATAATATCCATTATAGTGCTTTTTCAATGAATCGTGCAATGACGATAATTCCTATAAAACCAAGAACTGCATATACTAATGCCAAGTCTATATATATGTATCTTTTAAACAGGTAGCCTAATAAGACAATTCCTGCAATACCAATAACTGAAAGTGTATCTAAGGCGATAGCTCTATCTGCCGCTGTTGGTCCTTTAACAAACCTTACAAAACTCAAAAGAGATCCTAAGGCTATGAATGTTAATGCGATATAAATAATAATGTCCATATCTAGTTATATATTTTAAGTAATATTTTTTCGAAGGGTTCTGCTATTTCTTTGTAAACCTGTTCAGGATCTTCAGTAGTGACATCTATCCAATGTACATAGAATTTGTTTTTGATAATGTCAATTGTTAGTGTTCCTGGGGTTAGTGTAATACTATTCGCTAAAACCATTTTTGCAAAATCGTTATTTAGTTTTGTTTGGAACATAACAATACCAGGATTAATAGGTAAACCTGGTGTAAGAACTCGACGCGCCACATCTAGATTTGCTTTTAACAATGCCCCTAAAAATACAAAGAAGTATTTGATGAAATGTAATACATGAGAAGGCAACAACAATATAGGATCGCAACAGTTGAAATTTTTCACACTGATGTATGCGATGACTAAACTTATGATGACTCCTGTAATGAGTTCTGCAGGTGCAAATGAAGTGGTAAATCCATACCATATCAATAACACTATTACAAATGTGTAAATGAACTTTTTTAGTGAAAATTTATACTTAACCATACCTTTTTAAAATTACTGGGCAAAAAAACAACTATTAGAATTTCTATTTCATGAAAAATATCATCTTTTTAGTTTTTTTTTATTAAAATGTAAAAAATCACGGGTAAATGTTACTAATGTTACATATAATGCACAAAAAGTACTATTTTTTTAATAATTATAAAGGCTTTCAATAACTAATAATTTTTGTTTCTTTGTTTGCAGTAAAAAGAACAGATGACAGCAAGTAATAAATCCATTATTAAAAGGAAACCTAAAAGAGCAATCTATAACCGAGATGAGATTTATAAAATAATTGATTCTAATAGTTTATGCCATGTAGGGTTTATTCATAATGACCTTCCAGTAGTAATTCCGACTTCTTATGGACGAATTGGTTCTGTTTTATACATTCACGGGGCGTTATTGAGTAGATTGCTATCGGAACTAGAAAAGGGTATTCCTGTATCTGTTTCTATAGCACAGGAAAAAGGATTAGTTATTGCGAGATCATCGACACATCATTCTATGAATTATGAATCTGTGATTATTTTTGGAAAAGGAACTTTAGTCTCTGATAAAAATAAAAAACAAGCTTTAAAGAGTATTTTAGAAAATGTTATAAAAGGGCGTTGGGATGAAGTAAGAGAACCAACTGAGAATGAACTAAAGGCTACCAAGATAATTGCTATTAAAATGGAAGAAGTTACGGGAAAACGTAGAGATGAAGGAGTTGTTGATAAAAAGTCGGATATGGATGCTAATGCTTGGGCTGGTATTATTCCAATAAATAAAGAGTATAGTAAACCGATACCCGATAGCCAATTAAAAGATTCTTTATCTTTACCAAATTCTATAAAAAATTTATACTAATAAACTATGTCATCAACTTTTATTTTGTTACTTATCGTTGCCTACTTTGGCGTATTATTTTTGATTTCTTATTTTACAGGAAAAGGAGATAGTAACGAGGATTTTTTTAGAGCTAGTAAAAGTGCTCCTTGGTATTTAGTTGCCTTTGGTATGGTTGGAGCTTCACTTTCGGGTATAACTTTTATTTCTGTTCCTGGTTGGGTAGAAACTAAAAGTTTTTCCTATTTACAAATGGTAATGGGTTTTGTGGTAGGATATTTTATAATAGCTAGAGTATTGCTTCCACTTTATTACAAAATGAATTTAACGTCTATCTATACCTATTTGGAAGAACGTTTTGGTGAAACATCTCATAAAACAGGAGCCATTTTATTTCTTGTAGCTAGAATTGCTGGCGCCTCGTTAAGATTGTTCTTGGTAGCAACTGTTTTGCAACTATTAATATTCGATGAATTAGGTGTTCATTTTATTTTAACTGTAACGATTACAATTCTATTAATTTGGGTGTATACTTTTAAAGGAGGAATTAAGACAATTATTTGGACAGATACGTTACAAACCTCGTTTATGTTGATAGCATTGGCTATTTCAGCTTATTTAATTGCTACTAATCTAAATTTGTCATTTGGGCAAGTAATTAGTACTGTAAAAGAAAGTGAGTATTCTCAAATATTTTTCTTTGAAGACTATAATGCAGGAAATTATTTTTGGAAACAATTTTTAGCCGGAATTTTTATTGCAATTTCTATGACAGGATTAGATCAAGGAATGATGCAAAAAAATCTAACTGTTTCAACTTTAAAAGATTCTCAGAAAAATATGTATTGGTTCTCCATTTCTTTATTATTGGTAAACTTACTTTTCTTAGGACTTGGAGTAATGCTTCTAGAATATGCAAAACACAATAATATCGATTTAGAAGCTATGAATATTAAGGGTGATGCCATTTTCCCTCATATTGCAGTAAAAACACAATTAGGACTTGCTGCTGCTATTTTCTTTGTATTAGGACTAATTGCTGCTGCTTATTCTAGTGCTGATTCTTCTATGACGGCTATCACAACTTCTTTTAGTATTGATATTTTAGGAATTGATAAAAAGTATTCAAAAGAGAAGCAAAAGAGTATACGAAAAATGGTGCATATAGGTATTTCTATACTTTTTGTCTTTGTATTAATTTTTTATAATAAAGTAATTACGGACAAAAGTATCATTGATTCTATATTTAAATTTGCAGGATACACCTATGGACCACTTTTAGGTTTATTCATATTTGGTTTGTATACTAAGAATCAGATTAAAGACAAATGGGTACCTTTTGTAGTTATTCTATCACCAATTTTAACTTATTTGATCTCAATAGTTCCTCAAAAATTAGAATGGAAATATCAATTTAGTTTTGAACTATTATTGGTTAATGCAGCTTTGACAATTATAGGATTATTGCTGATTAAGAAAAAGAAAAGTTAGTATTTTATACTCATAGAATATAGTTTATAGATAAAATACGATTGATAGATAGTTGATATGCTATTTCTTAGCGTCTTTTGCGCCTTTTCGTGAGACTAATAAACTCAATTACGGAATATTAATGTATTTATGCATTTGTATGGATATTTTCCACTGTGGATTTTCCATTACATAATCAGTCATAAGTGGTATGATTTTTTCTCTGACACTCCATTCAGGTTGTATATATAGTTCACAGTCTGAAGTAACTAATTTTGCTTGTTCTTCGGCAAATTTAAAGTCTTGCTTACTCCTGATGATAACTTTTAACTCATCTGCTTTTTTATAAATCTTAGGAAGTGGTAGTTTGTTTTTTTTTGGAGAAAGACAAATCCAATCCCATTCACCACTTAAAGGATGAGAACCTGAGGTTTCAATATGAATTTTTAGTTTATTCTTATGTAATTCAGCTGTCAAATAATCCATACTCCACATTAAGGGTTCACCACCTGTAACCACTACTGTATCAGAGTATTTCACAGCATTTCTAATAATTTTATTGGTATCAGTTGCTGGATGTAATGTTGCATTCCAACTCTCTTTTACATCGCACCAATGACAACCTACATCGCAACCGCCAATTCGAATAAAATAAGCGGCTTTTCCACTGTGAAAACCTTCACCTTGAATGGTGTAGAATTCTTCCATAAGTGGAAGCATTAATCCTTTATCTAGTTTATCTTGAGTTGTCATAAACGTATTCGCTTGTAAAAATAGTGGGCAAAAATAGACATTTATTTTTAGTTTGAAGTCAAAAAGTGGTAGTATACTAATCGGGATTAAGACTTTTATCTTAAGTCAGACTTGGGTAAATTATGTACCATTTTTGGATATTCACAGCTTGCAAATACATTATCCATTACTTCAATAAGAATATCACATCCTTTCTTGATTTCTTCATCAGAAATATTTAACGGAGGCGTAATTCTAATAGCTTTTCCTTCAAACAGTAACCAAAATAAGATTAGTCCTTTATCTAATGCATCTAAGATAATTTTAGTTGCAATTTCTGGAGTTTCAACTAGAACAGCAAGCATTAGACCTTTTCCTCTAATTTCTTTTATTAACGGATGAATTAATAAATCCCTAATAAGTTTTTCTTTTCTAGCCATGTGACTCATAATGTCACTTTCTACCACTTCTTTTAAGGTAGCTAATCCAGCGGCAGCAATAACAGGATGTCCGCCAAAAGTAGTGATGTGCCCCAATTTAGGATGTTCTTGTAAAAGTGACATCATTTCACGTGAAGCAATAAAAGCACCGATAGGCATGCCGCCACCTAATCCCTTTCCTATTATCAAAATATCAGGTGTAACATCTTGATTCTGAAATTCATATAGTTTACCCGTTCTGCCAACACCTGATTGTATTTCATCTAAGATAAGCAAAGCACCAACTTCTTTACAACGTTTTTTAATGGCTTTTAAATAGCCTTTTTTAGGTAAGATAAAACCTGCACCACCTTGAATGGTTTCGAGGATTACAGCTGCAGTATTAGTCGTGATTTTATCAATATCTTTAAAATTATTAAAGACTATAAATTTTGTTCCAGGAATTAAAGGTCTAAAGGCCGATTTTGTACTTTCATTGCCAGAAACACTCATGGCACCTTGCGAATTACCATGATAGCCATTTTTGGCGACAATAATTTCGTATCTGTGTGTGTGCCTTTTGGCTAATTTTAGTGCTCCTTCTGTTGCTTCTGTACCCGAATTGGTTAAATAGACATTGTTTAAAGATTTGGGTAGATTTTCAACTAATAGTTTGGCTAATGCAACTTGCGGTTTTTGTACAAATTCACCATAAACCATCACGTGTGTATACTTGTCTAATTGATTTTTGATAGCTTGTGTTACAACTTGGGGTTGATGACCTAATGTATTTGCTGAAACTCCTGCGACAAAATCAAGATAAGCTTTGCCTGAAGTATCATATATATATGTGCCTTTAGCTGAAGCAATTTCAATTGCTAAAGGATGTGATGAAGTTTGAGCTTGGTAATTTAGAAAATCAGATTTCATGTGTCTATATTTATATTTTTATAGGTGACATATGGTGTTCGCCATTAGTAATTCCCCTGTGTGTCAAAACATTACATGCTCGTTTCATGTGTCTATATTTTTATTTTTATAGGTGACACATGGTGTTCGTCATTAGTTATTCCCTTGTGTGTCAAAATCTTACATGCTCATTTCATGTGTCTATATTTTTATTTTTATAGGTAACACATGATGTTCACTAATAATTATTTTCTTTGGTGTTAAAATCGAATATGTTCGTTTCACTTGTTAGAGCCATTTACTGCAAAGTGCTGATTTGAGCGAAGTCGAAACTACGCAAAGAGTCTTAAAATTATTTTTCTTTAGATCCTTTTTTTTGTGGTTTAGGAGTTTCTGATTGTACAGAATTTTTAGGTGTACTTGTCTCTATATCTTTAGAACCTTTCTTTTTATTAGCTGCTTTATCCTTTTTTGCATCAGGATTTTTTTCTTTATCTCCTACTTTTTCTTTGTCTAAAGCTTTTGCCTCTTCTATTAGTTTTGCTTGTTTTTCTTGAGCTTTTTGTTTTAATTCAGCAGCTTTTTTAGCCTCTTGTCTAGCAGTTTTTTCTGCTTTAATAATTTCTTTTATTAAAGCATCATCACCTTTATCACGTTTAAAAACATCATCTTTCGTTAGTGGTTGTTCTTCTTGTCTCCATAGAAAACCAGGAAGTTTTTCTTCCTCTTTTGGGAATTTTGATGGTGGATAGGTTTTTCCTTCTGGCATAACCATAAACTTTACTTTATGCATTTCACCATCAATAAACCTAAAGCTGATGTTGCTACAGGTCATTTTAGTTATTCCAATTAGTTCTTTTTTTTCATTTCTGCTATAGTTTATCATTTGAGCATTTCCTGAAAATAAAAGACTATCTAAAGTTTCGTTTTTGAATTTACCAAATAGATTTTTTCCTTTAATTTGACTAAAACCACCTGAGCTATCTTGTTTTATTACAAAAGCATTGTTGTAAACCTTTAAAGAATCCAATTGATTGGTTTCATTATTTGATAAAAAATGAATGGTATCACCTGTAATTTGATTGACATCATTCCATAATATTGGTCGACGATACATTTTTGTTAAACCAGTTGCTTCGTTTGAATAGAGCGAATCACATTTGCCTTGTAAATCCTTTTTAAAGAATTTTACATGATGAAAGGCTCTAATGATACGTTTATCTTGTTTACCTGTTACTAACAAAGTATCACCATGAATATAGGTAGAATCATTTTCTACTAAAGTAATAGCTAATGGTTTATCCACAACAAAAACAGAGTCTTTATCTTGAAAATATTCTGAATAGCCACCTTTTATTATCGAATTATTAATAGTGTCAGTAACGATGATATTGCCAGTTGCTGAAGCAAATTTTCTATCTTCATCATAATAAAGACTATCGCCTTCAATAATTCGGTCTTTATATAGAATTTTAGCATTCTTTATAAAGTGTGAGATACGGGTTTTACTGTTATGATGTCCTTCTTCGCAGTATAAGGTATTGCTTTCTTTTATGTCAATTATTGTTGTAGGTCCATATAAATCAGCAATTCCAGTATTGGTGAAATAATCAAGATGTTCAGAGGTTATTTTATTGTCAGGATTTGTGATTACGACTTCAGATAAGGCTTGAAATTTATTAGTTTGTAAAAAATAATTTCCTATTTCACTATTTAATGTATTTGTACTATCCTTAATAATTGCATGATTTTTATACATTAAAATTTGATTAGCTCTATCAAAATGCAAGGTGTCTGTGGTAAGTGTCATTTTGGGGTCTTTTAAAATTACATTTCCCCAAGATTTTGCCATTTTTGTTTGACCATTATAATGAACATACTTACTATGCTGCGTTATAGTATCACCTTGATTAATAAAAACGTCACCAAAAGCTTTTATAATATTTGCTTCTTGATAGAGTAAGGCTTGTTTGCATTGAATGGTTGCACCTTCGTGCTCGACCATCACGTTACCAAGAGCAACAATGGCACCTGGATACTTTTCTTCATTAGTAAAAGTATCATCAGAATGGATGAATTG
>JAOZLL010000119.1 GCA_029934835.1 Flavobacteriaceae bacterium | reverse complement strand
ATTTAGTATGTAAAAAATTCATTTATGAGAAAACAGTATATAATACCTATGATTTTAGGCTTGATGAGCTTTGTAAAACCCTTACCCTTATTAGCCCAAGCCACACCACCTAACCCAAATCCACCGCCACCAGGTTTACCTATTGATGGTTCTATTTGGTTACTTGGCTTAGTAGCTTTGGTTTATGGTGTTTACGTCTTCGCGAGGAGGAACGACGAAGCGATCTCATCGAATATAAACGCCTGCCCTGAGCCGAGCCGAAATACAAGAACAACAAACAACTCAAAAAAAAATATATTATGAAAAAATATTTACTTTTAATAATAGCAGTTTTTACCTTAAGTACAGCTTTCTCTCAAGATACTTGGAACTGGGATGGGGATAATCCTATTGGAGATTTTAATTTAGATCATAATTGGTGGAGCGATACAGCACCAACTTCTTGGGATAGTAATGATAAGCTTATTTTTAACACAATCAATAATGCTTCTCAAACTTCAATTTATTTTAACTTAGGAGCTTGGAAATCTATTGAGAGTATTGAGTATGCTAATACTATTGGGAAATCAATAGATTTTAATGGAGATGGTAATGGGTTTGACTTCTATTGGAAAATAGAAAACTTAAGTAGCCACAACCAAAAATTAACGATACCCCTAAGTGGTAAAGGAACAATAATGGAGTTTAACCCTATTAATGGAAATTTAACTTTCACCAATACTATTTCTAATGATAATAATAAGAACATAAATATATATGGTGATAATGGAAAAAGGGTTACGTTTGAAGGAATACTAGAAGGTGATGCTAGTACACAAATGAACATCAAACAAAATTCCATAGTACATATAAAATATAATGATCCTACATCATTTGGTGGTGGAGTTTTTATTGAAGAAGGACAATTATGGATAGGAGCTGATGCAGCACTCAATGGAGGTGCAATTACTGTTGGAGATGGTGATGCAGACACTTGTAAGCTTATGATAAGCGATGATGGTACGACACCAACTATAGTTGCAAACACTATTGTAATTCCTACAGATTCTAGTAAAAGCTTTATTGGAGGAAAAAATACCTCAGGAACGCATACGTATTCTGGTACGGTTAATTTGAATAACAATATAGTTACATTTAATGAGCCTGCAGGTGGAACAGTAAATTTTACAGGAGTAATTTCAGGTACAGGACAGTTAAAGAAAACCGATTCAGGAACTGTGCAATTATCTGCGTTAAATGACTATACAGGTAATACGCAGATTAGGGATGGAATACTAGAGCTTGGAATAAATGATGCCATTGATGGAACAGGTAGAATTGAACTTGATGGTGGAATTTTAAGTTCGGGAGTAACAACGGGCTATTCAGATACTACTCTAGGAAAGCTAAAGCTATTAGACGATAGTGAAATACACTTAGGCTCAGATG
This sequence comes from Flavobacteriaceae bacterium, assembly GCA_029934835.1. Taxonomy (GTDB): domain Bacteria; phylum Bacteroidota; class Bacteroidia; order Flavobacteriales; family Flavobacteriaceae; genus DQTL01. Next base: position 3,580 of record JAOZLL010000119.1, on the reverse strand, counting down.
CTCACGAGCTAAAGTTTGTTGATGATGCAGCATGGACTGATGATAAAGTATTAACCATTACTGGTTGGGGAACAGGAACAGAAGGAAAGATTTTTGTTGGGACTAATGCTTCAATACTAGGTAATACTAAATTAGCTTTAATACATTTTGATGGCTATACGCAAGGTGCTTTTCAGTTATCAACAGGAGAAATAGTCCCCGTAAATAACGATTCTGAAGCAATAGCTCAAAATCCTTATGACACTTCAACAATACCTTCAACAACTGACACTTTTGGAGAAAGGGTAAATGTCTTTAAAGTAAAAATTAAAGATCAAGGTTCTGGAGATGCATTAGACACCAAAGTAACCAACATACGCATCAAACCACACAATACAAATACAGCAGATTGGAGTGACCACATTCAAGGTTTTGAAGTAAAAATTCAAGGTGGTGCTACTGTTTCTCCCTCTAATGTTACAATTACCGACAATTTTATAGATTTTACTTTTAATACTGGAGATGTTACAGTTTTAGATAATAATGTAGTAGTAGTTTTATTTAAACTATACCTCAACACCTCAAATATCATAGATGGAGACATTTTATCCTTTAGGGTAGATGCTGATGATCATGGTTTTACAGCCGATCCTTCAGGTAGTATTTTTGCAGAAACTTTTGATGCTGATTATAATTCAAATGATCATACTATTGATGTGGTAGCAACCGAACTCCGTTTTAGACAACAGTCTACTAATACGGCTATTAGTACAGCAATGTCTCCTACAGTTACAGTCGCTGGAACCGATGAAAATGGAAATACAGATACTGCTTTTGCAGATGATATCAATATTACCTCAACGGGAACGCTAACAGGATCACCGATTACCGAAACACCAACTCTAGGTATAGCAAGTTTTTTAAGCTTAACACATACTGTTAATGGTAGTAATCTTACCTTAACAGCACAAAGACAAGCTACATCTGATTGGCCTGTTTCAAGTGATACATTTATTATTTATGATACTTGCTCAGGCACAAACACATGGGATGGCGATAATTGGTCTTTAGAACATGCACCACTATTAACAGAAAATGTTGTTATTGATGGAGCTTACAATACATTTAGTAATGGCTCCATTGCATCATGTAGCCTTACGGTAAATACAGGTAATACTCTAAAAGTTGGTAATAATTCATATTTAGAAGTTACTAATGATATAATTAATAACGGAACCATTGTAGTTACAACAAAAGGTGCATTAGTACAATATATACACAATGCATCTGGTACAGATATATCAGGTTCGGGAACATTTAAAGTTCAAAAAACCACAACAGATTATGTAGAACATGACTTTACCTATTGGTCTTCACCAATTACTAATGCGAGTATTGCAACGGTTTTTGCAATTAATACAGCCAGTAGAATCTATGAATTAAATACAGCAAACTTTTTAGATATAAATGATACAGCTAGTGTTGGACAATTTCCACAAAATTCAGGAAGCCCTGATTCTTTTGACGATACCAACGACGATTGGCAAGTTGCCTCAGGAAGTATGACTCCTGGAAAAGGCTATATTGTAGAAGGCTCCATTGATACAAGTGAAGACACTGTTTCAGCAGGAGAAACAGCAGGTGCTTTTAAGCAAGATATAAGTTTTTCAACTACAACGGGTACGTTTAATACAGGTCCAATATCTTATGCAGTAACTTTAGATGGTGGAGCTGATAATTTTGACAATCAAAACCTTATTGGTAATCCATATCCTTCAGGGATTTTGGCTCAGGCATTTTTAACTGCTAACTCAGGAGTTTTAGGAGGTACTTTATACTTTTGGACACATAATACTGGTATTGCAGCAGGTGGTGGCCCAGAAGCCTATAACTTTACCAATAATGATTATGCAACCTATGTAGCTGGTACAGGTGGTGTACAAGCCATATCAGGAGGAACAATTCCAACAGAAGTTATTGCATCATGTCAGAGTTTCTTAGCGGATGTTACCACAGCAGGTAATGTGGTATTTACAAATCAAATGCGTACTACATCAGATAATACTAATTTTTATAGAAATACTAATTCAGAAAAAGACAGACTTTGGTTAAACATGACCAATGAAGAAGGAGTCTTTAGACAAATATTAGTAGGTTTCTTTGACGAAGCCACAACAGAACATGACAGAGATTATGATGGTAAACGTCTGTTTAGTGGGAACAATTATGATTTTTCCTCATTACAAGGTGATACAGAATATGCCATACAAGGTTTACCTACATTTAATGAGGATCAGGTAGTTCCACTATCAGTAAAAACAACCAATTCAGGTTTATTAACCATTAGTTTAGATAATTTTGAAGGTGTATTTACTTCACAAGATATTTACCTAATAGATTATGAAACTCAAACAGAACACAACTTAAAAGATGGAGACTATCAGTTTAATATTGATGCTGAAGGAATTTACAACAACCGTTTTGAAATGCGTTTCACTAGCGGAACTCTAGGTTTTGAGGATGAAATCTTAAACACAATAGCGGTTTATCCAAATCCTTCAACCGATATATTTAACATCTCCATACAATCAAATGATAAGATAAGTATAGCAGTTTATAACATTACAGGAAAGCTTGCCATTAAGCAATACACGGGACAACAAATAGACCTTACAGGCTATGCCAGAGGCGTTTATTTTGCAAGGTTGAGTGTTAATGGCAAACAAACTGTTAAGAAATTGGTATTAATTAATAACTAATACTTAAAACCTATCAAAATATACTAATTTGATAGGTTTTACTTTACTTCTTGTCATATCAATATTATTATGTAAGTAACATTAAAGTCAAGATTTATTAGGAGTATCGAATATTTATATATTCAAACAGATAACTAAATGCAAGCTATTGTTTAAAAAGCAACTGAGTTAACTCAATGCATTCTGTGTTTTCTCTGTGGAATCATTTAAAAAACATTTACTAAACCCATTATTTCACATATAGCAAACTTATTCTGACTATTAGTATACTCTTAAATGGGTGATATTACGCAAATTTGTATTATTAAAAATGGGAAGATTTTTATTTTTCTACTTAATTATAATTTAAACACACAACATGAAAAAATTAGTATTTGCAAGTATCCTTTTTTTAGGATTTACATTGTCAGGGTTGGCACAATCGGAGAAACAAACTGAAAAAATCAATAAAAATATTGATAAATTAGAGGCTAAGATTGGAGATGAATCCTTGAAATTTTCAGATGAACAACGCACTAAAATATTTGATTTGTTGGTTCTAAAAAATAAAGAGTTCAAAGCGCTTAAAAAAGAATTAAATGATAAGGAAAAATATAAAGAAGCAAAAAAACCTATCAATAAAAAATATGCTAAATTGATTAATCAAGTACTTACAAAAGAACAAAAAGTAGCTAGAAAAGCAAATCGAAAGAAAAATACAAAATAGTTTTACCTTAAAAAGCTGGTTTACTGCTAATGAAACATCAAATGGTCATACTACTCGGTTTGTTTATTACAACATTTGCTTGTGGACAAGTAAGTCCACAAGATATGGTTGTGGTGATGGGTAGAGGAATCAACTT
>JAOZLL010000118.1 GCA_029934835.1 Flavobacteriaceae bacterium | reverse complement strand
TGTTTTTGAAGGAATTAGATAAATAAAGGGTTCTTGTCCTTCAATAAATACAACCAAAGCGACCTCAAGTATCTACAAGAGAATATTTCAGATTCTTTTAAACTATATTTAAACTAAACCATACACACAGGATTCTCATTAAAACCTGCCCAGTCTTTCTCTAACTGTTTATATAATTCATCTAATTCGTTTGTGACTATATTTTGTTTTTTTAATTGTAGAATATAATCCATTAGATTATAACATGTAGTAAACTCACCACAGGCAATGAGTTCATCCATTCGGTTGGTTGCAATATCTTTATTATCCCACCAAAGTGTGGTTGGGGTTTCTGATGCTGATAAAGCAATGGCTTTAAGCTTTTTACTAGGTGTGGGTTTAATCTCTTTATTGGTATTAAAACCTCTTGTGTAAGGTGTTTTTTGTCCGTTTAATTTATAAACCGTAGTGGTGATAATTTTATTTTGTAAGTCTTTTGAGGCATAAATTAAATCATAGTTTAGGCGTCTTGTTTGTTTAAGAAATACATCACTTACCATCTTAATTGTTGAACTGATACGTTCTTTACCCATCCGTTTTAAAAGATTGATCTCTAGGTTTTGGAAAGAACGTACTTCGGAGGTCAATGCCTCGGGAACTGTCTTTTTAAATTGCTTTTGAAACCAAGAAACTCCCCTATTCTTTGCACTACTCACTAGAATACCTATACTGCTAATACTGAAACCTATACCCGTAAGTATGCCGCCAATAATGTAGAGTGAAATTAAATGTGTTTTATGGAATAATTGTTTAGCATTAGCTATTAGGATAAATATCCCTAGAAGTAACAGCACCCAATATATTGATTGGAAACGAAGATAACCTAATATTTTAGTTGCTGTTTGTAATAAGGTTTTACTCTGCTTAGGTGGCGTTGTTTCTGGTTGCCAAGGATCCATTTTAAAACTACCCACATCGTTTACAATAATGAGATCCAAAGGTTTTTTACGACTTTTTAGTTTACTGATATTGACCATACTTCCAATACCTTGATTGTCAGTAATACCACCATCCATGATTCCTACTCCTTCACTAAATTTTGGTAGCTCTTTTATAGCTTTATATTTAGCCGTGGTGTGTGGATAATAATCATCAGGATAGACCAAAGGTTCAAAACCCATCGGAAAACATGAGGAAGATGCCACAATATCAGCGAGTTTAGTATCATACTTGATTTTATTAACTTCTTTAGCCTGAAGGGCTTTATTGCCAAAGAGTCCTTTATTTTGAAAGCGAAAAGCTAAGCCATACGAAAAATCAGTGGCATTAAAACAGACCCGTTTTAAGTTAGATTTTGACTTCTTGTTAAATAGGTTTAAATCTCCTTGAAATACATCCATTTCAGCATAAGCTAAGGAAAATGCGTTTATCAAAGATCTTTTTTTGTAGGAATGTACATCCCATTGTGTGTCATCTTCTAAAATATGTACAGCTCTTTGTAGGAGTGTATCATTTTCTGGTTTAAAGGCGTTGTAGAATTGGTCATAGAAACTTTTAAATGAATAATTGGGTGCTAGTGTCGCTTTAGAAAAGGCAGCACCTAATAGAGTGCCTCCACTAACCGTACTGAGTGCTTCTACACTATTGAGTAAAGGACTTTCCTTATATTTGATATGATTTAAATAAGATAAAACACCTAAGGAAAAGAAGGTAGCTCGGTATCCGCCACCGCTAAAGCAAAGGCCTATATTTTGAAAAGGAGTGAAATTATCATTCATAACATACAGATTTAGAGGCTATTATTAAGAGACTACAAGATAGTACATTTTGCATTGATTATCAAACAGGGTTTTTCCCCTTTTTACATTTGGTGTACCTAATAGCTAAATAAATAGCCTACCTTTATACATTACTAATTAATTATCTAAAAAATTGAAGCTATGCCATTCTATTCAAAACTTAAAATTTCATCGAGTACTAAAGAAGCCTCCAAAATCAAGAAAAAACGAATTGCTTCTAGACTACAAATCTTAAAAGACGAATTACAAAAGCATTTTGCCGCATCAAATGCTAATCTAAACTCTACAAAGTCTGTTAAAATAGCTACCTGGAACCTGCGAGATTTTGGCTCAGGTAAGTATAAAGGTAGAGGTTATGAATCGCTCTATTATATTGCTGAAATAATCTCACACTTTGATATCGTAGCACTTCAAGAAATAAAAGGCGATTTAAAGGAATTTAATGCCTTAAGACGTATTCTTGGTCCTGACTGGTCGTATGTAGCCACTGACGTAACCGGTGGTGCTGTTGGTAATGGGGAGCGTATGGTTTTTCTCTATAACAGAAGGGTCGTTCAATTTAATGATGTGGTGGGTGAACTCACCCTTGAAGAAGGTGGAAAAATTCGTGCCGCTTTTGGCGAACGCATTAAACTTGACCAAACTATGCAAGTAAAACTTGCTCCCAACTCCCCTAGCCTTTCGGGTACCTATAAAGCAAGTTTAAAATCGAGTCGTACTGGTAAAAAACTAGCCGCAGATCTTGAAATACCGCTACCTGTAGGTTCTAGCTTAGAACTTCCTGATGGGGCGAGTATTGTAATCAAAAAAAATACGCCAGTTTTAAGTAATGCAAGAGGAAAAGCCACAGTAGATATCCCAACTACTATTTCTGGTGACAAATACAGATTACGATTTCCCGAAAACTCATTCGACGATTCCTTACGGCAGTTTGCACGAACTCCTTTTCTAATTTCTTTTCAAGCAGGATGGCTTAAACTAAACCTCTGTACCGTACATATCTATTATGGTAGCGCAGATGATGATAAAAAACTCGAACAACGCCGTAGTGAAATCGAACAACTAACCGCTGCCCTAGCATCAAAAGCTAAAAACGAATTCAAATACGATGACAAAGCCTTCTTAGGGGTTCTTGGTGATTTTAATATTATTGGTAAAGGACACCCAACTATGGATGCCTTAGAGTCTAATGATTTTGTAATACCTGATAAGTTAAAATCAATACCCGGCTCTAACGTAGCCAGAGACAAAGCCTATGATCAGATTGCTTTTTGGAAACCAAAACGTATTGCAGGCTATGCACGTCTAGATATTCAAGCGGCCAATATATTCGATTTCTATAAATATGTATTTACCAAGGATGATGAAGCTATTCACAGAGCTGAAAAAAGTAAAGGCTTAAAAACGACTTCTAAATACACTACCTGGCGTACTTATAAGATGTCTGACCACCTACCCATGTGGATTGAGTTACGTACTGATTTTAGTAAGGAGTATTTAGAGAAAATTAAGGAAGTGGATTTACCATAAAGGTTTATTATACCACTCAATAAGTTCAAAGAAAATATTAGTACAAAAACTGAAACACAGAAACAAAAAGTAAAACAATACCCATAATTCCGATTACTAAGCTAATCCACCTTAAAGAGATAGTTTTGTTTTCAAGTGATAATGATCTTGATTTATCTTTTGGATTGTTAATCAAATAATCTAAATACTATTCTCTAATTTTTCTTTCAATAATCAGTGATCTTAAATTAATAAATAATGATAAAACAAATAAGATTGTAGCAACAAACAATAGTAAAAATGTTTTATAATTATTCTCAAAATAAAATTTAATTAACTCTAAAACAGCATATAAGCCAAACCCACTTATAACACTACTCAAGGTGTCAAATGCTCTTTAATAGTATTTATAATCGTCTACTGAATAGTCAAAGAATCTATTTTTTATTTCATTTTTATTCATAATTCAATTTTTTTAACTCTTGTTTGAGCCAAAGTTTTATGAGGTCGAGAAATGACAAATTATTTTTTAATGTAGAACAAATCATCATCAATTTCTCTAACAGAAGGATGTTTAAGTACTTCATCAATATCACTAACTTTTCCACCAGCTCTTAAAACAACTTGTTTTATAAAAGCTCTATTAATTGTTTCTAATTGTTCTGCAAACATTTCATGCTTAATAAGCATTAAAAAAGTTTCAATTTTTTCGTTTTCCATTGTTTTATATAATAACTATAAGTCTAATTCCAAATCATCATCGGCTTCTGGTAATTCCAAAGCTTTAACCGATTGTATAGCATTTCCCGCAATACCTTTAATTGAGCCATACATATCAATAGTATTAGTAGTTACTTTATCAATTTGTTTGTCTCTTTGTTTCCAAATACGTTGCATAGATCGTTTTTCACTTTCTAAGTCTGATTTCATTTGTGTAAAGCCCTCAACGATTGCTTCTACTTGCATTCTAAAGGTGTTTCCTGTTAGAAAAGTATATAACAATTCCATTTTGTCACCTTTGTTTTCCTGAGAGCTAATTGCCGTACTTAACTGAACAATGGATTCTCTGAGTACAGCACAAAGACCTTTAAACTCTTCGTAGTTACAAATCCAGATTCCATCCCTTAAACCCATCCTTTTCATGTCAGAAGGCATTACTTCAGTTACTAAAACACCTATGGTAGCCCCTTTATCTCGTATATCAGCTTTAAATTTCTCTATCCAAGTGGGTTGAAAATCTTTTGTTCGTTTACTTTCATAATATATAGTCCCACAATTTTGAACAGTACGTGTATTGACAGTTTGTATTGAATCTCCACCTCTTGCCCCTTTTTTAATTTCTTCTATAGTGTCTAACGGAAACTGTACAGCCAACCATTCTTCGATAGCTAATTCTTGTACTTCTCCTTGCAATTGCATAGAGCCTTGCTCCTGCTTACGTTTCATTTCTTCGGTAAGCTTTTTTTGAGCTTCTAATTGCATTTGCATTTCTTTAAAACGTAATTCGTTTTTCTCCTCTTCTCCTTTTCTAATTCTTTCTTTCTCTGTTAACAGTATTTCATTTAACTTTTTTTGAGATTCAGCTTCAACAGCATCTTTTATCTCATTTTTTTCTCGTTTTAGTTTTTCTATTTCAGCTTTGGTACGGTTAAGCTCTTTTATCTGTTCTGACTTTTCGTTCAATTCCTGTTGTAAGACGGCAAATTGTTCTGACTGTTCAGCTACTAACTTAGTTTTAAGCTTTTCTTCAATAGCTTTCGTATCCTCTTTTAGTTGTTTTTCTAAACGTTCTTGAAACATTTCGTTTTCTATCTTCTTCTTTTTCTCAAAATTTTGCTTGGCTTTATCTAAACTCTCCAACTCTACCTTATACTTTTTTTTCTCTTCTGCTATTTGAGATTGATA
>JAOZLL010000117.1:3140-5205 GCA_029934835.1 Flavobacteriaceae bacterium | reverse complement strand
TTTTGCTATATAAAAGAAAATAAAAATTCCAAAAATATCATTACTGGTAGTAATAAAAGGTCCTGTTGCTAAAGCTGGGTCAATACCTTTTTTATCCAAAATAATGGGTACAAAAGTTCCTACCAATGCCGCAATAATAATAACTGCAATTAATGAAGTAGCAATGGTCAAGCTAAAACTCAATTCATAAGACATAAAATAGCCAAAACCCAAAATCATTAATGCCAATACAATACCATTTAATAAAGTCAGACTAACCTCTTTTAACAAACGTTTCCAAATACTTCCTTTAATAATATTATTTGCCAAACCTTGCACGACAATTGCCGATGATTGTACACCAACATTACCTGCCATTGCTGCTATCAAAGGTGTGAAAAAGAACAAAGCACGATATTCAGGATTTAACATTACCGTTTCAAATCCTTCTAAAATAAAAACACTTCCTAAACCACCAATTAAACCTAAAATTAACCAAGGTAAACGACCTTTAATCAATTCAAAAATACTATCATCTGCTTCAACATCATCAGTCAAACCAGCTGCCATTTGGTAATCTTTTTCTGCTTCATCTTTAATGTAATCCACCACATCATCAATAGTAATATTTCCTACTAAACGACCTATTTGATCGATTACAGGTATGATAAATAAGTCATATTTTTGCATAACCAAAGCAACTTCATCGGCATGTTCTGTCGTCATAACTGAATGAATATCACCTATATAAACATCTTTTACAATAGTCTTGGTTGAAGTAGTTAATAGGCTTTTTAAAGATAGTCTGCCTTTTAGCAGCTCATCATCATCCACCACGTAGACGATATAAACTTCACCTATTTCTTGGGCTTGTCTGCGCATTTCTTTAACACAGTGTGTAATAGTCCAATTTTCATTGACGCTCACTAACTCTTTACCCATCAAACCACCAGCAGAATCCTCATCATAACGCATCAAATCTACAATATCTTTAGCGTGTTCCTTATCGTCTAGTTGTGCAATTACTCGGTCTTTTCTTTCTTCGGGAAGCTCCGCAATAATATCAGCTGCAGCATCAGTTTCTAACTCATCAATTTCTTGGGCAATCTCTTTTGGTGTTAATTGCTCCAATACTCTAGCACGTGTATCTTCTTCTAATTCCTCAAGTATATCAGATGTAGTTTCACTATTTAATAAGCGCATCACATAGACTGCTTCATCAAAAGAAAACTCATCTAATACTTCAGCAATATCTGCTGGGTGAATATCTTGTAACAATTCAGCAACTGCATCAGATTTATTCGATGCAATTAGTTCTGATACTTCTTGAATAAATTCATGGGTGATTTCAAACTGCATAGTACAAGAGTTTTACAAGGTTAGTTACCTGAATCCGTACTAATAGCTTGAGTGAGTTCGATAAACTGTGCTACACTCAATTGTTCAGGTCGCTCTGCAAAGATAACATCTTCTCTTAACTTATCAGATAAGTTAAAGGATTTTAAACTGTTACGTAATGTTTTTCTTCGTTGATTGAAAGCTGTTTTTACGACTCTAAAAAATAAAGCTTCATCAACTGGTAACGAATAATCCTCTTTTCGAATAAATCGGATGACTCCAGAATCAACCTTTGGTGGCGGATTAAAAACACTTGGTGGTACAGTAAACAAGTACTCAATATCATAAAAAGCTTGTGCCAAAACCGATATAATACCATAGGTTTTGCTTCCTGGAGGAGCAGCGATTCGTTGAGCCACTTCTTTTTGAAACATTCCTGCTAATTCGGGTATTTGTTCTCTATTTTCAAGCGTTTTAAAAACAATTTGTGTAGAAATATTATAGGGAAAATTACCAATAATAGCAATAGGTTCCTCTTTAAAATGATCAGATAATGCTAGTTTTAAAAAATCTGCTGGTAGAATTTTACCTTGTAAGCTCGGGAAATTCTCTTCTAAATAAATTACTGATTCTCTGTCAATTTCAATTACATGCGTATCAAATGATTTTTTTAATAAAAACTGAGTTAATACGCCCATTCCTGGACCAATTTCTAGTACTTTTTTGTAGCCATTTCCTGTTAAAGAAT
>JAOZLL010000117.1:0-3040 GCA_029934835.1 Flavobacteriaceae bacterium | reverse complement strand
GGATTTTTTGTACTTTGGTGAAAATTTATTGAATGTCTAATCCAGCTACATTTCAAGTTTACGCAGCCTCCGCAGGAAGTGGGAAAACCTTTACTTTGGTGAAAGAATATTTACAAATTCTTTTGCTAAACGAGGATAATTTTCACTTTCAAAAAGTATTAGCAATTACCTTTACCAACAAGGCAGCTGCTGAAATGAAAGAACGCGTCATTGATAATTTACAATGTTTTGCTCGAAAGCATTCGACTGATATGCTTCAGCCTTTAATGCAAGAAACAGGATTGGATAAAAACACTATTCAAAAAAAATCACATCAAATAGTTGAAGCAATTTTACGTGATTATTCGGGTTTTAATATCACTACGATTGATAGTTTTACCCATCGAATTATAAGAAGTTTTGCTTATGATTTTGGCTTATCTATGGATTTTGATATAGAAATGGATACTAAAAGATTGTTAGAAGAAGCTGTAGATGCCGTTATTGCACAAATAGGAATCGATAAAGAACTTACTAAAGCTTTAATCTCTTTCTCTATACAAAAATCAGATGAAGATAAAACTTGGGATATCAGCAATACCTTAAATCAGTTTGCCAATATTTTAGCTAACGAAAGCGATACCACAGCTTTTAAAGAAATTTCGGATAAAAACTTTGCAGACTATACGCAACTTCAAAAACAACTATACAAACAGCTTAGTTTCCTTGAAAAAGAGCTACAAGAAATTGGGAGAAAGGCAATTGAAATTCTGCAAGTGAATAACTTACAAGATGATTATTTTAGTTATAAATCACTTCCTAATTTTTTTAATGCGCTCGTTAGTAAAAAAGATGTATCAAGAACAATTCAAGATGGAAAATTATTAAAACGTTTTGAAGAAAAAACATTATTTAAAAAAACAGTTGATGATACTTTTCAAGCTATTTTTGAAAACTTTTATTATGAATTTTATGATCTCTATTTAAAAACCGAGCAGCTTATTAGTAAAATAAATTTATTGAAACTATTTAGAGAAAGTATCATTCCTTTATCCGTTTTGTCTTATATCCACAAAGCCTTAGAGGATATAAAATTAAATAATAATATTAGGCTACTTGCGGAATTTAATGAAATGATTTTTAATAAAATACAAGATGAGCCCACACCTTTTATTTACGAGCGATTGGGTGAGAAGTTTCAACATTTTTTTATTGATGAAATGCAAGATACTTCAATTTTGCAATGGAAAAATCTTGCTAAATTAATTGAAAATCCACTTTCTCAAGAAGGAGGAAGTTTACTCTTAGTTGGTGATGCCAAACAAGCCATTTATCGTTGGCGAGGTGGCGAATCTGAACAGTTTATAGACTTGTCTAATCCTAAAAAAAACGAACCTTTTCTACTTCCTAAAAAAGTAGCTGATTTAGATACAAATTACCGTAGTTTTACTAAAATAATCGACTTTAATAATGGTTTTTTTCAACATATAGCAAGTTTGTTGCAAAATAAGACCTATCAAGATTTATATAAGAACGGGAACCAACAAAAAACTACTTCTAAAATTGGTGGTTACGTACAAATAGACTTTCTACAAAAAGAGAAAGACGATCCTGAAGCAGAACTTTTATATCCTAAAAAAGTATTAGAAACCATTCAAAATTTAGATGCTAGTTTTAAATGGAAGGACATTTGTGTACTAGTTCGTAAAAATAAAGAAGGTGTCGCTATTGCAAGCTATTTAAATGATAATGGAATTGAAATAATTTCTAACGAAAGTTTACTATTAGCCAATGACAATAAAGTAAATTTCCTTATTAATTTACTGCAAAGCTTGGTCCAGACTACCGATAAAAAATCTCGACTGAGTTTATTAGATTTTTTATATTATCACAAAAAGATTCAAGGTGATAAACACTACTTTTTTACTAAATTAGTTCATTTAAATGAATCAGACTTTTACGCCAAATTAAAGTCTCATCAAGTTGATTTCCAGTTAAATAGATTTCATCAAAAATCACTGTATGATGCCATAGAATACAGTATTAGAGCTTTTGACCTCACCAATTCGTCAGATGCCTATTTACAGTATTTTTTAGATGTAATTTTAGAATTTCAAACTCAAAAAGGAAGTGATATTATCGGGTTTTTAGACTTCTGGGAACAAAAGAAAGGAAAATTGAGTATCAGTATGCCCGAAGGAAAAAATGCAGTACAAATAATGACCATTCACAAGGCAAAAGGCTTGCAATTTCCTGTAGTAATTTATCCACATGATTTAGATATTTATAGACAAATCAATCCAAAAGTTTGGTATCCAATCGAGTATCCAGAACAGTATAATGGGTTTAATAAAATGTTGATTCCATTTAGCAAAAGTTTACAATTTACCGATGATACGGGCAGACAACTTTACCAAGAGCGCCGTGAAATGCTTGAATTAGACAATTATAATTTATTATATGTTGTTTTGACTAGAGCCATAGAGCAACTATACATCATTACAGATTTTAAAATTGATAGAAAAGGACAAGAAAATACCAACTTTTACTCGGGTTTATTTATTCATTACCTAAAGGCAAACAATCTTTGGAATACGGAACAACAAAGTTATACATTTGGTGAGAAAGCTAGAATTCTTAGTGTAAAAAAAGATACTTCAAACTGTGAAAAAACGAGTATTGAAACTATTTCCTCAGAACAATTTATCAGTACTGATATTGCCGATCATCAGGTTAGTATTTATTCAAAATCATCATTACTTTGGGATACAGAGCAAGGTGATGCCATAGCTTATGGTAATCTGTTACATGAAATATTAGCCTTAGTAAAAACCAAAGCCGATATTGAAACCGCTTTGCAATCCTTTTTAGATCAAGGCGTCATTAGCAATTCAGAGGTGGCTGAAATACGTGAAAAAATAGTTAATGTAGTTGCTCATCCAGCATTATCAAATTACTTCCAACAGAACTTAACCATCTATTGCGAACGTGAAATATTGACTTCTGAAGGAGCACTAATTATTCCAGATAGGTTAGTTATTTTACCTCATAAAGAGGTAAT